>NZ_CAXAQH010000006.1:0-249208 GCF_963970905.1 Pseudomonas sp. EL_65y_Pfl2_R96 | reverse complement strand
GCCGACTGACCAGTGTCGACGACGGCCACGACCATCCGCTGGAATTCGAGTACGACCAGCAGGACCGCCTGATCACCGAGCATCAGGGCTGGGGCACCTTGCGTTATGCCTACGACGCCTGCGGCCAACTCAACCGCCTGCGTCTGCCGGACGGCAGCAAGCTCGATTACCACCACGCCAAGGGCGGCGCGCTGACGGCCATTGACCTCAACGGCACACGCCTCACCACCCACCAATTCGCCTTCGGCCGCGAACAGCAGCGTCAACAAGGTCAGCTCACCAGCCAATACCACTACGACGAACAAGGCCGGTTACAAGCCCACGCCATCAACCAGCAATCCAGTCCGCTGTACATGCGCCATTACGGGTATGCGGTCAACGGCAACCTGGCAACCATCGCCGACAGCCGTCATGGCCAGCGCAGCTATTACTACGACGCACTCAACCGCCTGACCCGCGTGCGCCACACCCGCGACGACCCACCGGAAACCTTCGCCCACGACCCTGCCGGCAACCTGCTGATGCAGGACCGCCCCGGCGCCGCGAAGGTGCTCGGTAATCGCCTACTCATGCAGGGCGACCGCCACTACGACTACGACGCCTTCGGCAACCTGATCCGCGAACGCCGCGGCACCGCACAGAAACTCGTCACCGAATACCGCTACGACTGCCAGCACCGGCTTATCGGCGTCACCACCCCGGACGGTCGTTGCTCAAGCTACCGCTACGACGCCTTCGGCCGCCGCATCGCCAAAACCGTTGACGGCAAAACTACCGAGTTCTTCTGGCAGGGCGACAACCTCGTCGCTGAAAGTAGCCACGAGCATTACCGCAGCTACGTCTACGAGCCGGGCAGTTTCCGTCCGCTGGCGATGCTCGACGGCAAAGGCCCGCGCAAGGCTTGCCCGTTCTACTACCAACTCGATCACCTCGGTACGCCGCAGGAACTGACGGATTACGGTGGTGAGATCGTTTGGTCGGCGAAGTACAACGCCTATGGCAAGGTCACGCATCTGGCGTTCGGAGGGGGAGAGCAGCTCGATCAGCCGCTGCGTTTTCAGGGGCAATACTTCGACGTCGAAAGCGGCCTGCACTACAACCGGCATCGGTACTATGATCCGGAGGTTGGTCGGTATCTGACGCCGGATCCGGTCAAGTTGGCGGGTGGGCTGAACCAGTACCAGTACACGCCGAATCCGACGGGGTGGGTGGATCCGTTGGGGTTGAGCGGGAATTGTCCGCCACCGAACAAACCTGGGTGTGGGGCGCCGGATGATACGACTGGCGCTAAGGTTGATGAAGGTGAGCCGGCGCTGCCGAAGCTGACAGGTGATCAGCGGAGGGCGCGGATTGATGAGTTGGCGGAGGCGGTTGCATTTAGACGATTAAAAGAAATGGAAGACTCGATAGATAAAGCTCACTTTTTACAAAGGCATGGAGCTCAAACGACTCTTCAATCTCAACTGGATCGTGTGAGTACAGGTAAGGACCCCGCGACGGGTGAGATTAAGTTTTATACAGAGGGAAGGAGAAGGGGGCAGCCTGTGATACCAAGTGCAGCGACTAAGTTTGTTTCCCATCGGGATCAACTAAATGCCATTTACAGGGCGAAACTAATATTTAGACAAAGTGGTCTTTTGAATTCTAGAGAGCCAATAGATTTTGGGCGTAAAGTTGGCGAGGGCTACAAAAGAAGAGGGCTTGAGTATGGGGAGCAGAACAAGGCTATTGTCATACTAAATGACGATGGTGATGCGATAACGTCTTACACGGAGTTCAGGTGATGAAGCCAAAACCGAGCATGGTTGTTTTGAGAAGCTTGCTTTTTGCCTTTGATATCGAAAATACAAAAAGTGAAGAAAGAGAAAAAATAATAGTATCTAAAGATGTAAATGATGATCGTGAGTTGGCTGAGTTGTTTGATCTTTTGCTGAAGCCAGATTTTCTAGTGTATCGGGCAGATGAGCGTCAATGGTTTATCGATACGATACTGTATTACTTAGATATGGGGGAAAACTTTGATGAGGTGTTCACAAGGGTGGATACGTACTTTGATGATGAGGTTAAAGATCAGCGTCGGTTTATGGAAGTTTTGCTGGATCGTTTGAAGTGTTATCAGTCGGAAAGTAATGGAGCGTGAATTATGCCTGAAGTTATTGGAGGGAGATAGTATCAAATAAATCTGTCCCATTTCGGTCGTCCCATTTCGGTCTGCCCTTGATTAGGATGAGTGCAATGTTGAAGTGGCCTTTGTTTGATCTTCCGTTTGAGCCTTTGCTTTCGTATTGGCTGGGAGGTATTTCTACTTATGATCTTGAGGATACTCTGGGCGTTACTTTGTCGGCATATGATCCAAATAACAAGGATGACAGAGAGAAGATTATCAGGGGGTTTCTGCTAAATGATTTTGATGATCTTACTTGTAGGCACAGATTCTTGATGTTCAAGGTGCTTGAGGAGGCTTTGAAGCTGCCAGACTTTGATTTTTCTACTCAGTTTGAAAGCGACTACGACGCCAATACATCTATGGCTTGGGATGAAACAGAGATAGACGATCCTCGTGGATTTTTTGAAGATATATATAAGTTGGCAAGCGAAGAATGGAAAGCCGACCTTACACAAGGCCAGTCTTGAAGACCAATCTACTTGGTGACAGAGGAGGCACGGCAGCGAAATTTCTGGGCAAGGTCGTCGGAAGTTTCCTTCAAAACGTATCGGTTTCCATGAACTGGTGCGAGGTGAGATCCATGGATAGTCTTTGGCTGTCGCTGCATATGCAGTGGCAGGGTGTAGGAACCCTTGGAAATTCACCGCGCATCAGCGCTGTCGTTTGATTGCGGCACTTAATTTGTGTCCGTAACATCGTTCGCGGCGGCTGTACGCGGGACACGCTTCGGCGTGGCTGAGTTTTGGTGGATCTCCTCAGTTTCCTACTCTCGCGTACGGCTGCCACCCAAGCCCGTAGGAAAGGCCGGTGGTAGCTTGAATTCATCCACCAAGGTCTCTCAAAAATGAAAACTCTTACACCTGATCCACCCTACGAAAAGCCAATCCCTCACCCCGACAACCGCTTCATGGCCCTCACCAGCAACTGCACCGACATGCCCACCCTGTTCGTCGATACCCACGCGCCGCTCGATGTTTTGCATGACGCTGGCAACTACCGAATTCGCGCAGTCACTCAGGTGCTTGAGAACATATCGATGCGCGGTTCGGTCGAGTGTGAGTCCTTCATTCTCAGCGATTTTGCCTTGCTCTGCGCCATTCCATTGCGCGATGGCTGTGATGTGCTGGATGTGATTGGGCGACGGTTACGGGCGCAACCGTAACATTGGCGAGACGGTGATCCTTCCCACATGGCTGTAGGAAGGATCATGTATTTTTCGATTTTTAGCGTTTATTTTGGTAAATATTGATCCTGAGATTTTATGAACGTGTTCAGCTCTTCGGAGTTGTAAATCTCAAGGCAAGCGTAAAAAACCATTTTTTTATCTGAGTGTTTGCTGACCGATGAAAAGTTTGTGTAGGCGTCAAGCATGAATTTTTCGGTTTCCATGTATGGATTGTGTGTGACTTCCAGGGTGTCTTCATTTTGTATTATTAGATGCTGGCCTTTTCCCATTGCTGAGTAGGCCCCAATGGCGAGGCCTATATCAGATTTTATTTCTGATTCGCCTTTGAATTGGCTGGATATGCAGTTGGCTAATCCATAGTCTTTCAATGTTTCCCGAGCTTTGTCGATATACGCTTCCGCAGATATCGCTCGGCCCGAAATGAATAGAAGTAAAAGCAGAATTGCCCGTGAGCGTGTCATTCCTTCAATTTCCAGAAATTTATCTTTTTTAATTTTACATTTGGATTGTCATAAGTATGGCTGTCTTGCCGATGGTAGTCGCTGTCGTCACCGGTCATGCCCCCATCCCAAAGGGTTGCATGCCCTGTTGCGTCGCTCCATCCGGCGATTTCCATAATGATGACGCCTTTCTTGCCATTTATATAACTCAAATTGCTTTGGGTTATTGTGTGGTCGGGTTCGCCCCACTTATGTTTCAGGAAGGCAAGAAAATCTACCACTTTCATGATATAGGGGAGTTTGTCTGCTCCGGCAAGCCGATAGATAGGGGTATTGGGTATGATTGTGCCTTTGGGTATTTTGTATCCGCCGTAGTTAAATGCCCTGCTTATTCTTAAGGCGCAAGCATTTGCATAGGCGTCAGGCTTGTCTGCCCTTGCCGCTTCGACGGGGCCTCCGACAAGGCCATAAACATCTATGGATGACTTATGTCCTACTTCTGCGTATGCGTTCCATAAATTGCTAAAACGGGGTCTTTTAATAGAGATGCTGAATGAGGCGTCGTCAGAATTGATAGCCATTATGCTTCACCTTCCATGTTGATAGCTTCGCTTCCAAATGCGCTCGGAATGATAGTCACGCCTTTGGCTCCAACTGCTCTTGAATAGTAGCTGTTTTATGAGGCGTCCAGCTCACAGCGGGGGCAAGTCCCCTTGTCGCAGAAGCAAGATCAAAAGATCGCAGCCTCCGGCAGCTCCTACGGGGGGTGTGATCGTTTTCTTGCTTCTGCGTTGGGGTGATTGCCGGGCAGATTGCCCGCTCAGCCGCGAACCCCTGACGTTCTGCGCCGTACAAGGTAAACTTCCCGGCCTTCGCAGGAGCAATCATGAATTATCGTCACGCCTTCCATGCCGGCAATCACGCCGATGTGTTCAAACACCTGACTTTGACCCGCCTCATCGCCCTGATGTCGCGCAAGGAGCAGCCGTTTGCCTATCTCGACACTCACGCCGGTATTGGTCTGTATGACCTTCAGGGCGATCAGGCCAGTCGTACCGGTGAGTACCTGGAAGGCATCGCGCGGTTGTGGGATCAGCCGGATTTGCCGGCGCTGACTGCCGATTACATGAAGGTGCTGCACGACATGAACCCGGATGGCCAGTTGCGCTATTACCCGGGGTCGCCGGAGTTGGCGCGGCGGCTGACGCGGCCGCAGGATCGGCTGATGCTCAATGAGAAGCACCCCGAAGACGGCTTGCTGCTCAAGGACAACATGGCCGGTGATCGTCGGGTGAAGGTTCACTTGGGCGAAGGCTGGCATGTGCCGCGTGCGATGTTGCCGGTGCAGGAGAAGCGGGCAGTGATGTTGATTGATCCGCCGTTCGAGCAGCTCGATGAGATGCAGCGTTGTGCGGCGTCGTTGAAAGAAGCGATTGGCCGGATGCGGCAGACGGTGGCGGCGATCTGGTATCCGGTGAAGGACCAGCGCATGTTGCGGCGTTTTTATCAGGACTTGGCCGGCACGGGCGCGCCGAAGTTGTTGCGGGTGGAGTTGCTGGTGCATCCGCTGGATACGCCCAATAGCCTGAATGGTTCGGGGTTGGCGATTGCCAATCCGCCATGGGGGCTGGAGGAGGAATTGCGTGAGTTGCTGCCGTGGTTGTCCAAGAAACTTGGGCAGACTCAGGGTGGGTGGCAGATGGATTGGTTGATTGCCGAGAGTTGATACATTGCATTAGTGGCGTCTGATCCGACGCCATCGCGGGCAAGCCCGCTCCCACAGGGTGTTATGTCGATCACAACATAGTGGTCAGACACATCACCTTGTGGGAGCGGGCTTGGTCCGGGCGGCGATCCGACGATGCTTTCAGGGCCCGAAAATCAGATCGGGCACGTTACGCCAGTACCGCCAATCCCACAGTAGCCTTCGGGGTTCTTGGCCAGGTACTGCTGGTGATACGCCTCGGCGAAGTAGAACGTCGGCGCTTCTTCGATTTCGGTGGTGATGGTGCCTTTGCCAGCCTTGGTCAGCTCGACCTGGAATACTTGCTCGCTGTGCTTGGCCGCAGCCAGTTGCGCCGGGTTGGTGGCATAGATCACCGAGCGGTACTGGGTGCCGATGTCGTTGCCCTGGCGCATGCCCTGGGTCGGGTTGTGCAGTTCCCAGAACATCTTCAGCAGCTGTTCGTAGCTGACTTTTGCCGGCTCGTAGACCACCAGTACCACTTCGCTGTGGCCGGTCAGGCCCGAGCAGACTTCTTCATACGTCGGGTTTGGCGTAAAGCCGCCGGCGTAACCCACCGCCGTACTGACCACGCCTTCGCGCTGCCAGAACTTGCGCTCCGCGCCCCAGAAGCAGCCCAGGCCGAAGATCGCGAAATCCACGTCCATCGCAAACGGGCCCAGCAGTGGCGCGTCGTGGACGAAGTGTTTCTCCGGGACGGTCATCGGGGTTTCGCGGCCAGGCAGAGCTTGTTCTTTAGTCGGGAGCACGTTTTTGTTCACCAGGATTTCCGAGCGCAGAACCATGATCAGTCCTCTCAGTCAGGTTGAGATGTAAATAAACAGACTGCCAGTGTGCCTAATGCCGGTCAGTTACGCACTATCCCTGTGGGAGCGAGCCTGCTCGCGATAGCGGTGTGTCAGTCAGAATCCACGTCACTGATAGATCGCTATCGCGAGCAGGCTCGCTCCCACAGGGATTGCGGTGTGCTCAGGCAATCGGGCCGCGCGGGTAGCGTTTGAGCTTTTCGATCAGCTCGGAACCCGGGATCGGCCGGTCGAACAGGTAGCCCTGGCCGACGTCGCAGCGGTGGCGGCGCAGGAAGGCCAGCTGCTCGGCCGTCTCGATGCCTTCGGCCACGACCTTGAGTTTCAGGTTGTGGGCCATGGCGATCACTGCGGAGGTGATTTCCATGTCGTCCTGGTTGTCCGGTATTTCATGGATGAAGCTTCGATCGATCTTGATGATGTCGATCGGGAATTTTTTCAAGTAGCTGAGTGACGAGTAACCGGTGCCGAAGTCGTCCATGGCCAGGGTCAGGCCCAGACGCTTGAGCTGGTCGAGCTGCAAGTGGGTGTCTTCGGTGGCCTCCAGCAGCAGGCCTTCGGTCAGTTCCAGCTCCAGCAGGTTGGCCGGCAGCTCTTCTTCTTTGAGGATGTTGGCGATGGACGCCACCAGGTCCGGGTCGGAGAACTGTTTGGGCGACAGGTTGATCGCCACTTGCAGGTTGCCGAGGCCGGCGGCGGTCAGGTCTTTGCTCATGCGGCAGGCCTGGCGGGCGATCCATTTGCCGATGGGGATGATCAGCCCGGTTTCTTCGGCCACGCTGATGAACTGGTCCGGGCGGATCATGCCCTTTTCCGGATGGTTCCAGCGCAGCAGCGCTTCCATCCCCAGCAAACGACCGCTGCGCAGGCACAGCTTGGGCTGGTAGAACACGTCCAGCTCGTTTTGGGTTAGGGCGCGGCGCAGGTTGTTTTCGACGAACAGTTTGTAGCTGGCCTCGGCGTTCAGCGCTTCGGTGAACACCTGTACCTGGTGTTTGCCGTTGGCCTTGGCCTTGTGCAGCGCCAGGCCGGCGTTGCGCATGAGCGTCTGCGGGTCGCGACCGTGTAGCGGCGCGCAGGCCAGGCCCACGGAGCCGGTGACGCTGATCAGCTGGTTGTCGACGAACATCGGTTTGTCGAGGGTTGCCAACAATTGGTTGGCGACCTGCTGGCCAGCCAAGAGGTCCGTGTCGTCCAACAGCACCGCGAATTCATTACTGGCAAAACGCGCCAGGCTGCCGCTCGGGCTCAGGCTGTTGCGCAGGCGCCGGGCCAGGCTGATCAGCAGCTTGTCGCCGGTCTGGTGGCCGAGGCTGTCGTTGATCCGCTTGAAGTTGTCGATGTCCACCAGCAGCAGGCTGATCGGCGTATCGCTGTCTCGGGCGAAGCGTTCGTCAAGGTTGCGAATGAACGCCGGGCGGTTGCCGAGGTTGGTCAGGTTGTCGGTGTAAGCCAGGCGCTCGATGCGCTGCTGGGCGAGCTTGGTGTGGGTTATGTCTTCGTAGATGCCGATGTAGTGGGTCAGTTCGCGGTTGTCGCCGTAGACCTTGGAAATCGACAACTGACCCCAGTAGGGTTCGAGGTTTTTGCGTCGGCTCTTGAACTCGCCCTGCCAGCTGTTGCTCTTGGCCAGTGCTGACGGCGCGTCGAATAGCAGTTCGCTGAGGTTTTCCAGCGCCGGCAGTTCCGACAGCCGCTGGCCGTGGACTTCTTCGGTGGTGTACTGGGTGATCGCCGTGAAGCTTGGGTTGACGTACTCCACCACGCCGTCGCAATTGACCAGCAGAAAGGCGTTGGCGCTTTGCTCCACTGCACGCTGGAACAGGTGCAGGGCGTTGGTGGCGGTTCGGCGATTGTGGTTGTTGATGACCTGGGCGAACTGATCCGCCAGTTCGCCGGCGAAGGCGATTTCGTCCGACTGCCAGGCGCGGGTCACACCGGATTGTTCCAGGCAGAGCACGCCGACCACCTGGCCATCGATACGGATGCTGGCGTCGAGCATGGCGTTGACGTCGCGGGGGCGAAGGCTCTCGGCCATGTGCCGGGTGCGCGGGTCACGCATGGAGTTATGGGCGTCGATGGCGCGGCCGGTGTGCAAGGCGTCGAGGTAATCGGGAAAACCACTGACGTCGATCGGTTCCGGCAGTTTGTGATTGCGGGTGGCGCGGTGATAGGCCGAGATCGGCGTCAGTAGCGAACCGTCGAGGTTCCACAGGCTGGCGCAGTCGATTTCATAGATATCGCAGGCGCTACGGGTGATCAGCTCGGCGGCTTCTTGCAGGGAGTTGTTGGTGCTGTAGCGCTGGCGGGTCAGCAGCAGAATCAGGTCTTGCTGGGCGCGCACCCGCTCCAGGTGTTGGAGTTGTTCCTGCTGGGCACGTTGATTGAGTTCCAGGGCGATTTGCAGGCGCGAATTCTGGGTTTCCAGATCCAGCACCGGCAGCAGGGGGTCATCGATGAACAAGCCGTCTACGACCATCAGGTAGCCGCGCAGAAGGTGCCGATTGTGTTGTTTGTAAGCTTCGCCCAGTTCCAGCAGGCTCAGTTCGCCGGCGGCGGTGTGCAAGGTGTAGCGGATCAGATAATGCGGGTTTGCGGTGAGTTGCTGCTGGATCGTGTCGTGCAGTTGATAGCGCGCCTCGGGCTCCATCAGGCTGGCGTAGGGCGAGCCGACCAGGGCACAGAGCTCCACGGCCGGCAGGCCGAACTGTCGTTCGCAATTGGGATCGAGAAACAGCAGTGCCCAGCTCGGTTCATTCAGCCGTTCGAAACGCAGCATGCCGAGCCGCGAGGGCACAGGCAACTGCGTCACTACCTCGGCCACCATACGGCTGGCGGCATCGGGTTGGCTTTTCATGGAGGGAAACTCGCTTCGAATATGCTGATCGCGCCGGGCTCTCGCCCTCTTTACTGTCGCCTGCGGCAAGGTTGCATCATTGCGACACCGACTGACAAGAGACATGAAGGCCAAGTGCTATAAGAATATGTCGGCAGGGGCGAAGATTTCTCCAATTCATGGGTGAAAGTAGTGGTGTGGGCCGAAAAATCGCAGCCCGCAGGAGCTGCCCAAGGCTGCGATCTTTTCGGGTTCAACGCAATTTGATGCTGATCGACTGTAATGGCTTGCCATCCCGATCGTGATAATTGACGCGAACCTGTTCGGCCTCGACGATCAGATGGGCAAAGTTGTCCTGGCTGATCACTTCACTGGTCAATTCGTGCCGATAGTCTCCGGCGGCTGTTCGGGCCAGCGCTTGATCGAGGATGAAGGTCGATGCCTTGGCATACGGCAGCAGTTTGCTGTTGCGCAGCGGTGAAGACACGATGGTGTGAACTTCGAAATCCGAATCCTCGGTGTGGGTCAGGCGGCTGGTCAGGGAGCCGTGGACGTCGCCGGAAATGAAGAAGACGTTCTTGATGCCGCGCGTGCGAATCGTCTCCAGCAGCCGTAGCCGTTGTTCCGGGAAGGCTTTCCAGGCGTCATCGCCATAGCTTTTGCGGTCGGGGTAAAACATGACGCTGGTGACCACGAATTTGACCCGGGCAGGGCTGTTGATGAGCCATTTGAGCAGCGCCTGTTCCTGTTCTTCGTCAAGGATGCGCCGGTCGTTGGCTGACAGATTGCGTCGGGTTCGGCTGTCGGTAATAAACCATTCGATATCGCCCTCGCAGAACTGATACCAATACTGTTCCAGTCTTCTGCTTACTTGCCCGTTGCCAAGCAGTTCATGGGCTGGACTGTGGCTGGCTTGATATAACTCATACGCTGCAATGGCGTTTTTATATAAGTAATCATCGGCCTTGCTTTTGTTGGCCGGCCAGTTGTCTTCGATTTCATGGTCGTCGAGGATCATGTAAGTCGGCACGCCGGACATTAACTTCGAGATATGAGGCTGCGAAAAAGCCGTGCGGTACTTGCTGAGGATATCTTTGTATTCCCGGTCGGGGGCTACGAGGTTCAGGTCGTCGACGTAAATCTGGTCACCCGTCATCAGCATGGCGCTGATGGGCGGCTCGGCGCGTCCCGCCAGGTTTGTGATCGAGGCAAAAATCCGGTCGCCCAGATGCGGTGCCGACGCAATGCCAGCAGTCATTCGCAAGTAACGACATGAGCCAACGATATACGCCCGTGGCGTTGTGGTTTTGCTGGACTGAGTGCGAAAGCGGTAGATCTCCCGCGGCCATTGCAGCGGCAACTCCTGAACCGTCTCCACGGTATGCACCGGGCTCATGGGGCTGAACCAGCCGGCCTGGTATTCATAGTCGGTATCGCTGGCAAGATCGTTGAGTGTCATCACATCAGACATATCCCGCACGATGGTCAGTTTTGCAAATAGGCTTTCGGACCAGTGTTCCTCGCCAGTGCGTCGATAACGGATGCCTGCAAATACCAAGGCATTGTCCTGTGACTCTCCGCGCAAGAAAATGCGGGCATGGTTAGTTGTGGTGTGGCCAATGATAGGGCCGACAGTAGGTTTGAACATATTCGAATCCGTTCGAGGTAATGCTAACTAAGCTGATTAAGTAATCGAAGTTCCTGTTGGGAATCCTCGAAACTAAGACTAGTTATTGGTTCGCGAAAAATATCGGGCAGAAGTGGACTTGAGTTGTAAGCAACGTAAGCCTTGGATGTAGGAAGAACGCGTAGAGGAGGGCTCAACACCCGTCAATCAAGGTGCGGAATCTGTGGGGGCGGGCTTGCTCGCGAAGGCGGTGGCACACTCAACATTGATGTCGCCTGATACACCGTTTTCGCGAGCAAGCCCGCTCCCACATGGATTGCGTTTAAAGCAAAAAAAAGCCCCGCCAAATTGGCGGGGTTGAGGTACGAGCGTGGCGCTCGGAAAACATGGAACGCGACGGGCCCTCCGGTCAAGGAGGGCCAGCCGGTGTTACAGCAGGATGGTGCGGATGTCCGCCAGCAGGTCGCTCAGACGCTTGGTGAAGCGTGCAGCGGCGGCACCGTTGATCACACGGTGATCGTAGGACAGCGACAGGGGCAGCATCAGTTTCGGCTGGAAGGCTTTGCCGTCCCAGACTGGCTGGATGGTTGCCTTGGAAACACCGAGGATCGCCACTTCCGGCGCGTTGACGATCGGCGTGAAGCCGGTGCCGCCAATGTGGCCGAGGCTGGAAATGGTGAAGCAGGCGCCTTGCATGTCGTCGGCCGAGAGCTTCTTGGTCCGGGCTTTTTCAGCCAGGGCCGCGGCTTCGGCTGCCAATTGCAACAGGCTCTTCTGATCGACGTTCTTGATGACCGGTACCAGCAGGCCATCCGGGGTGTCGACCGCGAAACCGATGTTCACGTACTTCTTGCGAATGATCGCCTTGCCGCTTGGCGCCAGCGAACTGTTGAAGTCCGGCAGTTCCTTGAGCAAGTGAGCGCAGGACTTGAGCAGCAGCGGCAGGATGGTCAGCTTGACGCCAGCCTTCTCGGCCACGGCTTTCTGTGCGATACGGAACGCTTCCAGCTCGGTGATATCCGCCGAGTCGAATTGCGTCACGTGTGGCACGTTCAGCCAGCTGCGGTGCAGGTTGGCAGCGCCGGCCTGCATCAGGCGGGTCATCGGCACTTCTTCGGTTTCACCGAAGCGGCTGAAGTCCACGACCGGAATCGGCGGGATGCCCGCGCCGCCAGTTGCGCCGCCAGCGGCCGGTGCTTCCTTGGCCTTCTGCATCATGGCTTTGACGTAAACCTGCACGTCTTCTTTCAGCACACGACCGTGCGGGCCGCTTGGGCTGACCGCGCTCAGCTCGACGCCGAATTCACGGGCCAGTTGGCGCACCGCAGGACCTGCGTGAACCTTGGCGCCAGGCTTGGCTGGAGCAGCGGCCGGGGCGGCAACTGCAGGCGCGGCTGCAGCCTGAGCAGCAGGTGCAGCAGGAGCGCTCGGAGCAGCAGCGGCTGGAGCCGGGGCCGCAGCAGGCGCCGCGCCTTTGACTTTCAGCTTCAGGATCAGGTCGCCGGTACCGACTTCGTCATCCAGCTTGATGGAAATGCTTTCCACCACACCGGCGGCAGGCGATGGAATTTCCATGCTCGCCTTGTCGGATTCCAGGGTAATCAGCGACTGGTCGGCAGCGACGGTGTCGCCAGCCTTGACCAGCACTTCAATGATCTTGGCCTTGCCCGCCGAACCGATGTCCGGGACGTGAATATCCTGAACGCTGTCGGCAACCGGTGCCGCCGGGGCTGCGGCGGCAGGCGCCGGAGCAGCGGCAGCAGGCGCAGCAGCCTGAGCTGGCGCGGCAGCGGCCGGTGCAGCAGCACCCGCCACTTTCAGGGCCAGAATCAGGTCGCCAGTGCCGACTTCGTCGTTGAGTTTGACGCTGATGCTTTCAACCACGCCCGCAGCGGGCGAAGGGATTTCCATGCTGGCCTTGTCGGATTCCAGGGTGATCAGCGACTGATCAGCCTCGACGGTGTCGCCGACCTTGACCTGGATCTCGATGATCTGGGCCTTGCCCGACGAACCGATGTCCGGCACGTGCACTTGCTGAATGCTGGCGGCAGCCGGCGCGGCAGCAGGAGCCGCCGGCGCAGGTGCAGCAGCCGGCTTGGCTTCAGCCTTGGCAGCCGGCGCAGCGGCAGCCGCAGGGGCCGGGGCAGCGGCACCTTCGACTTCCAGTTCCAGCAGTTCGTCGCCTTCTTTCAGGCGATCGCCCAGCTTCACTTTCAGGCTCTTGATGATGCCGGCCTTAGGCGCAGGCACTTCCATGCTCGCCTTGTCCGATTCCAGTGTCAGGATGCTCTGATCGGCTTCGATACGGTCGCCGACCTTCACAAACAGTTCAATTACTTCACCTTCACCGCTGCCGATGTCAGGTACGCGAATGAGTTCGCTCACAGAGTGTCTCCTCAGCAGTCCAGTGGGTTGCGTTTTTCCGGGTTGATACCGAACTTGGCGATGGCTTCAGCCACCACTTTAGGTTCGATGTCACCACGGTCAGCCAAGGCTTCCAGGGCTGCCAACACCACGAAATGACGGTCGACTTCGAAGAAGTGACGCAGCTTCTTGCGGCTGTCACTGCGGCCGAAACCATCGGTGCCCAGGACTTTGAATTCCTTGGACGGGACCCACTGACGAATTTGCTCGGCGAACAGCTTCATGTAGTCGGTAGAGGCGATGACCGGACCTTTACGGCCGTTCAGGCACTCTTCGACATAGCTCAGCTTAGGCTTCTGGCCAGGGTGCAGACGGTTGGTACGCTCAACGGCCAGGCCATCGCGACGCAGTTCGTTGAAGCTGGTAACGCTCCACACGTCAGCGCCGACGTTGAACTCTTCACGCAGGATCTTCGCCGCTTCACGGACTTCACGCAGGATGGTGCCGGAGCCCATCAGCTGAACGTGGTGCGCCGCTTCGCGGGTGTCTTCCTCGAGCAGGTACATGCCTTTCTTGATGCCTTCTTCGGCACCGGCCGGCATGGCTGGCTGCTGGTAGGACTCGTTCATAACGGTGATGTAGTAGAAGACGTCCTGTTGCTCTTCGGTCATCTTCTTCATGCCGTCCTGAATGATCACCGCCAGCTCGTAGCCGTAGGTTGGATCGTAGGTGCGGCAGTTCGGGATGGTGGCAGCCAGCAGGTGGCTGTGACCGTCTTCGTGTTGCAGGCCTTCACCGTTCAGGGTGGTACGGCCGGCGGTGCCGCCGATCAGGAAGCCACGGGTACGGCTGTCGCCAGCGGCCCAGGCCAGGTCGCCGATACGCTGGAAGCCGAACATCGAGTAGAAGATGTAGAACGGCAGCATCGGCTGGTTGTGGCTGGAGTACGAAGTGCCGGCAGCGATGAAGGAGCTCATGGCGCCCGCTTCGTTGATGCCTTCTTCGAGGATCTGACCCTTCTGGTCTTCCTTGTAGAACATCACCTGGTCTTTATCTACTGGCTCGTAGAGCTGGCCGACGGAGGAGTAGATGCCCAACTGACGGAACATGCCTTCCATACCGAAGGTACGGGCTTCGTCCGGGATGATCGGGACGATGCGCGGGCCGATTTCCTTGTCCTTGACCAGTTGCGCGAGGATCCGCACGAAGGCCATGGTGGTGGAGATTTCACGGTCGCCCGAGCCATCCAGGATCGCCTTGAGGGTGTCCAGTGGAGGGGTCGGGATGTTGAAGCTCTTGGCGCGACGCTGAGGCACGAAACCGCCCAGTGCGGTACGGCGCTCGCTCAGGTAACGGGCTTCGGCGCTGCCTTCTTCCGGTTTGAAGAATGGCAGGTTTTCCAGTTCATCGTCCTTGACCGGGATGTCGAAACGATCACGGAACAACTTCAGGCTGTCGACGTCGACTTTCTTGGTGTTGTGCGCAGTGTTTTTCGCTTCGCCGGCACCGGTGCCATAACCCTTGATGGTCTTGGCCAGGATGACAGTCGGTTGTTCTTTGTGGTTGACCGCTTCGTGGTACGCCGCGTAGACCTTGTACGGGTCGTGGCCGCCACGGTTGAGCTTCCAGATCTCGTCGTCAGACAGGTCTGCAACCATCGCCTTGAGTTCTGGCGTGTTGAAGAAGTGTTCACGCACGAATGCGCCGTCTTTTGCTTTGTAGTTCTGGTACTCGCCGTCGATGACTTCGTCCATGCGGCGTTGCAGGATGCCGTCGACGTCCTTGGCCAGCAGTGGGTCCCAGAAACGGCCCCAGATGACTTTGGTCACGTTCCACTGAGCACCGCGGAACACGCCTTCGAGTTCCTGGATGATCTTGCCGTTGCCGCGAACCGGGCCGTCAAGGCGCTGCAGGTTGCAGTTGATGACGAAGATCAGGTTGTCCAGCTTCTCGCGGCCGGCCAACGAGATGGCACCCAGGGATTCCGGCTCGTCGCACTCGCCGTCGCCCAGGAAGCACCAGACTTTCTGTTTGCCCGGCTGGATGAAGCCACGGTGTTCCAGGTACTTCATGAAGCGTGCCTGGTAGATCGCCTGGATCGGACCCAGGCCCATGGATACGGTCGGGAACTGCCAGAAGTCAGGCATCAGCCAAGGGTGCGGGTAGGACGACAGGCCCTGACCGTCGACTTCCTGGCGGAAGTTGTTCATCTGGTCTTCGGTGATGCGGCCTTCCATGAATGCACGGGCGTAAACGCCTGGCGAGGTGTGGCCCTGGAAGTAGATCAGGTCGCCGCCGTGTTCGTCGGTCGGGGCCTGGAAGAAATAGTTGAAGCCGATGTCGTACAGGGTTGCACTGGAGGCGAAGCTGGAGATGTGACCGCCCAGGTCAGAATCTTTCAGGTTCGTGCGCATCACCATGGCCATCGCGTTCCAGCGTACCAGCGAGCGAATGCGGCGTTCCATGAACAGGTCGCCAGGCATGCGTGCTTCGTGGGTAACGGGAATGGTGTTGCGGTATGGCGTGGTGATGGCGTAAGGCAATTGCGAACCGCTGCGGGTTGCGAGTTCGCCCATACGGGTCATCAGATAGTGAGCACGGTCTTCGCCTTCTTTGTCGAGAACCGATTCCAGGGCGTCCAGCCATTCCTGGGTTTCGACGGGATCGAGGTCTTGCATGGCTTGCTCCAGGGCGGAAAGGCTTCCAGAATCGGTTGCCTGAGTTTGCGACTGGCCTTGTGGGCAGACGATTATAAATTCTTGGATTGCCGATAGGTTGTTCCGGCGGCGTGTAGTTTTACTACAAATCTTCGGGCATTTCAGCCTTTCGAATGTATAGACGAGTAGTAAAACTACAGATGATTGGCTTGTGGCCTCCGGCTGCGTTGTGAGAATAATCGTTAAGGTTGGTCTTTTGCCAACCATAAAAGGTGAAAGCTTGATGGTCGCTGCCAAAAATAAAGATATTTCAGCTATTTCTAACCTTTGTTCGACAGTTGATCACGTAGTGTATTTTCACAAAACACTACATGCAGCCCTTCGCACGCCGATCAAGGATAGACCATGAGCCATCCTTCGCTTGCCGAACTGCCCGGCGTACTCCTGCCGTTGGTCACCCGTGCCGAGCAGTCGTTCCGTACGACGGTCGGGGTTCTTCCCGGCGACCATGGCCTGTCCACCTGGACGCCTGAGCGCTGGGCGCAATTTGCTCGCGTCACCGCTGCCAGTGACTTTGTGATTGAACAGAGTCTGCGTGACCCTTTGATGTTGCTGGAGCTGGTGCAGTCCGGCGAACTGGACCGCGCCTTTGCTCCGGGCGAATTGTGCGCACAGATTGCGACGGCGGTGAGCGCCGCCGAAACCGACGACCAACTTGGCCGCGCCCTGCGTCGCCAGCGCGCACGCCAGCAAGTGCGGATCATCTGGCGCGACCTGACCCGCCAGGCGGATTTGATCCAGACCTGTCGCGACCTCTCGGACATGGCCGATGCCAGCATCGATCAGGCCTATCAGTGGTTGTATCAGCGGCATTGCCAGCAGTTCGGCACGCCCACCGGGCGACGCAGCGGCGAGCCGCAGCAGATGGTTATCCTCGGCATGGGCAAGCTTGGCGCGGTGGAGCTGAATCTGTCGTCGGACATCGACCTGATCTTCGCCTACCCCGAGGGCGGCGAAACCGTCGGCGTGAAGCGGTCGCTGGATAACCAGGAGTTTTTCATTCGCCTCGGCCAGCGGCTGATCAAGGCGCTGGACCCGATGACCGTCGACGGTTTCGTGTTCCGCGTCGACATGCGTTTGCGGCCTTACGGTTCGGCCGGTGCCCTGGTGCTGAGCTTCAACGCGCTGGAGCAGTATTACCAGGATCAGGGGCGCGACTGGGAACGCTACGCGATGATCAAGGCACGGGTGGTGGCCGGCGATCAGGTGGCCGGCGCCCAGTTGCTCGAGATGCTGCGGCCGTTCGTCTACCGGCGTTACCTGGACTTCTCGGCCATCGAAGCGCTGCGCACCATGAAGCAGCTGATCCAGCAGGAAGTCCGGCGCAAGGGCATGGCGGATAACATCAAGCTCGGCTCCGGCGGCATCCGTGAAGTCGAGTTTATCGCCCAGGCCTTCCAGCTGATTCACGGTGGCCGCGACCTGAGCCTGCAACAACGTCCTCTATTAAAAGTACTGAGCACCCTGGAGGGGCAGGGCTACCTGCCGGCGGCGGTGGTCAGCGAATTGCGCGAAGGCTACGAATTCCTGCGTTACACCGAGCACGCGATCCAGGCGATTGCCGACCGCCAGACCCAGATGCTGCCGGATGGCCCGCAGGATCAGGCGCGCATTGCCTTTATGCTCGGGTTTGCCAATTGGACGGCGTTCCACGAACAACTGATGTACTGGCGTGGACGGGTGGCCTGGCACTTCGGTCAGGTGATCGCCGATCCCGACGAGGAGGAAGGAGCCAGGAACGAAGTGGTGGTCGGCGGGGAATGGCTGCCGCTATGGGAAGAGGCGCAGGATGAAGAGGCCGCGTGCCGTCAACTCGAAGAGGGCGGTTTCGCCGATGCCACCAAGGCGTTGAAAGCCCTGGCCAGCCTGCGCAGCAGTCCGCAATTGCGCGCCATGCAGCGCCTGGGGCGTGAACGTCTTGATGCTTTTATTCCACGCTTGCTGGCCCAGGCCGTGGAACATGCCAATCCCGATCTGGTGCTGGAGCGGGTGCTGCCGCTGGTGGAAGCCGTGGCACGTCGCTCCGCCTATCTGGTGTTGTTGACCGAGAACCCCGGCGCCTTGCGTCGCTTGCTGACACTGTGCGCCGCGAGCCCGTGGATTGCCGAACAGATCACGCGCTTCCCGTTGCTGCTCGACGAATTACTCAACGAAGGCCGGTTGTTCAAGCCGCCGTTGGCGCCGGAACTGGCGGCCGAGTTGCGCGAGCGTTTGACGCGGATTCCCGAAGACGACCTTGAGCAGCAAATGGAGGCGCTGCGACATTTCAAACTGGCGCACAGCTTGCGCGTCGCGGCCTCGGAAATCGCCGGCAGCCTGCCATTGATGAAGGTCAGTGATTACCTGACCTGGCTCGCCGAAGCGATCCTCGAACAAGTGCTGGCCCTGGCCTGGCGCCAGACCGTGGCCAAGTACGGTACGCCGCTGTGCTCCGACGGCACCTTGTGCGACCCTGGCTTCATCATTGTCGGTTACGGGAAAGTCGGCGGTCTGGAACTGGGGCACAGTTCGGACCTGGACCTGGTGTTCATTCATGACGCGGATCCGCAAGCGGAAACCGACGGCCCGAAACCCATTGACAGCGCACAGTTCTTTACCCGGCTCGGGCAGCGGATCATTCACTTGCTGACGGCCCAGACCAACTCCGGTCAGCTGTATGAAGTGGACATGCGCCTGCGGCCGTCCGGTGCGTCCGGTTTGCTGGTGAGTTCATTGGGGGCGTTTTCCCGATATCAGGAAAACGAAGCCTGGACCTGGGAACATCAGGCGCTGGTGCGGGCGCGGGTGCTGGTGGGCAGTCAGGATGTCGGCCAGGCGTTCGAGAAGGTTCGCGCGACGGTATTGGCCAAATCGCGGGATCTGTCGACCTTGCGCCAGGAGGTCAGCGAGATGCGCGCCAAGATGCGCGATAATCTCGGCAGCAAGAGCACGGCGGCCGGCACGGCGGCAAATGCCTTCGAGGCCACGGCGCCGTTCGATCTCAAGCAGGACGCCGGAGGTATCGTCGATATTGAATTTATGGTGCAATACGCGGCTCTGGCGTGGTCTGAGGCGCATCCGTCCTTACTGCGCTATACCGACAATATCCGCATTCTGGAAGGGCTGGAAGAGGAGGGGTTGATACCCGCCGAAGACGCCAGCCTGTTGCGTGAGGCCTATAAAGCCTACCGCTCCGCCGCTCACCGGGAGGCCTTGCAGAAGGACGCCGGGGTGATACCGGGCGACCAGTTCGTGGATGAACGGCGGCAGGTCATGCGGATCTGGCGCGAGCTGGGGTTAAGCTGAAGCTGACATGAGCGTGGCAGGCTTTTGTGGCGAGGGAGCTTGCTCCCGCTGGAGTGCGAAGCGCTCCCGAATCAGATCGTGCGGTCTGTTAGATGAAAACGCAGTGGCAGTTTTGGGGCTGCTTCGCAGCCCAGCGGGAGCAAGCTCCCTCGCCACATAGATTTATGCTTGCTGACATGGATGTGTATTAAATTTATCCGACGAGCCCCAATCGGCTCGTCCAAATGACCTGACGGCTCACCCCGAAGGTGCTGGATTCTCGAGGCGGGGAGGCGTATGCCTCCCCGGCTCGTTTTTGGAAACCACATGAAAATTCTGATCGTTGGGCCCAGTTGGGTCGGTGACATGGTGATGGCGCAGACACTTTTTCAGTGTCTTAAACAGCGCCACCCGCAATGCGAAATCGACGTGCTGGCCCCCGAGTGGAGCCGGCCGATCCTCGAGCGCATGCCCGAAGTACGCCAGGCCTTGAGCTTCCCGCTTGGCCATGGCGTGCTGGAGCTGGCGACGCGTCGGCGCATCGGTAAATCCCTGGCCGGGCAATACGACCAGGCCATCCTGCTGCCCAACTCCCTGAAATCGGCGCTGGTGCCATTTTTTGCCGGTATTGCGAAACGCACCGGTTGGCGCGGCGAGTTCCGCTACGGCCTGCTCAATGACGTGCGTACGCTCGACAAAGAGCGTTACCCACTGATGATCGAGCGCTTCATGGCCCTGGCTTTTGAGCCCGGCGCCGAGCTGCCGAAGCCGTATCCACGGCCGAGCCTGCAGATCGACCCGGTGACCCGCGACGCCGCACTGGCCAAGTTCGGTCTGGCCCTCGACCGTCCGGTATTGGCGCTATGCCCCGGCGCCGAGTTCGGCGAATCCAAGCGCTGGCCGTCCGAGCACTACGCCAAGGTCGCCGAAGCGAGGATTCGTGAGGGCTGGCAGGTCTGGCTGTTCGGCTCGAAAAACGATCATGCGGTGGGCGAAGACATTCGAGCGCGGCTGATTCCCGGTCTGCGTGAAGAGTCGGTGAACCTCAGTGGTGGAACTTCCCTGGCCGAGGCCATCGATCTGCTGTCCTGTGCCGACGCGGTAGTCTCCAACGACTCTGGCCTGATGCACGTGGCCGCGGCGCTGAACCGTCCATTGGTGGCGGTGTACGGCTCGACGTCGCCGGGTTTCACGCCACCGCTGGCCGAACATGTCGAGATCGTGCGCCTGGGCATCGAATGCAGTCCGTGCTTCGATCGCACCTGCCGTTTCGGTCATTACAATTGCTTGCGCCAACTCATGCCGCAAGCGGTGAACGAAGCCTTGCAGCGGTTGCTGGGCACTGTGGTCGAGGTCAAATAGTTTGCGGGTACTGTTGATCAAGACTTCTTCGCTGGGCGACGTGATTCATGCGTTGCCAGCGTTGACCGACGCGGCGCGGGCGATCCCCGGCATCAAGTTCGACTGGGTGGTGGAAGAAGGCTTCGCCGAGATCCCGACCTGGCACCCTGCCGTGGGCAAGGTGATTCCGGTGGCGATCCGTCGCTGGCGCAAGAACATCTGGCAGACCATCAAGAGTGGCGAGTGGAAGCGCTTCAAGCAAAGCGTGCGCGCGACAAAGTATGACTTGGTGATCGATGCCCAGGGCCTGCTGAAAAGCGCGTTGCTGACCCGCTATGCCAAAGCCCCGGTGGCTGGGCTGGACAAGAACTCGGCCCGTGAACCGATCGCCGCGCGCTTCTATTCCCGGCGTCTGGCCGTGGCCCGTGGGCAGCACGCAGTAGAGCGAGTGCGTCAGCTGTTCGCGGTGGCCCTGGGTTACGACCTGCCTAAAGGGCTGGGCGACTACGGCCTGAGCGTCGAACGGCTGGTGGAATTGCCGCGCAAGAATCCGTACGTGGTGTTTCTCCATGGCACCACCTGGGACACCAAGCACTGGCCCGAAGCCTATTGGCGCGAGCTGGCCGAGCGGGTGGGGTACCTCGGTGTGGCGGTAAAACTGCCGTGGGGCAACCCCATCGAAAAGGCCCGCGCCGAGCGCATAGCCAAAGACATGAAACACGTCGAAGTGCTGCCTAAGCTGAACCTGGCGGGTGTCGGCAAAGTCCTGGCCGGGGCGCAAGCCTGCGTGGCGGTGGACACCGGTCTCGGTCACTTGGCCGCAGCGCTGGACGTGCCGACCCTGTCGCTGTTCGGCCCGACCAACCCGGGCCTGACCGGCGCGTACGGCAAGTCGCAGATTCACATGGCCAGCGACTTCCCTTGCGCGCCGTGCCTGCAAAAGAAATGCACCTATCAACCGACGGCCGACGATGCCCGTCGGTTCGACCTGAAGCGCGAGTGGCCCCTGTGCTTCACGCGTCTGAATCCCGAGCGTGTCGCGAGCCGACTGAGCACGTTGTTACTGGCTGAGGAGCTGCGCTGATGCAATTGGCATTTGTCCTGTACAAGTACTTTCCATTCGGGGGCTTGCAGCGCGACTTCATGCGCATCGCCCTGGAGTGTCAGCAGCGCGGCCATCGGATTCGCGTCTACACGTTGATCTGGGAAGGTGACGTTCCGCCGGGTTTCGAAGTGTTGGTGGCGCCGGTCAAGGCGTTCTTCAATCATCGGCGCAATGAGAAACTCACCGAATGGATGGAGGCCGATCTGGCCAAGCGTCCGGTGGACCGCCTGATCGGTTTCAACAAAATGCCCGGCCTGGACGTTTATTACGCCGCCGACGGCTGCTTCGAAGACAAGGCGCAGAACCTGCGCAACTCCCTGTACCGTCGCTGGGGCCGTTACCGGCACTTCGCCGAGTACGAGCGCGCGGTGTTCGCCAAGGACGCCAAGACCGAAGTGCTGATGATTTCCGAAGTCCAGCAGCCGCTGTTCATCAAGCATTACGACACGCCGATCGAACGTTTTCATCTGCTGCCACCGGGCATCGCCCAGGACCGTCGTCGCCCAGCGGACGCGGATGACATTCGCGCCGGGTTCCGAGCCGAATTCAACCTGAAGGACGATGAGCTGCTGCTGGTGCAGATCGGCTCCGGGTTCAAGACCAAAGGCGTGGACCGCAGTCTCAAGGCGCTGGCCGCGCTGCCCGCCGAGCTGAAAAAACGCACCCGACTGTTTGTAATTGGCCAGGACGACCCCAAAGTATTCCAGTTGCAGAGCGCCACATTGGGGCTCGGCGACAACGTGCAGTTCCTCAAGGGGCGCAGCGATATCCCGCGTTTCCTGCTCGGTGCCGATCTGTTGATCCACCCGGCGTACAACGAAAACACCGGGACGGTATTGCTTGAAGCCCTGGTGGCTGGCTTGCCGGTGCTGGTGAGTGCGGTGTGCGGCTACGCCCATTACATCGCCGAGGCCGACGCGGGTCTGGTGCTGGACGAGCCCTTCGATCAGGCGCAATTGACTCAATACCTGACTGGCATGTTGAACGACGCAAATGCACGGGCGGCCTGGAGCCGCAACGGTCTGGCCTTCGCCGAGACGGCCGACCTCTACAGCATGCCGCAGCACGCGGCCGATGTGATTCTGGCGGAGCACGCTTAATGAAGTTGATGCTGGCTGAACCGTTCAAGAGCCTCTGGGCCGGACGCGATCCGTTCGCTGAAGTCGAGGGCCTCAAGGGCGAGGTGTACCGCGAGCTTGAAGCGCGCCGGACACTGCGTACTGAAGTGGATGGTCACGGGTTCTTCGTGAAGATCCACCGGGGCATCGGCTGGGGCGAGATCTTCAAGAATCTGCTGACCGCCAAGCTGCCAGTGCTTGGCGCGGGCCAGGAGTGGAAGGCCATTCAACGCCTGCAAGAAGTCGGCGTGCCGACCATGACCGCTGTCGCCTACGGCGAAAAAGGCAGCAACCCGGCGGACCAGCATTCGTTCATCGTCACTGAAGAACTGGCGCCCACCGTCAGCCTCGAAGATTTCAGCATCGACTGGGTCAAGCAGCCGCCCGAGCCAAAACTCAAGCGCGCCTTGATCGCCGAAGTCGCGCGCATGACCGGCATGATGCACCGTGCCGGGGTCAACCACCGCGACTGCTACATCTGCCACTTCCTGCTGCACACCGACAAGCCGGTGACCTTTGATGATTTCAAGCTGTCGGTAATCGATCTGCACCGTGCTCAGACCCGTCCGACGATTACCCAGCGCTGGCGCAACAAGGACCTGGCGGCGCTGTATTTTTCGGCGCTCGACATTGGCCTGACCCGTCGCGACAAACTGCGTTTCCTCAAGGGGTACTTCCAACAGCCCCTGCGCCAGATTCTGGCTGAAGAAGCTGGACTGCTGGCATGGCTCGAAGGCAAGGCCAACAAGCTCTACGAGCGTAAGCAGCGATACGGGGACGCGCTCTGATGTCGGGTTGGACACTGGAACCTGCTTACAGCGATCTGGCAGAAGACTTCGGCAGTCTTGACGCGGTGTTCGCGCTCGAGGGCGAGCGACTGACCCGCGATCCACTGTCCGAGGTCATTCGCGTCCAGCGCAATGGCGTCAACTATTACGTCAAGCGCTACGTCGGCGCCGGCAAAGGCCTGCGCCGTTATCTGGGCAAACCGCGGGTGAAGGCCGAGTGGCAGAACCTCAAGCGTTTCGCCAAATGGGGCATTCCCACCGCCGAAGTAGTGGCCTGGGGGCTGGAACGGCGCGGTGTGGCATACGACCGTGGAGCGATGATCACACGCGAGCTGCCCCATACCGAAGATTTGTCGGCCCTGGCTGATCGGCATGATCCGAAACTGGCGGACCGCGCCTGGGTCGACAACATCAGTCGACAGCTGGCGGGCTATACCCGGACGATGCACGACCACCGTTTTACTCATAACGATTTGAAGTGGCGCAACCTGCTGATCGACGATGAGCCCCGGCTGTTTCTGATCGACTGCCCCAACGGTGATTTCTGGCGCGGCTTCTGGCTCAAATACCGGATCACCAAAGACTTGGCTTGCCTGGACAAGGTGGCCAAGTATCACCTGTCGGCCACCCAGCGTCTGCGCTTCTACCTGCAATACCGCCAATGCACCCGGCTCAATGCCGTCGACAAGAAACGGATTCGGCACGTGGTGAGATTTTTCGAGGGACGCGAATGACTGATTTTCTGGCTGCTGAAGACCGTGCGCTGCTTGAGCGCCATGGCCTCGGCACCTTTGACGCGCTCTGGGCCAAACAGCTCGAAGCTGTGGATGAACCCAACACCGCTCGGGGTGGCTGGAGCAGTGTGTTTCGGCTGGAACTGGAAGGCCATGGCTACTACCTCAAGCGCCAGAGCAACTACCTGACGCGCACCTGGCATTCGCCCTTGGGCGAGCCGAGTTTTGCCCGTGAGTTTCGCAACATCAGTCGTTATCAGGCACTGGGTATTCCGGCGCTGCAGGCGGTGTTTTTTGGTGAGCGCAAGGTCGACGGCGAAGTCCGGGCGATTCTGCTGACCCGCGCGCTGGATGGTTGGGATGATCTGGATTCGCTGTTGCAGCGCTGGTCGGATCTGAGCGCGGCACAGCACTCGGCCATTCTCAAGGCCTGTGGGCGACTGGCGCGACGCCTGCATGAGGTACGTCAGGTTCACGGTTGCTTCTACCCCAAGCACATTTTTCTTCAGGCCACCGGTGACGGTTATCAGGCTCAGTTGATTGACCTGGAAAAAACCCGGCCGCTGTTTTTCGGCCAGCGTGATCGGATCAAGGACCTGGAGCCGTTGCTGCGGCGGGCGCCGGAATGGAGCGAAATTCAGCTGCGCGAGTTGTTGGCGGTATATCTGGATCAGCCGCTGAACAGTTCGCTGGTGGACCGCTGGGTATCGCGCCTGAGTGCACGGCGCAGTCATAAGGAGGCGCGTTGATGCGTTTGTCCGAACTGAAAAACGCCGGACGTAGCCCAAGCCTGCCGCTGAGCATTCCACTGGCCGATGCCGCGGGGCCTGCCGAGTTGCAGTTGCTGAGTCTGCTGCGGGTGTTGCCGGGGCAGCGTTACGTTGGCGCTGGCGTCTGGCGCGGCCGGCCGGTGTTGGCCAAGTTGCTGGTTGGCGGTAAAGCGGCGCGGCATTTTCAGCGTGAGCTGGATGGCGTGCGTTTGCTCGCTGCGCAGGGGCTAACCACGCCGTTGCTATTGGCCGATGGCCTGAAGGACGGTGAGGGTGGCTGGCTATTGTTCGATTTCCTTGAGGGCGCCGAGAGCCTGGGGGATGCCTGGAAACAGGTCGAACACTTGCCCGCGTTGGCGGATGAACAATCGGCGGTGCTGGCCGACGCCTTGGGCGCCATTGGGCAACTGCACAGCAAAGGCCTGTGGCAGGAAGATTTGCACCTGGACAACCTGCTGCGCCACGGCGGTCAATTGTATTTGATCGATGGTGCCGGGATCTGTGCCGAGACGGCTGGCAAGCCGCTGTCGCGGCACAAAGTCCTGGAAAATCTCGGGGTGTTTTTCGCCCAGTTGCCCAAATCGCTGGAGCCCTTCACCGAAGAGTTGCTGGTGTATTACTTGCTGGGCAACGGTGAGCATGCCTTGCCCATGGAAGCGTTGCAGAAGCAGATCGACAAGGTTCGCCGCTGGCGTTTGAAGGACTTCCTGATCAAGGTCGGCCGCGAATGCACGCTATTCAGTGTCCAGCGCGGAGCGTTCGGCTTGCGGGCGATTCGCCGTGACGAAGAGGCCGCGATGCTGCCAGTGCTGGAGCAGGCCGATGCCTTGCTCGATCAGGGCCATCTGTACAAGACCGGCGGCGCGGCGAGCGTCGGCAAGGTCGACGTGGCGGGGCGCACGTTGGTGGTCAAGCGTTACAACATCAAAGGCTTTGCTCACTGGCTCAAGCGTTTCTGGCGCCCGAGTCGCGCCTGGCACTCATGGCGTGAAGGCAATCGCCTGGCGTTCCTGGGCATCGCCACGCCCAAGCCATTGGCCTTGCTGGAGAAGCGTTTTCTCTGGCTGCGCAGTCGGGCGTACCTGGTGACCGAGTATTTGCCGGGGCCGGACATCATCGAGCGCTTTGCGCCGTACGTTGAAAGCGGTGAAGCGCCGCAGGCCGAGTTGCAGGCCCTGGATTATCTGTTTGCCGAGCTGATTCGCGAGCGGATCAGCCATGGCGATTTCAAAGGCCATAACCTGTTCTGGCAGCAGGATCGCTGGGCGCTGATCGATCTGGATTCGATGTGTCAGCATGCCTCGGTCAGTAGTTTCGCCCCTGCCTATGCGCGGGACCGGGCGCGGTTCATGCGTAACTGGCCCGAGGGCAGTGCGCTGTACCAAGTGATTGATCAGCGGTTGCCCAAAGATATCTCTAGCGCTGCCTGAATCCCATCGCGAGCAGGCTCGCTCCCACAGTAGTTCTCGGTCGTATACAAAATAGGTGTACGACACCGATCCAGTGTGGGAGCGAGCCTGCTCGCGAAGAGGCCGGAACTGTCAGCCAAGTCCCCTGCTGGTAGAGACGGACAAGTTCTTATGAATCGTCCTACATGATCTGCAGAACCCATGAACTGTGCGCTGAATAGCCACGATGCTAGTTTGCCCGACGTTCCCGGAGGGCATATTTTGACGATAAAAATGGCTGTGTTGCTGAGCACTTTCTCACTGGCGCTATCCGGCTGCGGGACCGCTGTCACGGTGCTGCAGGATGACGAAGAGGTCGCCCGTGGCCTCAGGAAGCAAAAGACCTACTGCCAGTCCATCCCTCGCATCTATAGCGGTCTGGCTCACGATTTTTGCGTATTGAACGCACCGCCCGATCCCACCGGTATTCTGGTGCCGTTCGTATTGCTGGATCTGACCCTTTCGGGTGCCTTCGACACGATTTCCTTGCCCTACACGATTTACCGGCAGGCTACGGACGGCAATATCAGGATTTACTGGCGGGCGGGTCCTGGATGAGCAAAGGAGAACGCTTGGGCTCGGCGTCATCTTCACGGCGCTGATAAGGGCAGGGTCATTCCCGCCACGTTTACGCTATAATCCCGCCCTTTAGCTGTCTCTCGCCCCTTGCGAGGGCACATTAATTTTTGAGGCGCATTGCGCCTGCATGCAGACTAAAGAGGCTAGACCCCTGTGGCATTGACGATTCTTGGCCTGTCCGGCGCCCTTAGCCATGATCCTTCCGCAGCCTTGTATATCGACGGCAAGCTGGTCGCGGCGGCTGAAGAAGAGCGCTTCGTGCGCGATAAACATGCAAAGAACCGCATGCCTTACGAATCGGCGAAGTTCTGCCTCGAGCAGGCTGGCATCAAGCCGTCCGACGTTGATGTGGTGGCGATTCCGTTCGCGCCGATCAGCCTGTTCGGCAAGGCGCGCTGGCACTACGCCAAGCGTTACTGGTACGCCCCGGA
Organism: Pseudomonas sp. EL_65y_Pfl2_R96; assembly: GCF_963970905.1. Taxonomy (NCBI): domain Bacteria; kingdom Pseudomonadati; phylum Pseudomonadota; class Gammaproteobacteria; order Pseudomonadales; family Pseudomonadaceae; genus Pseudomonas; species Pseudomonas sp. EL_65y_Pfl2_R96. The sequence continues at coordinate 221,743 of NZ_CAXAQH010000006.1, read as the reverse complement.
CCGCGCCCTCGACGCGATCCTGATGGGCAATCGTCGCTACAAGCGCTATCGCAACAAGATTGTCTGGTGCCTCGAGCAACTGGGCTTCGATCCGAAGAAAATCAAGATCGAGCCGGTCGAGCACCACCTGGCCCACGCCTCCAGCGCTTACCACTGCTCCGGTTTCAAAGAGAAAACCGCGATCCTGGGGATCGACGGCAAGGGCGAGTACGCCACGACCTTCTTCGGTTACGGCGAAAACGGCAAGATCCACAAGATCAAGGAATTCTTCGATCCGGACTCCCTCGGCGGCCTGTATGGCGCAATCACCGAGTTCCTCGGTTTCGAGATGCTCGACGGTGAGTTCAAGGTCATGGGCATGGCGCCATACGGCGACGCCAGCAAATACGATTTCTCGCGTCTGGCCTCGTTCGAGAACGGCGAGCTGGTGATCAACACCGACTACGCCAACGTCATCGGCCTGCGTCGTTATAAAGAGAAGGGCAAGGGTTTCTACTTCTCGCCGAAACTGATCGAGTGGCTGGGTCCGAAGCGTGAAGGCGATATCGCCGACGAGCCGTACATTCACTACGCCGCGAGCATGCAAGCGCTGTTCGAGAAACTGGCGTTGCAGATGATCGACCACTACCTGGGTGATGTGCTCAAGGAAACCGGCAAACTGGCCTTCGCCGGTGGCTGTGCGTTGAACGTCAAGCTGAACCAGAAAATCATTGCCCGCGACGACATCAAAGAGCTGTTCGTTCAGCCTGCCTCCGGCGATGCAGGTACCGCGGTTGGCGCTGCGGCTTACGTGTCCCACGCCCGTGGTGTACCGGTCGAGAAGATGGAACACGTCTACCTCGGCCCGTCCTACAGCAACGAAGACGTGCTCGCTGCCTGTGCCCGTCACCCGAGCAAGCCTGCGTGGCGCAAGCTTGAGAACATGCCGGAAAGCATCGCCAAAATCATGGTCGACGGCAACCCGGTGGCCTGGTTCCAGGGCCGCATGGAGTTCGGTCCGCGCGCCTTGGGCGGTCGTTCGATCATCGGTTGCCCGAGTGCTGTCGGCGTGGCAGACCGGATCAACCATCAGATCAAGTTCCGCGAGCGCTGGAGGCCTTTCTGCCCGTCGATGCTCGACACCGTGGCTCCGCAGATGATCAAGATCGATCACCCGGCGCCGTTCATGACCTTCACCTTCGAAGTGGCTGAAGAGTGGAAAACCCGTGTGCCGGAAGTCGTCCATGAGGATGGCACGTCCCGGGCCCAGGTGCTCAAGCGCGAATACAACCCGCGCTACTACGACATGATGAAGGCGCTGGAAGTGCTGACCGGTAACGGCGTGTCGCTGAACACCTCGCTCAACCGTCGTGGCGAGCCGATGATCTGCTCGCCGACCGACGCCTTGAACATGTTCTTCGGTTCCGACCTGCAGTACCTGATCATGGAAGACATTCTGGTGGTCAAAGAGGGCGCGGACGCTTATGACACGCTCGGCTGAACGCCATGTGCTGCAGTTTTGTCACGGCTATGACGGGCCGTTTCTGGACTGCGCCCGGCAGTACGCCAGCCTGTTTGCGGGGACCGGTTATCGCGTGACCACGGTGTTTTTGACCGGGGCTGCAGATAGCCAAGTCGCCGCGAGCTGCGCTTCCGATGAAGTGCTGTTCATGGAGTACAGCTCCAAGGCCATTCGTGGCCTGAAGCTGGGCGCCATCGGCGATCTGCGCAAGATCGCCGCGTCGCGCAACTTCAGTTTCTGCATTGCTCACCGTTTCAAACCGATCTACATCGCCTTGCTCGGTACTTCGTTGCCGGTCATTGGCGTGCATCATGCGTTTGGCGATTACCAGCGCAGCACCCGCAAATTCTTCGCGAATATTTTCCGCAAGCGCCTGAGCCTGATCGGCGTCTCCGATGCGGTACGTGACGACATGCGCCGTTGCTTGCCGAAATGGCCGGCCGGGCGGATTCAGACGCTCTATAACCGTGTCGATGTGCCAGCGTTGCAGACCAGTCAGGTATCGGTTCGTGAGGCCCGGGAAACCCTCGGTCTATCGATGGATGCCTGGATTGTCGGCAACGTCGGGCGCCTGCATCCGGACAAGGACCAAACCACGTTGCTGCATGGTTTCGCCGCGGCATTGCCGGGGTTGCCGGCCAACAGTCAGTTGGTGATCCTGGGCAGCGGTCGGCTAGAGCAGGACCTCAAGGCCCTGGCGCGTGAACTGGGTATCGGCGATCGCGTGTTGTTCCTCGGTCAGGTGCCCGAGGCGCGTCGTTACTTCCGCGCCTTCGATGTGTTTGCCCTCAGTTCCGATCACGAACCGTTCGGCATGGTGTTGCTGGAGGCCATGGCCGCCGGTGTGCCGTTGCTCGCCACCGCGTGCGGTGGGGCCAGGGAAGTGGTTGAAGGCGTGGGCATTCTGTTCCCGCTGGGTGATGCCGAGCACCTGGCGCAAGGGTTGCAGCATCTGGCCGCGATGGACGAGCAGCAACGTCGCCAATGTGCCGAGCTGATGTTTGACCGCTTGCGTGAGCGCTTCTCCGATCGCGCGGTGCGCGACGCTTTCTGGCATTTGCCGCACGTTACCGAACTGGCACCGAGGGGCTGATGCTCAACCGATTTCAAAGCTGGCGCGAACGTGGCTGGGCGCAGGTCGACGCCTCGGCTTATGCACAGGCCTGGCAACGTTTTGGCGGCAGCGTCGCAACTCATCCTCTGGTGGTCGAACGTCTGGCACAGTTGGCCGACATCCCGGTGCGCTATCTGGCGTGGGAGCAGGACGGCGAACTGAAAGCCGCCATTCCAACCTGGGGGCGCGACCTGGCGCTGTCCAAGGACGTGCTCAAGCGCAGTGGTAAAAAAGGCCTGTTTGACCTCGGCAATGCCGAGTTGATCCTGCCGGCCGCCGCTGATGCCCAGGCACCGCTGCGCCATCGCGGGCGTTACCTGTCGGCGCTGAGCGAAGGCCGCTTCACCGGCATCAAGTTGCAGACCGAACAGCTGGCGTTGGCCCGGACACCTGAAGAGCTGTCGAAGAAGTTTCGCTACAACCAGCGCCGGGAATTGCGTCTGCTGGAAGAGGCGGGCGGCGTGGTGCGGCCGGTTGCCGAATTTTCCAGCCGTGAACTGGCGGTTATCTATTGCGACCTGTTCCAGCGTCGCTGGGGGTTCCCGGCCACCGGTGCCGAGCGCATGGGCGAAGTGATCGAATTGCTGCGTGAGTTGCTGATCGGCTCGGTGATTTTCCTCAACGACGCACCGATTGCGATTCAACTGGTGTACCGCGTCGAGGCGCCGGAGTGGATCAGCGTCGAGTACGTCAACGGCGGTGTCGATCCCGAGACCCGCGAGTTCAGCCCCGGCAGCGTACTGAGCTTCCTCAACACCCAAAGCGCCTGGGAGCACGCACGCGCGTTGGGTAAGCCCCTGCGGTTTTCCTTTGGTCGGACCGACCGTGAGTACAAGGACCGCTGGTGCAATTCTGTGCCGGTCTTCACCGTATGAGCCAACCCATGAGCCGCAAACAGCAACTGCTCAAGCGCCATCGGCGCAACAAACGTATCGGTCTGTTGATCGCGTTGATGCTGTTGATCGCCATCGGTGTGCTGGTGGCCTGGTGGCTGCCGCTGGTGCTCGCGGTGCTGGGCTGGATCGCCCACGAGGCGTGGTTCGCCGACCATCTGTTTTATTCGCCCAAAGACGATTACCAATACAGCTTCCCGCCGTACACACCGCAGCCAAAAATTCACTTGGACGGTGAACGGCTGCGGCTGGACGAGGGCGTCATGCTGGTCGATGACGCTACGCTGGTGCTGGCGCTGCGGGTGAAAAGCACTTGGCTGGGGCGCTTTATCGATCCGGTGGTCGAATTGTCGGGGGGCGATAATCCCGACCGACAAACCTTCGAACGCGGTGTAAACGGCTTGCGTTACCTCAACCTCAGTGGTCAGGCGCACGTGCTGTCGAAAGGCGAGTTGCGTCTGCGCGGGCGATTCTGCCGATTACTTGGCGAACCTGTGCTCTGGGCGTTCGAGCAACCGGACTACCGTCGTCAGCGAGTGATGGTGATTGCTCCCCATGCCGATGACGCCGAATTGGCCGCCTACGGTTTGTACAGCCAGGCCGACGAAGCCTGGATCGTCACCCTGACCGCAGGTGAGATCGAAGCCGAACACTATCAGCAAATGGGCCTGAACAAGGTCGAGTCGGCTCGTCTCAAGGGCCGTTTGCGCGCCTGGGACAGTATCGCCGTGCCGCGCTGGGCCGGGGTGCCTGAAGCCCATTGCGTACAGCTGGGGTATTTCTGTCTGCAACTGGCAGCGATGCAGGCCGCGCCGGACACGCCTGTGGGTTCGCGGGAAGCAGACTTGAGCGACACCCGGTTGTTCCGTCAGTTGAATCCATTTGTTCTGCCGGGCGATGTCAACGGTGCGCCGACCTGGAACAATTTGCTGGCCGATCTGCGTGAATTGTTGCTGCGAGCCCGTCCGGAAGTGATCGTATTGCCACACCCGACCCTCGATCCGCACCCCGACCACATTTGTGCACAGGAAGCGGTCCTTGAGGCATTAAAGGGGCTGGAATGGCAGCCGATCACCGTACTCGGCTACGCCAATCATCTGCATGACAACGATCGCTGGCCAATGGGCGACGCCGGGCATGGCATCGCCCTGCCGCCGGCATTCGATTCGGTAACGTCGATGCAGCCTTGCTGCCTGCCAATGCCCTTGGCGCTTCAGCGTGATAAGGCCATGGCGTTGGGCATGATGCACGATCTGCAACCGACCCTGCCGTTCAAGCGACGTTTGCGACGGTTGATACAGTGGTTGCTGGCCAGTAGAGTGCCAGCTATCTATGGAGAGAACGATTTCTTTCGCAAAGCGGTCAGGCGCCACGAGTTGTTCTGGCTTCTGAAGCATGATGAAACATTTGGGCGACAGAAATGAAGTACAACGCGGCCTAGCATGGCCCGTATATAAGCAGCAGTGAGTATTTCTGTGATCAATCCATGCCCGCGTATTCTTTTCTTGATCCCGTATTTCGGTCATTGGCCGTTCTGGATGCCGTTTTTCCTCGAGAGCTGCCGACGCAACGCCGATATCGACTGGTTGCTGTTCAGTGACTGTGGTACGCCCGAGAATCTGCCGCCCAACGTGACTGTCGAGGCCATGAGCTTCAGTGAGTATTGCGCGCTGGTGTCGCGGCGACTGAATATCAACTTTGCGCCTGATGCCGCGTACAAGCTCTGCGACATCAAGCCGGCCCTGGGGCATATCCATGTCGACCGCCTGCAAGGCTATGATTTCTGGGCATTCGGCGATATTGATCTGGTGTATGGTGACCTGCGAAGTTATTTCACTGCCGATCGGCTGGCCAGTTATGACCTGTTCTCCACCCATGAACGACGGGTATCGGGACATCTCTGTCTGATGCGCAACACCGCCCGCAAGCGTGAGTTGTTCATGCAGATGAAGGACTGGCAAGCGCGCTTTGCCGATCAGGCGCATCACGCGCTGGACGAGGGGGCGTTCAGTCGAATCTTCCTCTGGCGCAAGAATTTCCCCGAGCCTTTGTTCTCCCTGGTGGGCAAGTTCAATCCGTGGCGTCGACGCAGCGAATTCACCGAAGCGTTCAGCACTCCGGGTGGCTGCATCAAGTGGCATGACGGCACGGATGACTTTCCACATCACTGGTACTGGCGCAATGGTTGTTTGAGTAACGATCGCGATGGCGATCGCCGGTTTCCGTATTTCCACTTCGTTTGCTGGAAACGCAACGAATGGTCACGGTTGCCCCCACCCGATCCGGCCGAGATCAGGCGCCTCGCCGCCGAACCGGCCTGGGTCATCGATGCGACTGGTTTTCACCGGGGAGAGTTATGAGTCAACGGTCAAAGGTTCTGCAATTGCAACCTGACTACAACGTCAAAGCCCATGATTTTGCCGACCTCGCGGAGCAGATCGTCAAGGCCCTGCCGAGCGATCGCTATGAAGTGACCGCGGCATTCCTGCGCGGCAAACCCAGGCCTGGCGAGGCGTTGAGCCGCGCGGACCGTTCGGTGTATTTCGAGTTTTCCGACAAGTCCCTCAAGGGCATGCGCCTGCGCGCCATGTGGGAGTTGTACAAGTTCTGCCGCACAGAAAAATTCGACGTGGTGATTTGCAACCGCTTCAAACCGGTGAACATGATGCTGGCGCTCAACCGCTGGTTGAAAGTACCGCTGTGCATCGGCATCTCCCACGGTTTTGGCGAGTACGACCGGTTTTACCGGCGTCGCCAGACCCAACGCCTGATCGATCACCATTGGCGCTTTGTCGGCGTGTCGCCAGCGGTCAAACAGTACCTGCTCGAATGTGACTGCGGCTTTACCGATCAGAATACCTACGCAATCACCAACGCCATCGACATCGAACAGGCCGAAGGTTTGCAGCACAGCCGCGAGCGTGCCCGGGAGTTGTTGGGCATCGCCCCGTCGGTGCGTTTGATCGGCGCATTGGGCCGGTTGGTGCCGGTCAAGGGCCACACCTATCTGTTGCAGGCCTTTGCCGCCCTCAAGGACAAATACCCGAACACCCAACTGGCAATCATCGGGGCGGGGCGCGAAGAGTCGCGCCTGGCCGCCGAAATCGAGCGCCTGGGGCTGACCGGCCGCGCGCATTTGCTGGGGTTCAGGGAAAACGCCTTGCAGTATGTTCGGGCGTTCGACATCTGGACCATGCCATCCCTGGCTGAAGGCCTGGGGCTGGCATTGCTCGAGGGCATGAGCGGGCATCTGCCGGTGATCGCCTCGAACGTGCCGGCCATGTTGCCGCTGATTCAGGGCGCGGGCGGTCTGGCGATTACCCCGGCGGACGTGCCGACGCTGGTCGCGGCACTGGATAACTACCTGAGCCTGTCGGACGACGAGCTCAAGGCCAAGGGCGAACAGGCCTACCGTTATCTGCAGGAACAACACGACATCGAGGTGTTCCGTCAGGAATACCTGAACCTGATCGACTCCGGCTTGAGCCTGGCCCGCAAGGAACAACCATGAGCGACGCGCAACCTCTCGTCACGGTCATCATTGCGTCGTACAACCACGGCCGCTATATCGAGGAAAGCATTCTCAGCGTCCTCAACCAGACCTACGAAAATATCGAACTGCTGGTCGTCGATGACGGCTCCAGCGATGACAGTGTCGAGCGGATCAATGCCTTGCAGGCGCTGCACGGCTTCGATTTTCGGGTTCAGCAGAACCAGGGGCTGACCAACACCCTCAATGGCGCCATCGCTCGTTCAAAGGGCAGCCTGATCGTGCCGTTCGGTTCCGACGACATCATGCTGGCGGAGCGGATCGCCATTCAGGTGGCCTATATGGATGGCAAGCCCGAGGTCGGGATCTGCGCTGGCAACATCGAGCTGATCGATGCTGACGGCAACCTCTACCCGGAGAAGCGTCAGCGCCGCGATGTGCCGTTCCGCCGTCTGGATTTCGAGGACATGTTCCTGGAGCGCAAGCCCTATCCGCCGGCACCGACCTTGATGATCCGTCGTGAAGCGCTGGACAAGGTAGGCGGCTTCGATCCGAACATTCGTCTGGAGGATTTGCTGATCGAGTTGAAAGTGACCCGCGCCGGTTACTTCATCGATGGCCTGAATGTGCTGATGGCGCGCTATCGCAAGCACGCCACCAACTCCTACAAGAATCACCGCTTCATGGTCGACAACATCCTGCGCTCCTACGCGCTGTTCAGCGATCATCCGCTGTACGACGAGGTGCGTTACAAATTCCTCAGCTCGATGTTTCTGAAAACCGCCAATCGCGACCGCAAGCTGGCGCGGGAGCTGCTGGCGCAGATACCGTTCAAGGCCTGGAACAAGAAGACCTGGCGAGGGCTGGGGCGGTTGTTTTTCTCACCCTTGGAAAAGGACTGAGACATGGGCTGGATACAACGCTATCGAGAAAAGCGCGCCAAGCGGGCGATTCGCAAGTTGCCGAAGATCGAGCGGGGTATGGCACGTTTCAAGCTGCGATACCCGGAGTACACCTTCGGTCGTGGCAGTTACGGCTTGCCGCACGTTCATGACTGGAAGGAAGGTTCGACGCTGAGCATTGGCGCGTATTGCTCGATCGCTGAAGGCGTGCAGATTTTTCTCGGTGGGCATCACCGTGCGGACTGGGTCACCACGTTTCCGTTCCCGGCGATGGTTGCACAGGCCTCGCATATCAGTGGTTACAGTGGCACCAACGGCGATGTGAACATCGGCAACGATGTGTGGCTGTGTTCCAACAGCACAATACTCTCGGGTGTGACGGTGGGGGATGGCGCAATCGTCGCGGCGGGTGCGCTGGTGACTCGCGATGTCGAGCCCTACGCGGTGGTCGGTGGCAATCCGGCGAGCTTTCTGCGTTGGCGTTTCCCCGAGGAGCAGCGTTTGCTCCTCCTCCAGAGTGCCTGGTGGGACTGGCCGGAGGCTGAGTTGTACGGCCTGGCCGACAAACTTTGCAGCGATGATATCGAAGGCTTCCTTGCGTATGCCCGTCAGCGGCAGCCCCAATGATTGTTCAACGTTGTTGAGCGATTGTCTCCGAGAGCATTTTCTGCCCTTTCCTTTTTTGGCGCAGCCACTTCACGGTTTTCTTTCCTGCATTGATGCCCGGCTTTTCGATGTACAGGAATGTCAGGCTGCTGATGATGATCAGCAGGCAACTGCACAGGGCGAGCAACGGTAGGAATATCCAGGTTTCCCGGGTATCCAGCTGCAGTACCAACGGCAGGCGCTGCACTATCGCCCAGAGGACGAACCCGTGCAGCAGATAGACGCTGTAGCTGATTTCTCCAAGCCAGCGAATGCTGCGCGGTTTGAGGGCGCCAAACAGTGTGTTGCCAGACGCAACGATCACAAAAAACAGCGAGAGCAACAGCAGTGGCATCAGGTCGAACGCGCGGTTGAATGCCGTAAATGCAATCGCCAGGGCCAGCAAGGCGATGATCCCCGCCAGTCGGGTCTGACTCCAGGCCACAAGGTGCGGCCGGCGAATCCAGTACGCGGCGCCGATGCCGCCGAGGAAGCTGGCCAGGAAGTGCTTTTTCAGCGAGTGCTCCCAGCCGACCAATTGATACAGGGCATAAATGCCGATCAGGCACAGCCCCACTTGCAGCCAGCTGCCGCGATAGATGAACCCCATGGCGGCCAGCGGCAGGGCCAGATAGAAGAACACTTCGTAGCCCAGTGTCCAGGTGACGTTGGAGATCAGCATGCCGGTTTGCGGGTACTGATTGACGTCCGGTCGGTCGAAGGTCAGCCAGGCCAGCGTCTGGCCGAGCAGTTGCGTCGCGGGTTCGTTGAATTCCCAGTTCTGCAGGTAGAACACGGTGACAAACACAATCAACATCAGCGGCAGGTACAGCGGGTAGAGACGAAACAGCCGCGATATCGCGAAGGCCAGCCAGTCGTGTTGGCGCCCCTGGGTGAGCAATCGGCTCCAGAACAGAAAGCCGGTGATCATGAAAAACAGCGCGACGCTGGCCTGACCAAGCTGTGAGTAGAAATTGCTCGGTGGAAATTCGATCACGCCGGTCCGCAGGAAGATCCAGGTAATGATTGAATGGTGCACGAACACGCCGAAAGCCAGATAGCCGCGCAGCCCATCGATGCTGGCATAGCGGTTCTCACCGGCATGCCTGAGGTGTCGGGCGATTTTCGGAACGGCGCGCAACAGCAGCGCGGCGGTCGCGATGGCCAACAGGTAGGCTGCCAGCGCAATGAGCGGGTTGGTTTCAACCATTAATGAGCCCGGGCCGGATGGCTCCCGGCCAGCACTTGCCTGTGCAGGTTATCCGCAGCGGATTTCGACGCTATCACGGCGTAGCCTTGGAGTAGCGCGTCAAAGTAGTCTTCGAACAGCCAGCGTCGATCCTCGGTGTAACGCTGCATATGACGCAGGTTGCGCCGACGCAGGGACAGACTCAGCGATGACGGATAGATGCGCATATCCGCCAGATCGATCAGGCCGAATTCACCGTCATCCAGTACCAGTACGTTGCCCAGGTGCAGGGAACGGAAATAGACGCCTTGTTCATGCAGTTGCGCCATGAACTTGCCGAAACGCTCAACCAGCGCCTGACGCACCGCGGGCGCGGTTATGCCTTGAAGAACCTGGCGCAAGGTACTGCCCGGCAGCGGTGAATAGTGCACGGCACTGCTACCGTCTTTGAGTCGGTACAGGTCCAGAATTTGCGGAGTCGGGATACCCATGTTGCGCAATTGCTGGCTGTTGGTGGCAAAACGTTCGGAATAGGGGTTGAAGCTGCCCGAGGTGTACCAGCGGCGGCGACGGAACAGCTTGAGGAAGCTACCATCGACCAGGCGCAGGACTTTAGGCCCCAGCCCGTCTTCTTCGATCACCTGGGCATTGGCGGTCAGCTGTTGCAGGGCCGTCGGCGTCAACATCTTGATCGGCATCGCCAACAGGCGTCTGGCACGCTGGTTGATGCTCAGGGCGGCGATCAGTGCCAGCGGTATCCACAGCAGGAACCAGTGCTCCTTGGGCCGGGAGATGATCCCGCCACCTTCGGTCAGGCCTGCGCCGATGCCAAATACCAGCCAGGTCGAGGTGATGATGAACAACGGTTGCAGGCGATACCGCCAGCTGTTCAGCAAGCTCCACACCTGGAAGAACAGCCACGGCAGCAAGCCGAAAATACCGACGTAATAGAGCACCCCCAAGGCGAAGCTATGAGGCTCTTGCAAGGTGTAACCAATGCCGGGATCGAGGGTCAGGGTGGCGTTGTAGCCATGACCGATCCACGGGTGATCGGCAATTTTGTGCAAGGCCAGCTGCCAGATTTCAAAACGATAGGAGTCGCCGCGCTCGATGATCATCCGCGAAAACAGTACGGCAACCGCTGCGCCGCTGATCAACAGGGCACTCAGCAATACGAAGGAGCGACGGTTCCAGCTGATGAAGCTCAGCCAGAGCGCAGCCAGTGTCAATGCAACCAGTGGAGTTCTGGAGCCGGTGGCGATCACTGCGGCGAACATGATTGCCATCGCCGGGACGCTCAGCCAGAGCATCTGGCGACGCTTGCTGGTCATGCTCAAGCTCAGCCAGTAGGTACAAAAAAAGCCGAATGCGTGGGAACTGAGCAGTGGATTGTCGAATGCGCCCCCCCCGATCAGGCGCATGCCCGGCTCGTAGATGCGGGCAAACATGAACAGGTTATAGACCGAAGCGATCAGCCCGACCATCGCGGCGCTGAACAGTAAGGGCTGGACGATCTCGCTTCGGTGGCGCACCAGCAGGTAGCAGCCAGCGAACAGCAACAGTGTGTGCAAGGCGGGTTTGAACTGGCCAATCACGCTGTGCTCCATCGGCGGTCCCCAGCTCAGGCTGAGCAAGGCCCAGGCGGCGAACAGCAGCGCCGCGACGACAATCGGTTCGCGCAGCAACTCTTTGAATTCACGGGGACGCAGGCAAAGGGCGATAAACGATGGAATGCTGAACAGGCCATAAAAAAGCTTGTGATGCAGGCTGCGCCCCGGCAGAAAGAACAGCGCACACAGGAGCAGGAAGTAGCCGAGTGGAAGAATCCAGAGGCAAATGAAATCGAATACTCGATTGGACGTGCTGTTGAAACCACTGAGTTGCATGCTGAGAGATTCAATCCTGTGATCGGTCATTTCGGGATGATGGCTATTTGATGTTGATTGTGAAGCTTACAATAACAGCCTTTATGCGATTGCCAGAACCCTGAAGAAGCTGTGCTAAAGTCAGCGTCCTTTTTATCGACATTCGCGTGATATGACCGACTCCAGTCTCTGCGCAAGCCCATCGAGCTTGAAAATCTACTTCCGCCTGCTCGGCTATGTCCGGCCGTACATCAGTCTGTTCCTGATCAGCATTGTCGGTTTTCTGATTTTCGCTTCGACTCAGCCAATGCTTGGCTACATCCTCAAGTACTTCGTCGACGGCCTGTCCAACCCTGAAGCGGCGCTATTTCCAAGCGTGCCTTACCTGCGTGACCTGCAACTGCTGCAGGCTGTGCCTTTGCTGATCATCCTGATTGCGGCATGGCAGGGGCTGGGATCTTATCTGGGCAACTACTTCCTGGCCAAGGTTTCCCTCGGGCTGGTCCATGACTTGCGCGTACAGTTGTTCAACAACCTGCTGGTCTTGCCCAACCGCTACTTCGACAAGCATAACTCGGGTCATCTGATTTCGCGCATCACCTTCAACGTGACTATGGTCACGGGGGCGGCGACAGATGCGATCAAGGTCGTAATCCGTGAAGGCATGACGGTGATCTTTCTATTCATCTCGCTACTGTTCATGAACTGGCGCCTGACGCTGGTCATGGTTGCGATCCTGCCGTTGATCGCTTTGATGGTGCGCACCGCGAGCAAGAAATTTCGCAAACAGAGCAAGAAGATCCAGGCTGCCATGGGTGACGTGACCCATGTGGCTTCGGAAACCATCCAGGGCTATCGCGTGGTGCGTAGCTTCGGCGGCGAAGTCTACGAAGAAAAGCGTTTCTTCAACGCCAGCCAAGGCAATACCGACAAGCAACTGCGCATGACCCGCACAGGCGCCATCTATACGCCGCTGCTGCAACTGGTGATCTACAGCGCCATGGCGGTGCTGATGTTCCTGGTGCTGCTCCTGCGTGGCGATGCGTCCGCCGGTGACATGGTGGCCTACATCACTTTGGCGGGCCTGTTGCCCAAGCCGATCCGCCAATTGTCCGAAGTCAGCTCGACCATCCAGAAAGGTGTGGCCGGCGCCGAGAGTATCTTCGAGCAACTGGATGTCGAACCTGAAGTCGATACCGGCACCATCGAGCGCGATGCGGTCAGCGGTCGGCTGGACGTGCGTCACTTGAGCTTCACCTACCCGGGCACCGAGCGCCAGGTACTCGATGACATCAGCTTCTCGGTCGAGCCGGGGCAAATGGTGGCACTGGTGGGGCGCTCGGGCAGTGGCAAGTCGACCCTGGCCAACCTGATTCCGCGCTTCTATCACCACGACAAGGGCGAGATCCTGATCGATGGCGTTGAAGTGGAACAGTACAAATTGCTGAACCTGCGCAAGCACATCGCTCAGGTGACCCAGCATGTGACGCTGTTCAGCGACACCGTGGCCAACAACATCGCGTATGGCGATCTGGCTGGCGCACCCCGTGAAGACATCGAAAAAGCGGCAAGAGACGCCTACGCGATGGACTTCATCGCGCAGTTGCCCGAAGGCCTGGACACCCAGGTCGGCGAGAACGGCGTGTTGTTGTCCGGCGGTCAGCGCCAGCGTCTGGCGATTGCCCGGGCCCTGTTGAAGAACGCGCCGTTGCTGATCCTCGACGAAGCGACTTCGGCCCTCGATACCGAATCCGAGCGGCATATCCAGGCTGCGCTGGACCAAGTCATGAAAGGCCGGACCACCCTGGTGATCGCTCACCGGTTGTCGACCATCGAGAAGGCTGACCTGATTCTGGTCATGGATCAGGGCCGGATCGTCGAGCGCGGCACCCATGCCGAACTTCTGGCGCAGAATGGCTACTACGCCCGCCTGAACGCCATGGGCCTCGACGCCCCGGCTGAAGACATTGCCTGACCCGATGCGAGGGTAAGCCTGGCTTACCCTCGCATTCACCGGCGTGCAACGCGTCCGGTGGATTGTATCCAGACCTTTACGCTTCTTGACCAAACCGGAATAAATCTCGGCAACGCGCTTGTTAAGGTTCCTGAACGAACTTTGACTTCAATCGAGGGGGCCATCCCTTTCGCGCGGGTATTGCCATGCTGCAACGTTATCTCTGGAAGCTCTTGCCCAAGCCGCAGCGGGCTTTTTTGCTGGGGCGCCTGTCGGTCGTGGATCGGCAGGTGATCAACAAGTCGATGTCGGCCAACCTGAGTTTTCCCCAGGCCTTCGAACAGCGTTCCTGTCTATTCATTCATGTTCCCAAATGTGCCGGGAGCAGCGTGTGTGCCGCGATGTTCGATGGCTGGAGCCCGGGGCACTTGCCGTTGTACTGGTACGAGCAGCAATTTCCGGAGCAGTTTGCCGCCAGTTTCAAGTTCGCCTTCGTTCGTGATCCTCTGGAAAGGGCTTACTCGGCTTATGCTTTTCTGCGGGGCAACGAGTTGGGCCGGCGCGATCAGGCGGCGCAGAAGCTGGTCAGCCACTACCGTGACTTCGATGATTTCGTCGCTCGCTGGCTGCACTCGGAGACGATCAGCCGCCAAATGCATTTTGCAGCACAAACAGACTTTCTCACCGACTCCCTGGGGCATCTGGCGCTGGATTTCATTGGCTATCAGGAGCATCTGGAGCGGGATTTCCGGCTGGTCTGCGAACAGCTGGGCCACTCGGCGGTGCTGCCCCACGTCAACGGTTCGCAGCAGCGGCGCCCGATGCTTGCCCGTGATTTCTGCACGGTGCGTACCCGTCGGCTGGTGCGCCGGGTGTACCAGCGCGATTATGAAATGCTCGGTTATGAATGAGGGCCGGTCGATGCCGATTCCCCGGATCAGGCCTTACGCTTTATCGCTGTCGAGCGGCGACCGGGCGGCAATCAAATTCCAGCACCCCCGTTGCCTCTGGCTGACGGGTTTGTCAGGGGCGGGCAAGTCGACACTGGCCAATGCGCTGGAGCTGCAACTCAATCAGCACGGGCTGCACACGTTTCTGCTCGATGGCGATAACCTGCGCAACGGCTTGTGTCGTGATTTGGGGATGGGGCCTGAGTGTCGCCGGGAAAACATTCGGCGCATGGCTGAGGTGGCACGGCTGATGGTCGACGCCGGGTTGATAGTGATTGTCGCGGCGATCTCGCCGTTTCGCGCCGAGCGTGACGCCGCGCGTCGATTGTTCGCCGAGGGTGATTTCATTGAGGTGTATGTGAGCACGCCGTTCGCCGTGTGCGCGCAACGCGACCCAAAAGGTTTGTATCAAGCGGCCCGGCAAGGGCGAATCAAGGACTTCACGGGAGTCGACAGCCCTTATGAGGCACCGTTGACGGCGGAGTGCGAGATCGATACCCATACGCTGCAACTCGCGGATGCTTGCCGTCGGCTATCGCTGTTTTTGCTCAATAAATGAGCAGAAAATCCCGCCGATTCATCCGGTTGCAGCCGTCACGCAAGCCAGCGCCAACCCTGTGTTAATATCGCGCCCTTGTTCATTTTGTATGTGGGTTGCTCCATGAAGTTGTCCATGCCGCGATTCAATCAAGCCCCTGTCTTGGTGGTCGGCGATGTCATGCTCGACCGTTACTGGCATGGTGGTACCTCACGGATCTCCCCTGAGGCGCCGGTACCGGTCGTCAAGGTCGAGCAAATCGAAGACCGCCCGGGCGGTGCCGCCAACGTTGCCCTGAACATTGCCGCACTCGGTGCGCCGGCCTCGCTGGTCGGCGTGACCGGCGACGACGAAGCGGCCGACAGCCTGGTCAATAGCCTCAAGGGCGCCGGCGTACGGGCGTTGTTCCAGCGCATCGCGCACCAGCCGACCATCGTCAAGCTGCGGGTCATGAGCCGTCACCAGCAATTGCTGCGGATCGACTTCGAAGAACCTTTTGCCACCGACGCCCTGGCGCTGGGCGAGCAAGTGGACGAATTGCTCGAAGGCATCAAGGTGCTGGTGCTGTCCGACTACGGCAAAGGCGCGCTGAAAAATCATCAGGTGCTGATCCAGGCCGCCCGTGCCCGTGGCATTCCAGTGTTGGCCGATCCTAAAGGCAAGGATTTCTCGATCTACCGTGGCGCGAGCCTGATTACCCCGAACCTCAGCGAATTCGAAACCATTGTCGGCGGTTGCGCCGATGAGCATGAATTGGTGAGCAAGGGCGCGCAGCTGATGCATGACCTGGACCTCGGTGCCTTGCTGGTGACCCGTGGCGAGCACGGCATGACGCTGTTGCGCCCGGATCATCCGGCGCTGCACCTGCCGGCCCGTGCCCGTGAAGTATTCGACGTGACCGGCGCCGGTGACACGGTGATTTCTACCCTGGCGGCGGCGATTGCCGCTGGCGAAGAACTGCCCCACGCGGTAGCCCTGGCCAACCTGGCGGCGGGCATCGTGGTCGGCAAGCTCGGTACGGCGGCTATCAGCGCGCCGGAACTGCGTCGCGCGATCCAGCGTGAAGAGGGTTCCGAGCGTGGCGTGCTGGGGCTCGAGCAATTGCTGTTGGCGGTCGACGACGCACGTGCGCACAACGAGAAGATTGTCTTCACCAACGGCTGCTTCGACATCCTGCATGCCGGCCATGTGACGTACCTCGAACAGGCGCGGGCCCAGGGCGATCGTCTGATCGTGGCGGTCAACGACGATGCGTCGGTGAGCCGCCTGAAAGGGCCAGGTCGTCCGATCAACAGCGTCGACCGTCGCATGGCGGTACTGGCAGGTCTGGGCGCCGTGGATTGGGTGATCAGCTTCTCTGAGGGCACCCCGGAAAACCTGCTGCGCGAGGTCAAGCCGGACGTGCTGGTCAAGGGCGGTGATTATGGGATCGACCAGGTCGTCGGCGCAGACATCGTCAGCGCTTACGGCGGGACCGTGAAAGTGCTGGGACTGGTGGAAAACAGCTCGACCACGGCGATTGTCGAGAAGATCCGCAATCACTGACCGAGCATGATCCTTCCACTCTGTAGGAGGATCATGAAAAAGATCGCAGCCTTCGGCTGCTCCTACATGGGTGTACACATGTCCCTGTAGGAGCTGCCGAAGGCTGCGATCTTTTGCTTTATGTGATCTTTTGCTTCAAGAGCTGACTTTCTTGCGCGGCACGATTCTTTTCAGCAGTTGCTTCGCCTTCCCGCGTAACCGGGCTAAACCGGAGTCTTTGCCCGGCGGGCTCAAACCCTGTTGCCGCACCCAATCTTTCCAGCGAATCCGCTCATCCTTCACCAGCCAGCCTTCCTGCCGGGCAAAACTTTCTGCCAAATACAGCCCGCGGGTACTCGCCGGGTACAACTGATCCTTTTTCAGCGTATAGAGCTCGCCCATCGGCTGGCCGTCCTGCAGTGGCATCAAGTACAAATCGGGACGTTTGCGATCGAGCCGGGCCACCAATTGATCGCCCTCCAGCCGTTCGTCCACATGGAACAGGCTCAGGGATTTGGCTTCCTTGGGCACCTCCAGGCGCAAGTCGTAGATCAATTGCAGCGATGCGGTCGGCAAATGC
The DNA here is from genome assembly GCF_963970905.1 of Pseudomonas sp. EL_65y_Pfl2_R96. Taxonomy (NCBI): domain Bacteria; kingdom Pseudomonadati; phylum Pseudomonadota; class Gammaproteobacteria; order Pseudomonadales; family Pseudomonadaceae; genus Pseudomonas; species Pseudomonas sp. EL_65y_Pfl2_R96. Next base: position 204,598 of record NZ_CAXAQH010000006.1, on the reverse strand, counting down.
ACGTAGGCCCGCGGGCGTTCGATCAGCGGCATGTTGGCGCAGCGCACCGGGCGCGCCGAGCCGGACAGGGGCGTCAGGCGAAACGGCATGGCTTCGCGGTAATGCAGGGCGGACGAATAGGGCGCTGGCAGCCAGGTGTCGTTGAAGCGCCCGCTGAGCCAGCCTTCCGGGGTTTCCAGCAGGCATTCTTCGGCAATTTCCTGGGTCGCTGTGTGCAGCGGTAGATTCAGCTCATGGGCCGGTACGTAACCGGAGATCAGCTTGAGCACCACATCGCCGCGGTCCTGCCGACGCTGACGCACCAACACCCAGTAATCGCGATTCTGCCAATGCAGGGTCAGGCGCACCGAGACCCCGAGGTTCGCCAGCTCCAGGGCAAACCGCTCGCTGTCGGCCACTGTCACCGGGCGGCGACGTTGCAGGGTCTGGGAAAAATTCAACGGCATCCCGACGCTCTGGTAACTCAGGCCTTCGGGCGTTGCTTCGACGAATAACGGCAGGGTTTTGAAGTTGCTCGGGTTCTTTCTTATCAGCGTACGCGGCATGTCGGCTCCTGCTTAAGGCCGCGTGGGCGGCGTCAGTTGCTACGAAGGACCTGGGCAACGGTCGCGACGTTGTGGGCGAGGTGCAGCGGATTGATGGTCCCGACAATAGCACTGGCTACACCCGGGTGTTCAAACAGCAACTCGAAGCTGGCGCGCACCGGGTCCACGCCCGGGCTCAGGCACACGTGGCCGCTGGCCAAGGCTTTTTTGACCAGGATCGCTTTGCCGTGAGCAGCAGCATAGTCAATGACTGCCTTCTCGTTCTGTTCGTTCAGATTGTAGGTGACCATTGCGCAATCACCTTGTTCCAGAGCCTTCAAGCCGCCTTCGACGGTTTTGCCGGAAAAGCCGAAACCGCGAATCTTGCCTTCGCGCTTGAGCTCGGCAAGGGTGGCATAGACCTCGCTTTCATTCAGGATCGCCAGGTCGTTGCCGTCGGAGTGCACCAAGATCAGATCGATAACATCCGTTTCCAGACGTTGCAGACTGCGTTCGACCGAAAAGCGAGTATGGGCGGCGCTGAAATCGTGACGCGACTGGCCGTCGGCAAACTCTTCGCCAACCTTGCTGACGATCACCCAGTCCTGGCGTTGACCTCGCAGCAACGGGCCGAGACGCTCTTCGCTGCGGCCATAGGCCGGGGCAGTGTCGATCAGGTTGATGCCCAGGTCGCGCGCGAGTTTGAGCAGCCTGCGCGCTTCGTCATCGTCGGGGATCTGGAAGCCATTGGGGTATTTCACCCCTTGATCGCGGCCTAGTTTCACCGTGCCCAGACCCAGGGGCGAAACCAGCAGGCCGGTGCTGCCCAAAGGGCGATGCAGGTCGTGCAGGGTCGGTTGGCTCATGGCAGCAGTTGCTCCCAGGCAGGGACGCCCATCGGCGGTTTCGGCAGTTCAGGCAGCGGTGCCGAATGGCTCGGCTGGATGCCGTCACGTTGCAATGAGGCCAGGACGCGGTCGGCGAAGTCCGGTGCCAGGGCCAGCTTGGTGGGCCAGCCCACCAGCAGACGATCCTGCTCGGCGAGAAAGGCGTTGTCCGGGCGGGTCAGGCCTGATTGCAGCGGCTCGGCGCGGTCAACCCGCAAGGTCGCCCACTGTGCGGTGCTCAGGTCGATCCACGGCAGCAGGTTGCCGAGTTCTTTTTGTGCGGTGGCGATCTGCGCCGCAGGGTCGCGGGCCACGCCTTCGGCTTCGGCGATGTCGCCACCCAGGTACCAGACCCACTGGCCATCGGCGGCCGGGTGGGTGGTCACGGTGACGCGCGGCTTAGGCCCGCCGCCCAGGCAATGGGCGTACAGCGGTTTGAGGCCCGGGCCTTTGACGATGATCATGTGCAGGGGCCGGCGTTGCATGGCCGGTTGGCTCAGGCCCAACGCCGTGAGCAGGTCGGCGGTGCCGGCACCGGCGCTGAGGACGATGCGCTGGGCGCGGATCTCGCGTTCGTCGACTTTCAAACCGACCAGTTCGCCGTTTTCCAGCAGCGGTTCGATGTGCTGACCAGCCAGCAAGCCGTCGCCGGCCAGATCGGCCAGGCGTCGGATAAGGCTCGGTACATCAACCACCAGTTCCGCCAGGCGATAGACCTTGCCTTTGAAGCGCTTGTCTTGCAGGGCTGGCGGCAGCTGCTCGCCCTTGACCTGATCGACCCGCCCACGCACGGCTTTGCTGGCAAAGAAACTGGTGAGGTTGCCGGCGAGGGTGCCGGGGGACCAGAGGTAGTGAGCTTCAGACAGCATGCGTACGCCGGTCAGGTCCAGTTCGCCGTCGCCGGCCAGCGCTTCACGCCAGCGCCGCGGCATGTCGGCGATGGCTTCCGAGGCACCGGTCAGGGCGCCGTGCAACGCGTACTTGGCGCCGCCGTGGATGATGCCCTGGGACTTCACGCTCTGCCCGCCACCGAGGCTGGCGCTTTCCACCAGCACGGTCGAAAAACCCTGGCGGCGCAGACGCGCATTCAGCCAGAGGCCGGCGACACCAGCGCCGACAATCAGAACGTCGGTAGAAATAACGGATGGCATGCAGCGACCTCAGTGTTCAAGACGAGGGCGCAGTATACAGACTCGATGCGCAGGGGATTTGTTGGTGATCAATAGATCGTGCTTCGGGTTTTAGTGTCCGACAGTCTTGGAGAACAGCTGAATAACCACGACCCCCAGCACAATCAGCGCCATCCCCAGCATCGCCGGTACATCCAGCTTCTGCCCGTAGATAAACAGCGCCGCGACGCTGACCATCACGATCCCCATGCCAGCCCACACCGCGTAGGCCACGCCCACCGGAACGCTGCGCACCACCAGGGTCAGCATCCCGAAAGCAATACCGTAACCGACGATGACCAGCAGCAGCGGCAATGGCGTGCTGAAACCCTTGACCGCTTTCATCGAAACGGTAGCGATTACTTCGGCGCAGATGGCGATGGCCAGGTAGTAGTAAGCGGTCATGGGTCAATCCTCGTATGAAGCGTTGCTCTCTGAGGTCGGCATTTTAGAGATCCGCCAGATGCGGTAAAGTCATTACCTATCTGTTTTGAAGATGGGTTGAGCCATGAACATGCAATGGAGTCTGGAACAGCTGCGCTTGTTTGTCAGCGTAGCGGAACAGCGTTCGTTTTCCGCGGTGGCGCGGGATCAGCGCAAGGCGCAGTCGGCGGTCAGCAGTTCGATTGCGCTGCTGGAAGAGGACCTGGGCGTGAGCCTGTTCGATCGCAGCAGCGGTCGTCAGCCGAAACTCACCGAAGCCGGCACGGCCCTGCTTGAAGAGGCGCGGGAAGTGCTGCGCCAATGCGAGCGCCTCAACGGCCGGGCACTGGCGATGATGCGCGGCCAGGAAGCGAGCCTGCGGGTGGCTCAGGACGAGGCGATGCCCTATCAAGCGGTGGTGGAAAGCTTCGAGGCTCTGGCAGAAAAGTTTCCCAGCCTCGAAGTGCAGTTGACCAGCGCCGCTCAGGGTGATGTCGCGCGCAAATTGGTGGAGCGTCGGGCCGATCTGGGCTTGTTGTTCTATCACGAACAGATTCCCGAAGCCCTTGAGCGGAGGGTGCTGGGCAGCGTCGAAATGGTCACGGTGTGCGGCGTGGGGCATCCCTTGGCGAAGCAGACGCAGGTCGATTGTCAGCAATTGGCACAGCATCGACAGTTGCTGATGTCCACGCAGTCCAGCGTCTATCCCGGCAGTGAGCCGGCCAGCCCGCAGGTCTGGCGCGCCGACAGTTTCTATGTGATGGCCGAATGGGTGATGCGCGGCCTCGGCTGGGCCTGGTTGCCGCGCCATGTGGTGCAGTACCCGGCGTATCAGAATCTGATGGTCGAACTGGCCAGCGAATGGACGCCGCCGGCATTAATTGTCGAACTGGTCTGGCGCCGCGACGAGCCCCTCGGCCCGGCAGCTCGTTGGCTGGCGGAACGTTTTGCCGTGCACTTGCAGGCGATCGGCTAAAAAACCGATAAACTCCGCCGCCATGAATAGAACTCTCTACACCGTGCTGTTTTACCTGGGGCTGCCATTGGTAGCGATTCGGCTTTGGCTGCGGGCGCGCAAGGCGCCGGCGTACGCCAGGCGCATTGGCGAGCGCTTCTCCCTTGCGCTACCGGTGATGAAACCGGACGGCCTCTGGGTGCATGCGGTGTCGGTGGGCGAAAGCATCGCCGCGGCGCCGATGATTCGTGCCTTGTTGCAACGTTATCCGACGCTGCCGATCACCGTCACCTGCATGACCCCGACCGGCTCCGAGCGCATCCAGGCGCTGTTCGCCGACGAGCCGCGCATTCAGCACTGCTATTTGCCTTACGACTTGCCCTGCGCAGCAAAGCGATTCCTTGATCGGGCCCGGCCGAAACTGGCGGTCATCATGGAAACCGAGCTCTGGCCCAACCATATCCATCAATGCGCCAAGCGCGGAATTCCCGTGGCGTTGGCCAATGCGCGACTGTCCGAACGCTCAGCCAAGGGCTATGGCCGCTTCCCTGAACTGACCCGTCCGATGCTCGCCGAGATGAGCCTGTTCGCGGTGCAGACTGAAGCCGAGGCGCAGCGTTTTCGCGATTTGGGGGCGCGCCCGGAAACTGTCGAAGTGACCGGTTCGATCAAGTTCGACCTGACCATCGACCCGCAACTGTTGCAGCGTGCCGCCGAGTTGCGTGGGCAATGGCAGGCGCAGGAGCGTCCGGTGTGGATCGCCGCGAGTACCCATGAAGGTGAAGACGAAGTGGTGCTGGCTGCCCATCGTCGGCTGCTGGCAAGTCATCCCGACGCCTTGCTGATTCTGGTGCCGCGTCATCCGGAGCGCTTCAACCCGGTGTTCGAGTTGTGCCGGCAGCAGGGGTTCGCCACGGTACGGCGTTCGACAGGCGAGCCGGTTACCGCCGGCACGTCGGTGCTGCTGGGCGATACCATGGGCGAGTTGCTGTTTCTCTACGCCTTGGCCGACAGCGCGTTCGTCGGTGGCAGCCTGGTGCCGAACGGCGGGCATAACCTGCTGGAGCCGGCAGCCCTGGCCAAACCGGTGCTCAGCGGGCCGCACCTGTTCAACTTCCTCGAGATCGCCGCACAGTTGCGCAGCGCCGGGGCGTTGGCCGAGGTCGATGATGCCGAAAGTCTGGCGCTGGCAGTGCAGCGGCTGTTCGAACTGCCGCGCGATGCGCAGCGGATGGCCGAGGCGGGGCTGAAGGTGATGCGCACCAATCAGGGCGCGTTGCAGCGGTTGATGGATGGCTTGGGGCGGTTGATCGAGCGTTAGACCGAGTTGCCTGAAACAAAAAGATCGCAGCCTTCGGCAGCTACTACATTGGGATTGATGTACACCCTGTAGGAGCTGCCGAAGGCTGCGATCTTTTGCTTTTGCGATCTTTTGTTTTTTAAGGCTTCGCTTTCAATTGCTCCGCCGCAGCCTTGGCCAGATCCGGTGGCAGGAAGTCCTTGTCCGGGTTGTAGTCGGCTTTGAGATAACGCGTCAGGTCCTGCAAATCCCCCGGGTTCAAGGTGCCGGCGGCTTGCTTCAAACGCAGGTTGTCGAGGATGTAGTCGTAGCGGGTGTTGTTGTAGTTGCGCACCGAGGTGTACAGCTGACGCTGGGCGTCGAGCACGTCGACGATGTTGCGCGTCCCCACCTGATAACCGATTTCGGTCGCTTCCACCGCGCTCTGGTTGGAGATGATCGACTGCCGGCGTGCCTGCACCTGCTCGACGTCGGTGTTGACGGCGCGGTGCAGGTTGCGGGTATTTTCCACGACTTGGCGACGCAGGGCTTCGCGTTGTTGTTCCGTTTGATCCAGCCGTGAATAAGACTCACGCACCTGGGAGCTGGTGAGCCCGCCGCTGTAGAGCGGAATGCTCAATTGCAGGCCGACGGTGCGTTGTTCCACATCGCCGCCGTAACGCACGCCGGTCGCGCTCGGGTTGGTAAAGCCGAGGGCGTCGTTGTCACCTTTCTTGTATTGCGCGACTGCATCCAGGGTGGGCGCATGTCCGGCCTTGCGCTGCTTGAGGGTTTCTTCGGCGGCGCTCACCGCGTAGTTGCTGGCCAGCAGATTGAGGTTCTGCTTGGCGGCGGTGTCGACCCAGGCCTTGGCGTCGTTTGGCGCTGGCGGCAGGATCGGCAAGGTATGGACAATGCCCTGGATCGAGTTGTACTGACGGTTGGTCAGGGTGATCAGCGCTTCGAACGCGTCATCCACCTGACGCTGAGCGAGAATCCGGTTGGCCCGTGCCGTGTCGTAACTGGCCTGGGATTGCAGCACATCGGTCTTGTCCGACAGGCCGACGTCGAAGCGCTCGTTGGACTGGTCGAGCTGGCGTTTGAAGGCTGCTTCTTCGGCCTTGGTCGAGGCCAGGGTGTCCTGGCTGCGCAGCACGTTGAAATAGCTTTCGGCGCTTTGCAGGATCAGGTTCTGTTCGGTGGCCGAGAGTTGCAAGGCGGCCTGTTCGTTGACGTCCTTGGCGGCCTGGAACTGGAACCAGCGGTCGGCGCGGAAAATCGGTTGCGACAGGGTCGCCTGATACGCCGTGCCGCTGCGGGTCGAGGTCACCGATGGCTGATCGAGCGCAGTACGGGTGTTGTTTATGTCGGCACCGGCCGACAGGTTGGGCAGCAGCCCGGCGCGGGCCTGGGGCACAACTTCCTTCTGGGCGCCGTATTGGGCGCGGGCGGCGGCGATATCGGCGTTGTTGTCCACCGCTTCCTGATAGACGCTGACCAGGTCGGTTTTGGTCGATAAGGGCGCTTCTGCTGCCCAAGCCATTCCATTGGACGCACAAGACACGGCAAGGGCCAGTGAGAGTTTGCGCAGCATGAGGCCATCCCTAAAAATTACGCTGATAATTTGAGCTGCAAGGCTACGGTGGGGCGCCCTGCAGCGTCAAGGCGCCGCACGGCGTAGCGAGTGTAGTTGCACGCAGGCACGGCAACAATCCGGTAATTGCGCCACTCATCATGGTGTTTGCTGCGGTGTTGGCGTTCTTTGCCGGTTATGTCTAGACTGGCCGGGTTCTTGTCGGGGTGCCTTGCTATGAGGCTGAGATCGAATAATTTCGGATCCCGTTGAACCTGATCAGGTTAGCGCCTGCGTAGGGAACAAGATTTCTCGTCACCCGGCGAGTCCTCTTGTGCTTCGTCCGGGATGTTGTTCGACAATCGAACACCCCTCGAGTATTGAGCACAGCACAGCTGGTTTCCAGCATCCGTGCGTCCATTCGTTTACAGGTTCGCTCCGACAAAAATCCACTGCCTGGATGCTGTCTGGAGAGCCCGTGATGACTACAAAATCAAAAATCGCAACCAACCTGAGTGATTCGGCCAAGGTCGATCAGCAATCGGTTCAGCCGTTTACCCGCTCGCAAAAAATCTATGTCCAGGGCACGCGCCCCGACATCCTCGTGCCGATGCGCGAAATCAGCCTGGACGTGACCCCGACCGACTTCGGTGGCGAAATCAACGCGCCGGTGGTGGTGTATGACACCTCGGGCCCGTACACCGACCCCAACGTCATCATCGACGTGCGCAAAGGCCTGGCCGATGTGCGTTCGCCGTGGATCGAATCCCGTGGCGACACCGAGCGTCTGCCTGGCCTGAGCTCCAACTTCGGCCAGGAACGCCTCGCCGATCCGGAGCTGACCAAGCTGCGTTTCGCCCACGTGAACAACCCGCGCCGCGCCAAGCCGGGGGCCAACGTCAGCCAGATGCACTACGCCCGTAAAGGCATCATCACCGCCGAGATGGAATACGTCGCCATCCGCGAAAACATGAAGCTCGAAGTGGCCCGTGCCGCAGGCTTGCTGGACCAGCAACACGCCGGCTACAGCTTCGGCGCCAGCGTGCCGAAAATCATCACCCCCGAATTTGTCCGTGAAGAGATCGCCCGTGGTCGCGCGATCATTCCGGCCAACATCAACCACACCGAACTGGAACCGATGATCATCGGCCGTAACTTCCTGGTGAAGATCAACGGCAACATCGGCAACAGTGCCTTGGGTTCGTCCATCGAAGAAGAAGTGGCGAAACTGACCTGGGGCATTCGCTGGGGTTCGGACACCGTCATGGACTTGTCCACTGGCAAGCACATTCACGAAACCCGCGAATGGATCATCCGTAACTCGCCGGTGCCGATCGGTACCGTGCCGATCTACCAGGCTCTGGAAAAAGTCGGCGGCGCCGCCGAAGACCTGACCTGGGAGCTGTTCCGCGACACGCTGATCGAGCAGGCCGAGCAGGGCGTCGACTACTTCACCATCCACGCCGGCGTATTGCTGCGCTACGTACCGCTGACCGCCAAGCGCGTCACCGGCATCGTCTCCCGTGGCGGTTCGATCATGGCCAAGTGGTGCCTGGCGCACCACAAGGAAAACTTCCTCTACACCCATTTCGAAGACATCTGCGAAATCATGAAGGCCTACGACGTCAGCTTCTCGCTGGGCGATGGCCTGCGTCCGGGCTCGATTGCAGACGCCAACGACGCTGCGCAATTCGGTGAGCTGGAAACCCTCGGTGAGCTGACCAAAATCGCCTGGAAGCACGACGTGCAGTGCATGATCGAAGGCCCGGGCCACGTGCCGATGCAGTTGATCAAAGAGAACATGGACAAGCAGCTCGAGTGCTGCGACGAGGCGCCGTTCTACACCCTCGGCCCGCTGACCACCGACATCGCCCCAGGCTACGACCACATCACCTCCGGTATCGGCGCGGCGATGATCGGCTGGTTCGGTTGCGCCATGCTGTGCTACGTGACGCCGAAGGAGCACCTGGGCCTGCCGAACAAGGATGACGTGAAGACCGGGATCATCACCTACAAGATCGCGGCTCACGCTGCTGACTTGGCCAAAGGGCATCCGGGGGCGCAGATTCGTGACAACGCCTTGAGCAAGGCGCGTTTCGAATTCCGTTGGGAAGACCAGTTCAACCTGGGCCTCGATCCGGATACCGCGCGCTCGTACCACGACGAAACCCTGCCGAAGGATTCGGCCAAGGTCGCGCACTTCTGCTCCATGTGCGGGCCGAAATTCTGCTCGATGAAGATCACTCAGGAAGTCCGTGAATACGCGGCTAACCAGCGGATCGAAACTGTCGATGCGGAAGTTGCGCAAGGTCTGGCAGAACAGGCTGAGCGGTTCAAGCAGGAAGGCAGTCAGTTGTACAAGAAGGTTTGATTTGATCCGAAAGGTCGGGGCCTGAGAGGGCCCCATCGCGGGCAAGCCCGCTCCCACAGGGGATGTGTGTACGACACATCCCCTGTGGGAGCGGGCTTGCCCGCGATAGCGATCAAAAAAAACAACAAATGTTCCTCCGAGATAACCCCCTTGAGCATCCAACCCAGCACTTACTCCCCGGATATCGCGGTGCCGACCGACAAACGCGTCTTCGGCGGCCGCGATCTGTTTTCCCTGTGGTTCTCCCTCGGCATTGGCCTGATGGTGTTGCAGACCGGCGCGCTGCTCGCCCCGGGTCTGGGCCTGTCCGGCTCGTTGCTGGCGATTTTTCTCGGCACGCTGGTCGGCGTGCTGTTGCTGGCCGCTGTCGGCGTGATTGGTAGCGACACCGGCCTGTCGTCGATGGCGGCACTCAAACTCAGCCTCGGTAAAAAAGGCGCCAGCCTTCCGGCGGTGTTAAACCTGTTGCAACTGATCGGTTGGGGGGCATTCGAAATCATCGTGATGCGCGACGCTGCCAGCCTGCTCGGCGCCCGTGCATTCAGCGAAGGCAGCCTGCTGTCGAATCCGCTGTTGTGGACGCTGTTCTTCGGTGCACTGGCCACCTTGCTCGCCGTCAGCGGCCCGCTGACTTTCGTGCGCAAGATCCTGCGCAAGTGGGGTATCTGGCTGCTGCTGGCTGCGTGCATCTGGCTGACCTGGAACCTGTTCGCCAAGGCCGATCTGGCCGTATTGTGGGCGCAGGTCGGTGACGGTTCGATGCCGTTTGCCGTGGGCTTCGACATCGCGATCGCGATGCCGCTGTCCTGGTTGCCGCTGATTGCCGACTACTCGCGTTTCGGCAAGCGTGCGAAGAATGTCTTCGGCGGCACGGCACTGGGCTTCTTTATCGGTAACTTCTGGCTGATGAGTCTGGGCGTGGCGTACACCCTGGCGTTCGCGCCGAGCGGTGAAGTGAATGCCTTGCTGCTGGCGCTGGCCGGTGCCGGTCTGGGAATTCCGCTGCTGCTGATTCTGTTGGATGAATCAGAAAATGCCTTTGCCGATATTCATTCGGCGGCGGTATCCAGCGGGATTCTGTTGCGCTTGAAAGTTGAGCATCTGGCCTTGGCCATCGGCGTGATCTGCACGCTGATCGCGTGCCTGGCGCCATTGGCCCAGTATCAAAACTTCCTGCTGTTGATCGGCTCGGTGTTTGCGCCGCTGTTCGGCGTGGTGCTGGTGGATCACTTCATCCTGCGCAAACGCAGTAGCCAAGTGGCCTCGGCTGCCTTGCGCTGGCCGGCGCTACTCGCCTGGTTGGGCGGGGTGAGCACCTATCATTTGCTGGCTAATCTGTATCCGGACATTGGCGCAACCCTGCCGTCGTTGATTCTGGCAGGGCTGCTGCAACTGGTGCTCGGTCGAGCCTTTAGCTACGGCCGGGAAACAGCTCAGGCTTGAGAATGCCGTTCAGGCGTGGGTAGGGGATCTTCAGTTCGACGTGGCCCAGCGCGTAAGGCGCGAGGGTGCTCACTTCGTACTTGAGGATCACCCCGCCGTACGTCAACGCCACGTTCTGGGTTTTCACGAAGGGCCAGCTCTTGACGAACTCCGGCTCCTGATCGAGTTTGGTGCTGATCAGCCAGCTGTTGTGCGCCACTTGGGCTGCTTTCCAGAACGCTTCTTCCTGGCCCGGGATCACCATGTCCGACAGCGTCAGCACTTTATGCTGTTGGCGTGAGTAGTTGATGAAGCCGCGGCCCGGCGTGCCATGGGCACCGCCGTCATCCAGGTAGCTGGACAATTCAATGATCACCAAGCCGTCATGCTGCTCACGTACCTTGGCTTGCAGATAGCTGCTGTAGCGCGGGCCGGCACTGTTCAAAAACTGCTCGCGATACGCTGCCAGCGTCGGCGCTACAGGGGCGTCGGGCGAGGTGCGGGTCATTTGCAGCAGGCGTTTTTCGATGATGCCGTCAAGCGCAGGCTCAGCCGGGAAACGCAGCGTATCGATGTTCACCAGCGGGCATTCAGGGTTGGCGCAACCCGGTTTCAGCTGTTCGGAAGCGTCGCGGGTGGTTTCCAGCGGCGCCCGGTAATTGGGCTGGAAAAGACTCTGGCACGCACCCAGGGTCAGGGCGATGGCGGCCACGGAGGCGATCTTGAAAAGCGACATGGGCGTCCTTTATGAAACAGGGGAAGGCGAAAAGTTACCCGCTTCGACTATCAACGAAGCAGTCAGTTCGCCACTAAGCTAATTAGAGTTGGTTTCGTCCTCACCGTCTATCCCGCTGACTGTAAAGGGGCTGCATCAAACATCGCGGGCGCGTTAGGATGGCGCGAAGTCGGGGTTGCAAGTAACAAAAAGGAGCCTCGGATCGGATTTGCAGTAAAGAGGATTGTCATGACTGATTTTGCCAACGCCATTCCGACCACCGTTGATATCGTTCGGCGCGAAAAGTGCTACGAGGGCTTCTACAAGCTCGACCGCGTGCACTTGCGCCACGAATTGTTCGCCGGTGGCATGAGTCGCCAGATCAACCGTGAAGTGTTCGTGCGCCACGATGCGGTGTGCGTGCTGCCTTACGATCCACAGCGCGACGAAGTGGTGCTGATCGAGCAGTTTCGCGTCGGCGCCATGGGCAAGACCGATAATCCATGGCTGATCGAACTGGTCGCCGGTCTGATCGACAAGGATGAAATACCGGAAGAAGTTGCTCACCGCGAAGCGCAGGAGGAAGCTGGGCTTGTATTCGGGGCACTCTGGCCGATGACCAAGTATTTTCCATCGCCGGGTGGCAGTAACGAATTTGTGCATTTGTACCTGGGGCGTTGCGACAGTGCCGGGGTTGGCGGCCTGCATGGGCTGGAGGAAGAGGCAGAAGATATTCGCGTCACGGTCTGGGCCTTCGAAGATGCCCTGCAAGCCATGCGCGATGGACGTATTGCCAACGCGGCAAGCATCATTGCCTTGCAATGGCTGGCTTTGAACCGCGTGGAAGTGAGGGGGTTATGGTCGTAAACAAACTGCGCGATCGCTATCGGGTTGACCTCGTGGGGCTGCAAGCCTCCTGCGAGGCCAACTACGCGCGCCTGATGCGACTGTTGCCGGACATGCGCAACGATCCGGCGGCCCGGCGCATTGCCGTGACCCAGGGCGACCAGATGCTTGGCGTACTGGCCCTGGAAGTGCTGCAAGCCTGTCCGTACACCACCACCTTGCAAGTGCGTCAGGAACACAGCTTGCCGTGGTTGCCAGTGCCGCAACTGGAAGTGCAGGTGTACCACGACGCACGGATGGCCGAAGTCATCAGCGCCGAACATGCACGACGCTTTCGCGGCATCTATCCTTACCCGAACGCCGCGATGCATCAGCCGGATGAAAAGGCTCAGCTCAATCTGTTCCTGGGGGAATGGCTGAGTCATTGTCTGGCTTGCGGGCACGAATACGCTGTTGTGCGCTAAGAGCCCTGTGTAGTTGTGAACTGCGTCCGGTTCACAGGTTTCCTCTTTTGATTGTCCCCCAGCATAATTGCGGCATTCATCAATCCCGTGATCACGCCCTGGGAGAACGCCTTGCCGAGCGTATCCACATTGACCACCGCCGATCCGGCGTTGCTGGTGCAACTCTCCGACAGTCATCTGTTTGCCGAGGCGGACGGGACGTTGCTAGGCATGAATACCCGCGACAGCCTGCAACAAGTGATTGAGCTGGTATTGAAGCAGCAGCCGCGAATCGATCTGATGATTGCCAGTGGCGATCTGTCCCAGGACGGCACGCTGGAGTCGTACCAATTGTTTCGTGGCTTGACGCGGCAGATCGATGCACCGGGACGCTGGATTCCCGGCAATCATGACGAGCCACGGATCATGGCCGAGGCGGCCGTGCAGAGTGCGCTGCTGGAGCCGGTGGTGGACATCGGCAACTGGCGGGTTACGTTGCTCGACTCTGCCGTGCCGGGGTCGGTGCCGGGGTATTTGCAGGATGAGCAATTGCAGTTGCTGGCCCGCTCGTTGAGCGAGGCGCCGCAGCGGCATCATTTGGTGTGCTTCCATCATCATCCTGTATCGATCGGCTGTGCGTGGATGGAGCCCATCGGGCTACGCAATCCAGAGGCGTTGTTCGCAGTGCTGGATCGCTTTCCTCAAGTTCGCGCAGTGCTTTGGGGGCATGTGCATCAGGAAATTGATCAACTGCGCAATGGCGTTCGCCTGATGGCATCGCCCTCGACCTGCATTCAGTTCGAGCCGGGCAGTGACGATTTCAAGGTGAGTGAACAGGCACCGGGGTATCGGTGGTTGCGGCTGTTGCCGGATGGCCAGCTCGAGACAGGCGTTGAGCGCGTCACCGGTTTCGATTTCCAGATTGATTACGGCTCCAACGGCTACTGATTTATTTGTCATTTCCAAAGACCGAGGCGCGGCCATCGCGGGCAAGCCCGCTCCCACAGGGGATTTGTGAGCGCCTCAGACCCTTGTGGGAGCGGGCTTGCCCGCGATGGCGTCCGCAAAGACGACCCGATTTCTGCGGATATCCCCGATCTCCCCATCTCCCTGTAAACTGCGCCTCTTTACCCGACGCACAGGGCGCTCAAATGTCTGGTTCGATCCTTTATATCCACGGTTTCAACAGCGCGCCGGCGTCGAAAAAGGCCTGCCAGTTGATCAATGTGATGGAACGGCTGGGCTTGAGCGATCACTTGCGCGTGCCGGCCCTGCATCACCATCCCCGTGAGGCCATTGCTCAGCTGGAGCAGGCGATTGTGGAGCTGGGGCGGCCACTGCTGGTCGGCAGCTCACTCGGCGGCTACTATGCGACTCACCTGGCCGAGCGCCATGGCTTGAAAGCCCTGTTGATCAACCCTGCCGTCAGTCCGCACCGGATGTTCGACGGGTTTCTGGGAACGCAGAAAAACCTGTATACCAATGAGACCTGGGAATTGACCCACGACCATGTGACGGCCCTGGCCGAGCTGGAAGTGCCGGCGCCCCGGGATCCGCAGCGGTTTCAAGTGTGGTTGCAGACCGGCGACGAAACGCTGGACTATCGCCTCGCCCAGCAATATTACCGGGCCTGTGCCTTGCGCATTCAGGCCGGCGGCGACCATGGTTTCCAGGGTTTTGCCGCGCAACTGCCGACAATATTGAGTTTTGCCGACATCGGCGCAGATTTGTATCAGGCGATCGACTTCACAACACTGTGACGCTTTGCCCCTATTTCAACGAACACTGACGACGAGACCCCATGGCCACTCCCAGCGCTAGCTCTTATAACGCAGACGCCATCGAAGTCCTCTCGGGCCTCGACCCGGTGCGCAAACGCCCCGGCATGTACACCGACACCAGTCGGCCGAACCACCTCGCCCAGGAAGTCATCGACAACAGCGTCGACGAAGCCTTGGCCGGGCATGCGACGTCGGTGCAGGTCATCCTGCACGCCGATCACTCCCTGGAAGTCAGCGATGACGGCCGTGGCATGCCGGTGGACATTCACCCGGAAGAGGGCGTGTCGGGTGTCGAGCTGATCCTCACCAAGCTTCATGCGGGCGGCAAGTTTTCCAACAAGAACTACCAGTTCTCCGGCGGCTTGCACGGGGTGGGTATTTCCGTGGTCAACGCCTTGTCGACCGAAGTCCGGGTGCGCGTAAAGCGCGACGGCAACGAATACCAGATGACTTTCGCCGATGGCTACAAGAAAACCGAGCTGGAAGTGATTGGCACCGTCGGCAAGCGCAACACCGGCACCAGCGTGTTCTTCGCGCCGGACCCGAAGTACTTCGATTCACCGAAATTCTCCATCAGCCGCCTCAAGCATGTGCTCAAGGCCAAGGCCGTTTTGTGCCCTGGGCTGCTGGTCAGTTTTGAAGACAAGGCCACCGGCGAGAAAGTCGAATGGCATTACGAAGACGGCCTGCGCTCCTACCTGGTAGACGCGGTCAGCGAATTCGAACGCCTGCCGGACGAGCCGTTCTGCGGCAGCCTGGCCGGTAACAAAGAAGCGGTCGATTGGGCGCTGCTGTGGTTGCCCGAGGGTGGCGACAGCGTTCAGGAAAGCTACGTCAACCTGATCCCGACAGCCCAGGGCGGTACTCACGTCAACGGTCTGCGTCAGGGCTTGCTCGATGCCATGCGCGAGTTCTGCGAATTCCGCAGCCTGCTGCCGCGCGGCGTGAAGCTGGCGCCGGAAGATGTCTGGGAGCGTATCGCTTTCGTTCTGTCGATGAAGATGCAGGAGCCGCAATTCTCCGGTCAGACCAAAGAGCGTCTGTCATCCCGTGAAGCGGCCGCCTTCGTTTCCGGTGTGGTCAAGGATGCCTTCAGCCTGTGGCTCAACGCTCACCCGGAAACCGGCATGTTGCTGGCGGAGCTGGCGATCAACAACGCCGGCCGTCGTCTTAAGGCCAGCAAGAAAGTCGAGCGCAAGCGCATTACCCAAGGGCCGGCGCTGCCGGGCAAACTCGCCGACTGCGCCGGGCAGGACCCGATGCGTTCCGAGCTGTTCCTGGTGGAAGGTGATTCCGCCGGCGGTTCGGCCAAGCAGGCGCGGGACAAAGAGTTTCAAGCGATCCTGCCGTTGCGCGGCAAGATTCTGAACACCTGGGAAGTCGACGGCAGCGAAGTGCTGGCCAGCCAGGAAGTGCACAACATTGCCGTGGCGATTGGCGTCGACCCGGGCGCGGCGGACATGAGCCAGCTGCGTTACGGCAAGATCTGCATCCTCGCCGACGCCGACTCCGACGGTCTGCACATCGCAACCTTGCTCTGTGCCTTGTTCGTCCAGCATTTCCGCCCGCTGGTGGATGCCGGTCACGTCTACGTCGCCATGCCGCCGCTGTACCGAATCGACCTGGGCAAAGAGATTTACTACGCCCTCGACGAGGCTGAGCGCGACGGTATTCTCGATCGCCTGGTGGCCGAGAAGAAACGCGGCAAGCCGCAGGTCACTCGATTCAAAGGCCTGGGTGAAATGAACCCGCCGCAGCTGCGCGAAACCACCATGGACCCGAACACGCGGCGTCTGGTGCAACTGACGCTGGAAGATTTCGCCGCAACCTCGGAAATGATGGACATGCTGCTGGCGAAAAAACGCGCCGGCGATCGCAAGACCTGGCTGGAATCCAAAGGCAACCTGGCCGAGGTTCTGGGCTGATGCGGTTTGGCTGGGCCCTGGCGTGTGCGTTGCTGCTGACTTCGGTGACGGTTTGCGCGGAGCCTGCACCCGAGCTGCGCCTGTTGTCCGAACATGCCGTCGACGGCATGCGCGGCGGTAATCTGTCGGGGCTGGCCCAGTGTGGCAAGGAGCTGTGGACAGTTTCGGATCGCGACGATGATCAAATCTATCGTCTCGACACCCGCAACAACACCTGGCTAGCCGAAACCGTGCACATCGACGTACCTCTGGTGCCTGACAGCGGTTTGCCCTGGGGCTTGCGTTCGCGGACCTGGGTGGCGTCGTTCGTGCGGGGCGGGGATCTGGATTTCGAAGGCATCACTTGCGACAGCGCCGGCAATCGGTACGTCGTCAGCGAAGCCCACGCCGCGGTGCTGCAAGTCCCGCCAATCGGGCCGGCGTCCTGGCTGAAAATCTCGCCGATGCCGGTTCGCGAAGCGCGGGCCAGCGGCATGCTGTTGCACTTCAATGCGTTGTTCGAAGGCCTGGCGATCAATTCGGCCGGTGACACGCTGTGGCTGGCCGCCGAACGTGAGCGCCGCGGTTTGCTGCTGATCAAGCGCCAGCAAACGGTCTGGGACTGCAACGGTGGCTGTGCGCTGCTGAGTGAGGCCGGGGTGGAAATGCAGCCAGCGCAATTTCCCAAGGCCAAAGCGGTCTCCCGGGATTTTGCCGATCTGTCACTGTTCGACGGCAAGCTGTTTACCCTCGAACGCAACGCCTTTCAGGTCTGCCGCCGTGATGCGGTGACCGCCAAGGTCGAGCGTTGCTGGTCGTTTGCCGCCGAGGCCTTGCAGGAAAACCGTCGTTATTCACAGGCCTATGGGCTGGCGGAAGCGCTGGTGGTGGATGCCGACGGTGCCTGGATCGGCATTGATAACAACGACGGCGCACGTAACGACGGCGAAAAACGCCCGATTGTCTGGCGCTTTGCCGCGCCTGAAGGTGGCTGGAGTGCCAAGCCATGAGTCAGCAACCGCCGGGCAAACGCGCCGGCCGGGTGTTGATGATACTGGCATGGTGCGCCGCGCTGTTTCTGGCGACGCGGTTCTTTGGTCAGTGGGAGGAACGTCAGCAGAATCCCAACACCGTCGTCAGCTCTGAGCAGGGCGAAGGTTTTATCGAAGTGAAGCTGATCAGCAACAGCCAGGGGCATTTTGTCGCCACTGGCCAGATCAACGGCAAGGCCGTGGATTTCATGCTCGATACCGGTGCGACCGATGTGTCGATCCCGGCCGAAGTGGCCGAACGGCTGAAACTGGAAAAAGGCTTCGGGGTGACCCTGAGCACGGCCAATGGCTTGAGCGAGGGTTATCGAACCCGTCTCGACCGGCTGCAACTGGGGGGCATCGTGCTGCGTGACGTTCGCGCGCTGGTGGCGCCCGGTTTGCACGGCAATCAGGTGCTGCTCGGCATGAGCGCACTGAACAAACTTGAATTTACCCAGCGCGGTGGCACCATGCTGCTGCGCCAGACAACGAACCGATGAGGCCCGCATGAGCGACTCCCTTGATCTCAGCCTGGACGGTGTAGAACGCCGGTCACTGGCTGACTTCACCGAAAATGCCTACCTCAACTACTCCATGTACGTGATCATGGACCGTGCCCTGCCGCATATCGGCGACGGCCTGAAACCGGTACAGCGGCGCATCATCTATGCGATGAGCGAGTTGGGGCTGGACGCTGATTCCAAGCACAAGAAGTCGGCGCGTACCGTCGGTGACGTGCTCGGTAAGTTCCACCCTCACGGCGACTCGGCGTGCTATGAAGCCATGGTGCTGATGGCCCAGCCGTTCAGCTACCGCTATACGCTGGTCGACGGCCAGGGTAACTGGGGTGCGCCGGACGATCCGAAGTCCTTCGCCGCCATGCGTTACACCGAAGCGCGGCTGTCGCGTTATTCCGAAGTGCTGCTCAGCGAACTGGGCCAGGGCACCGCGGACTGGGGCCCGAACTTCGACGGCACGCTGGAAGAACCTTTGGTGTTGCCGGCCCGTTTGCCGAACATCCTGCTCAACGGCACCACCGGTATTGCCGTGGGCATGGCCACCGACGTACCGCCGCATAACCTGCGCGAAGTCGCGACCGCCTGCGTGCGCTTGCTCGATGAGCCGAAAGCCACGGTCGAGCAGCTCTGTGAACACATCCAGGGCCCGGATTACCCGACCGAAGCGGAAATCATCACGCCGCGCGCCGACCTGCTGAAAATCTACGAAACCGGCAAGGGCTCGGTGCGCATGCGCGCCGTGTACCACATTGAAGACGGCGACATCATCGTCACCGCGCTGCCGCACCAGGTGTCCGGAGCCAAGGTGCTGGAACAGATCGCGGGCATGATGCAGGCCAAGCCTTCCAAGGCTCCGCAGATCGCTGACCTGCGCGACGAGTCCGACCACGAAAACCCATGCCGCATCGTGATCATTCCCGCTGTGCGCAAAAACTTCGATCACGACGCGCTGATGCAGCACCTGTTCGCCAGCACCGAGCTGGAGTCGAGCTACCGGGTCAACATCAACATCATCGGCCTGGACGGCAAGCCGCAGCTGAAAAACCTGCGGGCCTTGCTGGTCGAGTGGCTGGAGTTCCGGGTGCAGACCGTGCGTCGTCGTCTGCAATTCCGCCTGGACAAGGTCGAGCGTCGCCTGCACCTGTTGGACGGTTTGTTGATCGCTTACCTCAATCTGGATGAAGTAATTCACATCATCCGCACCGAGGAGCACCCGAAAGCCGCACTGATCGAGCGTTTCGCCCTGAGCGAAATCCAGGCCGACTACATCCTCGATACCCGTTTGCGCCAGTTGGCGCGACTGGAAGAGATGAAACTGCGTGCCGAGCAGGATGAACTGCTCAAGGAACAAGCCAAGCTGCAAGCGCTGCTGAGCAGCGAAGCCAAGCTGAAAAAACTGGTACGCACCGAGCTGATCAAGGACGCCGAAACCTACGGCGACGACCGTCGTTCGCCGATTGTCGAGCGCGCCGAGGCCAAGGCCCTGACCGAGCACGATCTGCTGCCGAACGAGAAAGTGACGGTCGTGCTGTCGGAAAAAGGCTGGGTTCGTTCGGCCAAGGGGCACGAAATCGACGCCACCGGGCTTTCCTACAAGGCCGGGGACGGCTTCAAGGCCTTGGCGGCCGGTCGCTCCAACCAGTTTGCAGTGTTTATCGATTCCACCGGCCGCAGTTATTCGGTCGCGGCCCACACCTTGCCCTCGGCCCGTGGCCAGGGCGAGCCGCTGACCGGCCGCCTGACACCGCCGCCAGGGGCGAGTTTCGAATGCGTGCTGATGCCTGAAGACGATTCGCTGTATGTGATCGCCTCTGACGCCGGTTACGGTTTCGTGGTCAAGGGTGAAGACCTGCAAGCCAAGAACAAGGCGGGCAAGGCCCTGTTGAGCCTGCCAAACAACGCCAAAGTGATTCTGCCGCGTCCGGTGGTCGATCGTGAGCACAACTGGCTGGCCTCGGTGACCACCGAGGGTCGCCTGCTGATCTTCAAAATCAGCGATCTGCCACAATTAGGTAAAGGTAAAGGCAATAAGATCATCGGGATTTCCGGTGAACGTGTTGCCAGTCGCGAAGAATATGTCACAGACATCGCCGTTTTGCCGGAAGGTGCCACCTTGGTACTGCAGGCCGGAAAACGTACTTTGTCGCTGAAAGCGGACGACCTCGAACACTACAAAGGTGAGCGTGGGCGTCGCGGCAACAAACTGCCACGTGGCTTTCAGAGGGTGGATGCGCTGTTCGTCGAAAACCTCAATTAAGCGTCCTAGAGCGCTCGATCTACGATTTAACGCGTAGATCGACGCTTTGGCGCTGGAGTCGGAACGCATATTCACGGATGATATGGCCTTTCAAGCGCCGGCGTGGCCGAGCGTTCTTCATATTTTTTGAGTATTTTCACTGTGGTGAGCCTTGTGGCAGCCACCTGGATGGGACGATGACTGCTCTGCGCCTTCCTTTTATTTTGATGCTCGCTGGCGTTCTTGGCCTGGCGGGTTGCAGCGTGCACCAGCCAGTGTCGCTGTATCAGCTGGACAGCGGAAGTCCGGCACAGCCTGCGCAAAGCGCCGGCATGGCGGTATTGCTGGGCCCGGTAACGGTTGCTGATTATCTGCAACGCGAAACCTTGTTGCAGCGTCAGCCGGATGGCAGCCTGCAAGCGTCGGCCGATGGCCGGTGGGCGGGCAGCCTGTCGTCGGATATCGATCAGTTGTTGCTGCGTCAGGTCGCCGGTCATCTGGACAGCCAACGCGTTGTTCTGGCACCCGCGACAGTGGGCTTTACTCCGGATGTTCAGGTTCTGCTGACCATCACGCGTCTGGACTCGGGTGAGTCGCAACCGGCAATTCTTGATGCGCAATGGCGCCTGATCGACCGTCGTGGTCAGGTGCGTGATAACCGCATCATTCATCTGCAGGAACAGCACGCTGGCGGGACTGCGGCTCAGGTTCAGGCTCAAGGCGTATTGCTGCAGCGTCTGGCCGAGCAACTGTCGACAGCGCTCAAGCCACTGGCCAACCAGCCACCCATCGCCGAAGCACCCCGCAAACCGGCTGCCAAGCCTGTAGCGCCGACGGCAGAGCCGGAAAAACAACCGAAAATCCCGATGGCTTCACCGATTCGCACGGATATGGAAGTGTTCAGGTTCTAAGCCTGGATGGATTCGAAACAAGGCCCGTGTAAATGCGGGCCTTGTTGTTTCTGCAGGTTGGGGATCTGCGGTGCTGCTGCCGGCCCCATCGTGGGCAAGCCCGCTCCCACGCTGACCCCTGCGAATACAAAACCTGTGTAAGACAGAAATCCCCTGTGGGAGCGGGCTTGCCCGCGATGGGGCCGGAACAGGCAACAAAAAGCCCAGATCAAAAGATCGCAGCCTTCGGCAGCTCCAGGGACCGTGTAGACCGCGTTTGCAGGTGTATGCGAACTTTGTAGGAGCTGCCGAAGGCTGCGATCTTTTCAGACGGTCACCAAAAAGCCCGCAGACAATCACTTGCCTGCGGGCTTCTTTATAACGGGAACTGTGGTGTTACGCCCGGCGTTCGTGCATCCGTGCCAGTTGCCGCTCCAGCATCGACGGATAAGGCTCCATCAAGCGTTCTACGCAGCACGCACCCTCTGGGCTTGCGATTGGGCGGATCCGTGCACGCTGACGAATCAGCGCATCGTCGCTGATCTTGCGCTCCACCAGCAGCAGGTTGCGGCTGTGTTGCGACAGGGCCAGTGCATCCTGAGCGGTTTCAGTCAGCAGCAGGTCGATCTGGCTCAGACCGAACAACTCGTCGCCGAGGGTCAGGCCCAGCTGCAATTGCAGGGTGATGCCGCTGTCGGCGACTTCGATCTGCAACTGATGGCCCAGGGCTCGCAGCAACTCACCGCAGCAGATGGCGTTGGTCAGGTAGTCATCGCCGCTGTCTTCGGTGTGGAACAGCATCAGCGTGCTGCCATCGTTCAGGGTGTGCAGTTCGCTCTGGTAAAGCGACGCGGCCTGATCGAGGCAATCGCGGTAGCGTTTGAGCAGTTCTTCCAGGCGTGCGCGGGGCAGGCGACGCAACTGATCCTGTGCGCCCAGTTGCACCGCCAGTACCGCGCTGTGCTGAGGCACGTTCGATACCTGCGGCTTTGCGACGGGGTTTGGCGCGCTGTCTGCCGAGTCGTCACGCAGATCGGCAAACGGATCCTCGTCGTCCTCGTCGTCTTCGACCGTGCTGACAATACGCCGTGGCGCAGGCTTAAGGCCGGCGACAGGCTTGGTTTCATCGAAACTCGGATCGCGCAGGTTACGGACTTCGAAGGTTGGCTCGCTAGCGTCGGCGTCTTCGTAATCGCTGTCGTCGTATTCCGGTTCCGGTTCCGGCGCGGGCTCAGGCTCGGCCGGCTCCGGCGCGAAATTGGCGTGCAGCTGACGAGCCAAATCACCGATTTCATCCTGGCGCCCGGTGGCCGGGGTGTATTCGTCGATATTGCGCAGCCACACTCGTAATTGCAGCAGTGGCGTAGAAATATGCCGGCCCAGACGCAGACTCAAGGCCAGGGACAGCGCCAGCAGTATCGCACTCAGAATGCCCATGCTTTGCAGGCTGATGGTCATCGGCTGCTGGAACTGATCCATGTCCAGGCTGATGCGCAGTTGCCCGGCGGTCACGTCCTGGAAGGTGATCTTGCTCTGGTACATGCCCTCGGCTTCGCCCAGCAGGCTATGCTTGGGACGCTGACCGGCTTCGGCGAGGATGCGGTTATCCACGCTGTAGATGGCGGCATGGGCCACCAGTTTGTTCTTGGTCAGGTTGTTGAGCAGCACGTTCAGGCTGAGGATGTCGTTGGACACCAACAGCTCCGTGGCCGACGTAGCGGTCTGGGTGGTCAGGCTTTCGCCCAGGGCATCCGCCTGCTCATGCATGGCCTGCTTGAACTGCAAACCCATCACGCAGGCATAGATCACCAGGGCCAGAGCGACCAGGATCACGTTATGGCTGGCAATGCGCAATGCAATCGGTACACGGCGATGACGCAGTGCCCGGAAGATCAGCAGAAAGAAGTTATCGGTTTTTACTGGCGTGGGCCGGTTCACTTGAGCTCGGCTCTTTGTCCGTGAAGTTGACGCGCAGTATAGCGACAGGCCTTGGACCGTCAAAGCGCTCGCGGTGCCCGATGGTCACTGAAAATGGGTAGAATGCGGTTTTTTTCCACCTGCGGGGGTGCGCCTTGCGCGAAATCGTCCTGATAAACATCACGGGAGTCGACCGTCCGGGTCTGACTGCGGCCATTACCGGCGTTCTGGCCCAGGGTGGTGTGAACATTCTCGACATCGGTCAGGCGGTGATCCACGACACCCTGTCGTTCGGCATCCTGGTTGAAATTCCCGATACCGAACAAGGTAACTCGGTGCTCAAGGACATCCTGTTCAAAGGCTATGAGCTTGAGCAACAGGTGCGTTTCACGCCGGTGTCCGAAGAGGACTACCAGCTGTGGGTCGGCAATCAGGGCAAGAAACGCCACATCGTCACCCTGCTGACCCGCAAAGTGACCGCCGAGCAATTGCAGCGTGTGAGTTCGATCACCGCCAAATATGGTTTGAATATCGACCATATCGATCGCCTGTCCGGGCGCATGCCGCTGGACACCCCGGCTGACAAGGGCAAGGGCTGCATCGAGTTTTCCGTGCGCGGCGAGGCGGCTGATCCGCAAGCACTGCGGGCCGAGTTCCTCAGCGTTGCTCAAGAGCTGAACGTCGACATCGCCTTCCAGGAAGACTCGCTGTTCCGCCGTAACCGTCGTCTGGCGGTGTTCGACATGGACTCGACGCTGATCGAAGCCGAAGTCATCGACGAACTGGCCAAGGCTGCCGGCGTGGGCGATCAGGTTTCCGCGATCACCGAACGGGCGATGGCCGGCGAACTGGACTTCCGCGCAAGCTTCAAGGAGCGCCTGGCCCTGTTGCAAGGGCTGGACGTCAGCGTGCTGGACTCCATCGGCGCTTCCCTGCGCCTGACCGAAGGCGCCGAAACCCTGTTCGCCGAACTCAAGCGTCTGGGCTACAAGACGGCAATTTTGTCGGGCGGTTTCACCTACTTCGCCAAGCAATTGCAGGCCAAGCTGGGTATCGACTATGTATTCGCCAACGAACTGGAAGTGGTCGACGGTAAGGTGACTGGCGTGGCGGTCGAACCGATTGTCGATGCGCAACGCAAGGCGGATCTGCTGCGTGAGCTGGCGCATAAGGAAGGCTTGCGTCTGGAGCAGACGATTGCCGTCGGTGACGGTGCCAACGACCTGCCGATGCTGGCGATTGCCGGGCTGGGTGTGGCGTTCCGTGCCAAGCCGCTGGTCAAGCAGTCGGCGAAGCAGGCGATTTCCACCCTGGGGCTGGATGGCGTGCTGTATCTGCTGGGCTTCCGGGATCGCGACGGGCAGCTCTAAATCTTCGACAGTCTGGGCGGGCCCCATCGCGAGCAGGCTCGCTCCCACACTGGATCTGCGTCAAACAGAGATCAAATGTGGGAGCGAGCCTGCTCGCGATGGGGGCGCCGCGGTCTCTCGGATTCGCCCTCAAAGCGACTTCCACAACGAATCAAATTCTTCCGCTACCCCGACCACGCCGCTCCTCGCGGCGTTTTCGTTTCTGGCTGTCTCAAGCGAACGGTAGGCAAACTGATTGAAGCTGTTGGTGCTCGCCACCCGACGCTCCAGCCCGGCCCGGCGTTCCTCGCCGTTGGTATTGATCAACACCTTATTGCCTTCCTGGAATGGCAGGCGCGGCGTGAGCAGGGTGGCCGGCAGTTCAATGGCGCTGATGGCGGGTAGCAACAGCCCGCGCAAGTACTGGCTATGCTCGTCACCGGAGCGCATCAGTTGCAAGCCGCAGGGTTCGGCGCAAGGCGCCACCTGCTCGATACCCATCTGTGTACCGCCGCCCCGCACCTGGCGGATCCAGCGCACCACTGCAATGCTCCAGCCTTGCCCCGCGGTGTCCTCGATACCGACTATCTCGCCGGCCTGTAGCTCGGCGGGCACTGCGCCAGGCCAAGCCAGGCAATAACCACCGGGACTGTGATTGATCACCGCCAGCACATAGGTCGGGAAATGCTGTTGGCGGTCGGCTGCCTCATGGCTGTCATCGTTCTGAAGGTGCGGGTATTCGATCTCTTCGTAGGGCAGCAGTGTGTCGGCGGTGCCTTGGGGGGCGGCGTCGAAGGCCTGGCTCCATTGGTCTTTGGCGCGACCTGTCGGGGCGGTAGCCGAGAATTGCGCGGGGCGGGCGCCGGGTTTTTTCAGGATGTCATTGAACGATCGGTGCCCGCCGAGATAAAAGTGCAACGCACTCATGCCCACGCACAGGGTCAACGTGCCGTGGCCGACGGTGCGCTGGA
Source organism: Pseudomonas sp. EL_65y_Pfl2_R96 (assembly GCF_963970905.1). Lineage (NCBI taxonomy): Bacteria > Pseudomonadati > Pseudomonadota > Gammaproteobacteria > Pseudomonadales > Pseudomonadaceae > Pseudomonas > Pseudomonas sp. EL_65y_Pfl2_R96. Next base: position 179,394 of record NZ_CAXAQH010000006.1, on the reverse strand, counting down.
AACTGCGCTCGGCGGCCTGGCTCCAGGCGGCATGCAGGTGTTGCAGCGTATCCAGATTCAGCCCCGCTGGAACGGGCAGCGGCGATGCCTTGTCGGCCGACTGTTGCAGATGGGTTTCGATGGCTGCGACGAGGGGCTGCGGGTCGATCCCCAGCAAGCTTTCCTGTTGTTCGGCCAGGAACTTGGAGCGATAACGCGGACCGGTGTCGAGATCCGGGGCGACGGCAAACAGCCCGCTGTCCGGTTGGGCCGGTTGCAGTTTGATCCATTGGCTCCAGGGTTCCAGCACCTCGGCGAGCCGGGTGATCTGGTTCTGGCGCAGTTGATTGCAGCGTGCAGCACCCAGCAGAAGGGCGACGACGTAGGTTTGCTCGATGCTGAGCTTTTGCGTCTGGCTGGCCAGTTCATCACGCACGCTCGTATTTTGCAGTTGGTACTGACAGCCGATCCGGTACAGCTGATGCAGTTCCAGCCACAGACCTTCGGGCACCGGACAATAGAGCTCTGTGGCGCGGATCAACGCGCCGTTCAGGCAATGGATGGCCCGTTGCAACGCCTGGGTCAGCAGCGACGCACGGTCTTTGCTCAAGCGCGGTGCGATGCGGATGACGATCTGCTTGTAGCCGATCGCCAAGTGGCTTTGCAGCGCCTGGCAAAGGTTGGCGATCTTGCGCGAACGCTCGTCGAGCACAATCGTCTGATGCAGAAAATGCCGCTCCAGGTGCTTGCAGACGTAATACACCTCGGGCCGCAGCAGTTCGAGCAATTGCAGGCGATTGTCACTGGGTGTGAGCAGTTGATTGAGTTCGCTCAAGCCTTGGTACAACTGGCGGGCGGTTTCGCCGATGTTGGCTTTGGGCAGGTTGGCGATCCAGCGCTTGAGGTCGCGAGGCGTGGCTTCGCAGAAAGACAGGCGCGACTGCGTCGGGATCGGTGCGCGTAGCAGCAGGGCAGGATTGGTGTCATTCATGCCGTAGACAAACTCCGACCAGGAAATGGGCAACGAATGACTTTGACTGTAGCAGCTAAGAGCGCTGGAGGAGGGGGCGCAGCAGGAGGAAATGCCCGACCCCACGAAAGATGTTCGTGGGATCGGATCGAGGGGTCAGGCGGTTGGCAAGCCGATGCCCTGGCCCATCTGCACGGGCGAAAGAGCGCCCAGCCCTTCAGCCCATTTCACTTGATCCGGCCCGAACAGCACGACAGCCGTAGAGCCGAGTTTGAAACGACCCAGTTCCGCACCTTTCTCCAGATGGATCGGCGCACGGGCCGCTTCATCATAACGGAAGGTTTTCAACTCGCGCTTGGGCGGTGTCACCAAACCGGCCCAGACGGTTTCGATCGACGCCACAATCATCGCGCCCACCAGCACCACGGCCATCGGCCCGCGCTCGGTGTCGAAAATGCACGCCACACGCTCGTTGCGGGCGAACAGTTCCGGAACGTTTTCAGCGGTGGTCTGGTTGACCGAGAAGATGCGGCCGGGGATGTAGACCATCTCGCGCAGGGTGCCGGCCAGCGGCATGTGTACGCGGTGGTAATCCTTGGGCGACAGGTAAATGGTGGCGAAATCACCGCCCATGAATGGCGCAGCGTTGGCCGCGTCACCCCCCAGCAGTTCCAGCACGCTGAAACTGTGGCCCTTGGCCTGGAAGACACGACCGTGTTCGATCGGGCCGAGCTGGCTGACGGCGCCGTCGGCGGGGCTGAGGATCGCGCCCGGGGTTGGGTTCAGCGGGCGAGCGCCATCTTTCAAGGCGCGGGTGAAGAACGCATTGAAGTGCTCGTAAGCCGTCAGGTCCTCGACCAGCGCCTGGGACATGTCCACCTGATAACGCTTGGCGAACCAGGCGGTAAAGGCGTTCTTGAACCAGCGCACGCGGCATTCGGCAATGCAGCCGGCCAGTCGCGAGAGCAAGTGGTGGGGCAGCAGGTATTGGCTGAGGATAAACAAACGCTTATTCATTAACTGTCCTTAAAAACCTTAAATCTCTACGGGCGTGTCGGGATGGTTGCCCCATTCGCCCCAGGAACCGGCGTAGCCTTTGACTCGCGGATAACCGAGCGCCTTGGCCACCAGATAAGTGAAGCCAGAGCGATGGTGAGTCTGGCAGTGGGTAATGACTTCTTTGTCTTTGGTGATACCGAGCTGTTCCAGGATTTTCGGCATGTCGGTGCGGATGCGCAGATTGCGCGCCTGATCCATGCCGGCGGTCCATTCGAAATTGACCGCGCCGGGAATGTGCCCGCCTTTGGCTGCCAGCACTTTTTCGCCGGAGTATTCCAGTGGTCCGCGCGCGTCCCAGATCGCCAGATCGGCGGCACCGAGACGACTTTGCAGGTATTCGCGGGTGGCGGTGGGTTCGTCGTGCAGGGTCAGGGTGACCGGGCCGCCGACCACAGGCGGGATCTGGATCGACATGGGCAAGCCTTCTGCCAGCCAGGCCGGCAGACCGCCGTCGATATAGTGATAGTTGCTGTGGCCGATGACATCCAGCAGCCAGATAAAGCGCCCGGCCCAACCGCCGCCTTCGTCGTCATAGACGACGTAGACCGCATCGGGGTTGTGCCCCAGTTCGCCGAACAATGCTTCAAGAGCGGCTTGGGTCGGTAGCAGGCCTGGCGCAGGCGCCTGGCCAAGTTGAGTGCGCTTTGGATCGACAAAGCGTGCGCCGGGGATATGCCCTGCGGCATAGCGTGCGCTGCTGGTCAGGTCCACCAGAATCAGTTCGCGGGCGTCGAGACGCGGGAGCAGGTCGCCCGGTTCGATCACCAGCGCCAAGCCAGAGAAGTCAGACATGTGAGGTCTCCAGAGCACAAAGGGGAGGATTGTAGCGCAGCGTCATGAGGGCCTGTTATCAGTTATTTCGGCACAGGAAACAACGGATGGCCAGGCTCTGTGGCGAGGGGGCTTGCCCCCGTACGGCTGCGAAGCAGTCGCGAATCCGGTGCATGCGGTGTGCCTGGCAGAACGAGGTTGCAGGTTTCAGGACTGCTTCGCAGCCCAACGGGGGCAAGCCCCCTCGCCACAGGTCTTGGCCTTCACTTAACTGACCGGCTAGCGGTGGCTAAAACTGTGCAGGGCCTTTTCGATGCATTGCGCGGTTTTGCCGAAAGCTTGCACGGTGATTTCCGAGAACGGCCCACCGCCCTGATCCGCCACCACGATCATGATCACCCGGCCGTTGTTGACCAGTGAGCGCAGCAGCAAGTGTTCGCCACCGAATTGTTTACGCAGGCTGGCCGGCAACAGGGCCGAGAATTGTGCATTGTTGGCCGGCGTCAGGCGCACCTGGGCCTGTTGCGCGAGCAGGCGTTGCAGCACGGTGCTCTGGCTGACTATCAGGTTCAGACCGGCGACTTCCTTTGGCAGACCGGCGGTCTGCTGCACACGCAGATTAGCGTGTGTGCGATCGGCCATCAGGATCATCACCCGCCGCATGCCGCACGCCACCAGAGCGTCTCGGGCAGATGTGGTCAAGTGCATGGCATTGGTAAAGCGGCTTGGCTCCACCAGCAATTCGGCACATTGCTTACGCCACTTCGCCAGGTCCTCGGCAGTCGGCGCCGCTGCTGGCAGCAAACCGGCGTGCACGCGATTCGTGCCCCACGGCCAGATCAGCGCGACGGCCGGGTGCCAGAGGTCCGGCATGGCGTGATGGCGGGCGCTGTTGGCGGCTTGCTGGTGCAATTGTTGCTGCACTTCATCCATCGGTATTTGCAGGTAAAGACTGGTGAGGTACTGCCAACGCTCACAGTGGGGACTGTCCCAGGCCTGTTGAGCCGACAACGCCAGCCCGTTGGCCAGCAGCACGGTATTGGCTGGCTGATTGAGCCAGCGGCGCAGCGTCGGGTCGTCGTCGAGGCGGTTCTGTTGGCGCAGCGGGTGATCGTTGTCGCGAGCGATGCGCAGGACTTTCACCAGTTCACGTTGCTCGCTGCGCAGCAGTCGATAACCCTGCTGGACCCAGATCGGCAAACGCCAGGTGTCCACCAGCGCCAGACAGATTTCCAGCAGGCGCACGCCGAACAATTGCTGTTCGACTTTGCGTGCCGACTCGCCTTTATGGATGACCCGCAATTCCCACTCTTCAAGCAACTGCGGATGGGTCAACGCCATGGGCCACAGCGGTGAAAGAAACAGCAGGCTGCCCCAATGGATGTCCTGCCACAACCGCGCCAGGCGACTGGCAAAAAAACCGTTGGCCTGCTGGGTGGCGTGCTGGCTGATCAGCTGAAGCTGGCGCAGGGCGATGGGAATCTGCGAGTGGGGTTCGGCGGGCAGGCGCTCGAGCAATTCTTCGGTGCGTTTCAAGCCGAGGCGATTGATCGCCACCTCAAGGTTCTCGGCAGGCTCGGTCAAGCTGCCATGGGTGTGGCGATTGGCTTCGCGAATCACGCTCAAGACCAGGGCCGGGCTGTCCTGCATCAGTTCGGCGATGTCGCGCAGTGAGCTGCGGCTATCGCGGATGGCTTTGCAGACGCGGTCGTGGCTGGCTTGCGGAACCGGCAGGCGCACGCCATCGAGAAGCTTGACCCAGCCTTCGAGTGTGGTCGGTTTTGGTGTTGGGACGTTCGTTTCGTTAGCCATGTCTGGACGCGATCATCGTCTGCATTACCTATGCCCGGTGCGGGTCAAATTGGCTTTTCGCCTGAACTGGCTATAGTCTGGCGCAGTTTTGCCGATAAGTAGAAGAAGAGATTTTTTAACTTCCGAATATGACCTTGAACCCGACTCAGTAAGTGCTCTCCTACCTATGGCTAAAATTATCGGCATCATTGTCGTATTCGCGAGCGTGCTCGGCGGATACGTGCTTTCCCACGGCAAGATTGCCGCCCTCATCCAGCCTTTCGAGGTGATGATTATCGGTGGCGCAGCCCTTGGCGCATTCCTGCAGGCCAACCCCGGTCATATGACGATGCACGTGCTCAAGAAGTCCTTGGGCATGTTCAGTTCGCGTTTCAACCACACCTTCTACCTGGAAGTGCTGGGGCTGATTTACGAGATCCTCAACAAGAGCCGTCGCGAAGGCATGATGGCGATCGAAGGTGACATCGAAGATGCCGCCGCGAGCCCGATCTTCGCCAAGTACCCGGCAGTGCTCAAAGACGAGCGCATGACCGCGTTCATTTGCGATTACCTGCGCATCATGTCCTCCGGCAACATGGCTCCCCATGAGCTCGAAGGCCTGTTCGACATGGAACTCTACAGCCTCAAGGAAGACCTCGAGCACCCGTCCCACGCGGTGAACGGCATCGCCGACGCCATGCCCGGTTTCGGTATCGTCGCGGCGGTATTGGGGATCGTGGTGACCATGGCGTCCCTGGGCGAAGGCGACCAGAAATCCATCGGTCTGCACGTGGGTGCGGCACTGGTCGGTACCTTCTTCGGTATTCTCGCGGCCTACGGTTTCTTTGGTCCGCTGGCCAACTCCCTGGCTCACGATGCCAAGGAAGAACTGAACATCTACGAAGCCATCAAGGCTTCGCTGGTGGCTTCGGCTTCCGGGATGCCGCCGTCGCTGGCGGTGGAGTTCGGTCGCAAGGTTCTGTACCCGGCGCACCGTCCTAGCTTCGCTGAGCTGGAACAAGCGGTTCGCGGTCGCTAAGTCATGGAAAATAACCAGCCGATAATCATCAAGCGCGTCAAGCGCATCGCCGGCGGGCATCACGGGGGCGCCTGGAAAATCGCCTTCGCGGACTTCGCGACGGCGATGATGGCGTTCTTCCTGGTGTTGTGGCTGCTGTCCACCGCGACGCCTGAACAGAAGATTGCCATCGCCGGTTACTTCAAGGACCCGGTCGGGTTTTCCGAAAGCGGCACGCCGTACATCATCGACTTGGGCGGCACGCCGACCCTGGCGCCGGAGAACACCCTCAACCCCGAGGTGAAATCTCAGCCGCAGCCAGACAAGGTGACCATCGACGCCGAGCAGGTTGAAGGCATGGCCGAGCAGGTCGAGAAGGAACGTCTCGAACTGTTGCTGCAAGAACTGCAGAACAAGGTCGAAGAGAACCCGCAACTGAAGAAATTCAAGGACCAGATTCTGTTCGAAATCACGCCGGACGGTTTACGCATCCAGATCGTGGACGCCGAAAACCGCCCGATGTTCGACTCCGGCAGTGCCCGTCTGAAGCCGTACTTCGAAGACATCCTGCTGGCCATGGCCGACACCATCAAAGCGGTGCCGAACAAGATCAGCATCAGCGGCCACACCGATGCCAAGCCGTACTCGGGCACCGGCGACTTCGGTAACTGGGAGCTCTCGGCCAACCGCGCCAACGCAGCTCGTCGCGCGTTGGTCGCCGGCAGCTATCCGGACGCTCAGGTAGCGCGCGTCGTGGGTTATGCCTCGTCGGCGCTGTTCGACCGGGAGAACCCGTTCAACCCGGTCAACCGTCGGATCGACATCATCGTGCTGACCAAGAAAGCCCAGCGTGCCATCGAAGGTTCGCAAGGTGCGGAACCGGCGCCAGCGCCGACGCAGGGGCAGGGCGGGCCGGGCGAAGTGCCCGCGCCGCCAGCCGATCCGAACGCATTGCCGGCGGATAAAGAACCGCTGCCGGCCCATGAGCTTCGTGAGCGTTTGAATCTGTTTGATGCTCCTGCGCCAAAGTCGGGTGAGCCGGCCAAACCTGCTGTACCGCCCAAGCAATAACCTGCAAAAAAGCCACGATAGTCGTGGCTTTTTTGTCTCTGGCTGCGTCAGTGCAGCGTCGCAATGACTCAACTCACTGCAAGTTTGTTTTCGGAATCATGGAAGACCGGTAATGGAAAGACTCAAGTCCTATTTTCAGCGACATGGCAACGCACCCTTCAAGTTTGGTGAAGGCCGGGTCAGTGGCTACATCTCGGCGACGCTCGGGCTATTGAGCCTGCTGGCGGTATTCTGCTTTCTCTTTCCCGAATGGCTGACCACCGCCGAACTGCGCAAGGTGTACGACGAGCAGTTTGCGCGCACCACGCTGTTGCTCGGGTTGGTGCTGTCCTTCTGCCTCGGCACCCTGAATATCCTGCTCAACACGCGCAAGCGCCTGGGGATCACCGGACTTGTTGCCTCGGGGCTGGCGGTGTTTCTTGGCGGCACCAATGTGCAGGTCAGCTCTATAGGGCAGACACCGTATTCGCTGGGGCTGGACTGGTTCGTACTGGCCCTGCTGGTGTCGGCCATCGTCTTTATCCCGCTGGAAAAACTCTATTCCAAGGACCCCGAGCAAAACATTCTGCGTCCGCACTGGCGAACTGACCTGACCTACTTTTTCGTCAGTCATATGCTGGTGCAGTTCATCCTGATTTTCATCACCGCCTCGTCGAGCTATATAGCCGGTTGGGCGGTGTCGACGAACTTGCAGGCTAGCGTACAAAGCCTGCCGATCGTTGTGCAGTTTTTGCTGGCGGTGCTGGTGGCCGACCTCGGTCAATACTGGCTGCATCGGTTGTATCACGTGGTGCCGTGGTTATGGCGCATCCATGCCGTGCATCACTCAAGCACGCACATGGATTGGCTCGCCGGTTCGCGTGTTCATTTCATCGAGATTCTGCTGACTCGCACCGGCGTGCTGGTGCCTTTGATGCTGCTGGGCTTCGCGCCCCAGGCGTTGAACGCCTATGTGATTCTGGTCGGCGTACAGGCCGTGCTGGCCCATGCCAATGTTCGGATCAACGGCGGCTGGCTGAATTATGTGATGGTCCTGCCGCGTTATCACCATTGGCATCATGCCCGGCACAAGGATTACATCTACAAGAACTATGCGATCCATACGCCGTTGGTGGATATGCTGTTCGGCACCTTCAAGTTGCCGCCCAAGGAGTGGCCGACGCGCTACGGTGTTTTTGGCAAGGACTTGCCGGGCGGTATCCTGCGCCAGCACCTGTACCCGTTTCAGAAGCCTGAGCTGAAGACCGTCGAACCGAAACCGCCGGCAGCGGTTTCCTGAGGTCAAAAAAGCCGCGATCATCGCGGCTTTTTTGTCTGCTATTTCAATGAGCCAGGTGTGAACTATCAAACCGACCGCGCAAACTTCTGGAGTTTGTCTTGATGAAATATTTGACTGCGGTCTTGGCTCTGGCTTGGGCAGTCGCACCTTCCAACAGTTGGGCCAAGGATGATCCGACCCACTCCCCACAGGCAGGCGGGCGCACCTACGCGCAAAACTACAAGGATATGGTGCTGGCAGACTGCATCGCCACAGCCTACAAGAGCGAATCTGAAGCCGCCCAGGACGCCGGAAGCAGTGCCAGCGCGCTTATGGATTGGACCTATTTCGATCTGGAGCAAGCACCTCAAGCCGGTAGAACTCTGGTTGATCAGTTTCTGGCTCGTGATTATCACAATCCACTGGTCGAATCAGAGCGAAAAGGCGTTCGCTTTGAGCTGCTCAAATGCCTGGACCTGTATCACAGCAAAGAATTGGACAGTCAGGTCAGGCAATTGGTCATCAAACCCCAGCACACCTATCGTCAGGACAATCCCCCACGACCCAAAAAGGATTGACCTGCGCCGCGAGTAACCGTTCGGCCATTGATTGGTCAGCATTGAAATACAAAAAAGCCGCGATCGTCGCGGCTTTTTTGTCCGTGCTTTCGGGGATGGGATCCTACCAATCTTTATTTTTGTTGTTCGTTGAGAGGCTGATCTTCGATTGCGAAGATTCCTTCTGGGTTTAAAGAACAGTCCTACATCCATCCTTTGCCTGTCTTGTTAGCGTGCCCGCCAATTTCGCGTGCACAGATCACGGACGGTTTGGACATCGCGCTTCATTTCCTCTTTGCTTAAGGATAAGCGTATGTTCGGATCGGCCAATACGGCGCACTTCGCGCTGCACATCCCCGCTGTTCGTCACGATTTCAAAGTCTTCGCCTTTGACGGTGTTGAGGCCATCAGTGCCTTGTACGCGATCCAGGTTGAACTGGTCAGCGAAAACCCGGATTTCGATCTGGAGAGCCTGCTCAGTCAGACTGCATTTCTCCAGTTCGGACTTAACGGCGAAGGCCTTCATGGCCATATTGAAGAGGTGTTCGTCGGTGAAGCCGGCAAACGCCTGACCCGTTATCACTTGACCCTTGTATCGACGCTGCACTACTTGCAGTTCAGCTACGATCAACGGATTTTCCAGCACTTGACCGTGCCGCAAATCATTGCTCAGGTGCTCAAAGGCCACGGCATTCAGGCCGATGCGTTTACCTTCCATGTCAGTACCAGCCCCGAGCGCGAGTACTGCACTCAGTTGGGGGAAAGCGATTTGGAGTTCGTCCAGCGCCTGTGCGCCGAGGACGGCATCGCGTGGCATCACCAGCATTCGGCAGACGGTCATTTGCTGGTGTTCACCGACGACCAGACTTGGCTCCCCAAACTGGGCGAAACCCCTTATCAACAAGACTCCGGCATGGTGGCGGACCACCCGGTGGTCAAGCAGTTTTCCATGGGCTTTCGCAGCCGCACCAGCACGACCACGCGCCGGGACTACGACTTCCAACGCCCGAGTCTGTTGCTGGAAAGCCGCTTCACGGCCGAGTTCAGCCCTGAGCTTGAAGACTATCGCTACCCCGTATTCATCGAGAACGAAAAACGCGGCAAACAACTCGCTCGCCAGGCCTTGGAGCGGCACCGTGCCGATTACCAGTTGGTCGAGGGCCAGAGCGATCAGCCGTGCCTGCGCAGTGGTCACTTTTTTAACCTGACCGAACACCCGCGTAAAGCGTGCAACGATTTGTGGCTGTTGCTCAGTGTGTCGCACGCCGGAAAACAGCCTCAGTCACTGGAAGAGGCCATCACCAGCGACGTCAAACCTGAAGACGGCTTTACCCAAGGCTATCGCAACCACTTCAGCGCCATTCCATGGGATGTGCTTTATCGGCCACCGCTACCTGCACGACGATCGGCGCTGGTCAGCCAGACCGCCCGAGTCACCGGCCCTGTCGGCGAAGAGATCTACTGCGATGAGTATGGTCGCGTGAAGATCGAACTGCCGTGGGACCGGGCCGAACTCAACAGTGAAAAAAGCAGTTGCTGGGTGCGGGTGTCATCCAGTTGGGCGGGGGATGGCTTTGGGGCAGTGACCGTTCCGCGTATCGGCATGGAAGTCGTCGTCACCTATCTGGACGGCGACCCCGACCAGCCATTGATCACCGGGTGCGTGACCAACAAGCTCACGCCTGTGCCATACCCCTTGCCCGAGCACAAAACCAAAACCGTCTTGCGCAGCCACAGCTCCCCGGACACCGGGGGTTACAACGAGTTGTCGCTTGAAGACCGCGCCGGGCAGGAACAAATCTACCTGCGCGCCCAACGCGACCTCGAACAACTGATCCTCAACGACAGCGATACCAAAATTGGCAACGACCGCCGCGAACAGATCACCCGCGACAGCCACAGCCTGATCAGCAACGACCGCTTCGAACAGGTCGACAACCACAGCACCAGCCTGATCAAGGGCGACGAGTTGCGCACGACCCAAGGTGTGCGCAACACGGTGATCGGCGGCAACGAACTCATCTCAATCACCGGCAACAGCAGCACGACGGCAGAGGGCACGTTGGTGATTCAGGCCGGTTCGCAGGCCCATGTCACCGCTGCCAACGTGGTCATTAATGCTGGAACGAGCTTGACGTTGCAGGCCGGTGGTCAGCACATCGTTATCAATTCGAGCGGGATTTTCAGCAGTGTCGCTATTGTCGAGGGTGGTTCGCCGGTCGTGGGCCTGCCCGGGCAGGCGGCACTGTCAGTAGTTCCCCAAGCTGACGAGGCAGTGGTTGTCGACACCCTTCCCATGGAAGCACTACTCAAACAGAACATCGTCTTTCGTGAGGCCGATTCCGGCATTTGCCCGATATGCGATGCCGCCCCGGAACATCAGTTAACAGAGAGGGCTGAAGCATGACCCCGATCACCCCGAACAAAGGCCTGCTCCTGCTTGACGGTTCCCAGTATGAGGACGCTATCGATTGGCTTCACGAGCACTACGGCGCAGACGCTCCTCAATCGCTTTTCAAGGGAACCGCCTACGAGCCGATTGGCGCAGCGGGGCCATTTCTACTCAATGCCTCACTTGGTAGCGCGGCCTACGCCGCATGGTGGGGTGGCTCTGACTTGCAACACGGTGTTTGGCTGGCTTCTCCACAGAGTGCACAACAATGGCTACCGATCCTGCAACGTCGGTTGCGCATATTTGATGAATATGAGCGAGAGCTGTGGCTGCGCCTGGCGGATGGCTCGGTTTTGCGACGCGCCTGTTTGGCGGGAGCGCAATGGCCAGCAGGCTTTTGGTTTGGTGTGGAAAGCGTCTGGCTACGCCATGGCAACGCGCCAGTGTGCGCTTGGGAAAACAAAGCGCCTGAATTCGACTCAGCACCGGCCAATAAAGGTCTGGCCGCGCAAATCACCTTGCCTGAGCCGCTTCTGCATGCACTGAGCCTTCCCGCCAACTCGGAGAAAAACGCATGAGTGCCCAGAATAAAATCCGCGTTGGAACCTGCCCGCTGTTCGCTGCCGTTTTGCCTCTGCGATACGCCCTCGGTCCAACCGTCGCTGTCGATACCGATGCCTACGACTTGCCAGCGCTGAGCGGCTCGTTTCCCGAGTTGGGGCCTCGGCATCCTGACTTGACCGGGCATGCGCTCAATTACACCTCGCGTTTGTTGCGCGACGGTTGGCTCTACGTCTGGGAGAGCAGTCCGCCCAAGTTGGTTGAATATCAGGTCGAAAAAGCTCAGCTCACCCAAACCCCGCGTGCGGGCAGGGTGATCGACATTCGGGTCAAACCCCATCTGGTGTTAAGAGCGGGCGACCCTACCGGATTGGTCTGGTCGCCCGTTCGCTGGAGTGAAGCGCAATACCAGGCCGCCAGAAAAGACCCCGCCGTGCGTCAGCGCATCATGCGCAGTTTTGTTCCGGGTGTCGCGCCGTTCAGCGGCACGGTTGACACCGTCACCAAGCAGATTGGTGAATACACCGATGCGACGAGCTACGGCTGGAGCGGTCAATCCGAAACGGAGCACGCACCCGACTGGTTGAAAGTGCTAAAGCAGATGAAGGCTTGCGAACAGCAGACCTACGCCGTTATTGATGATGCGTGGGGCGTGCTGCTCGACCTTGCCGCGTTGATGCGTGTGCGTAAGGAAGCGTTCGACAGTTATCAGGAACATCACGCTGAAACGTGGGCGATGGCCAGTGTCATCAAGTCACTGAGCGAAGGCGACCGGCAACTGAGTGCACAGTTGCCGTCCATCACCCGCCATGACGAACTCCAGCGGCTATGGAGAGATCAGGAAATCCAAAATGACCGATATACCGCCGACACGCGTCGTCTGGCCCAACTCTGGGTGGCGTGGTTCAACACCCTGCAAGTGACCGGTGCGTCGAGCATGGACACGGCTTGCGGCCATTTCGACATTACCCAACCGATTGCCCGTGAGGCATTGGAGTTGTATTTCGCGGCGGCTTGTCTCGGGCCGGCCACTACCAGCATCGGTGCTCAGGCGATTACCCAGAATCTGGGCGGTAACTCGCCGGGTAAACCCTGGCTGCTTTGGGCTTTGCTCGGATTACCCGCACGGCTTGGCAAAGGTGAAATCAAATACCTCGTCGATCTGGGCGATGCGTTCAACGACAACACGGCGGCGTTGCAGGAAGGTGCTAGCAAGCTTGCCAGTGCTTTCGGCTATGCCGAGGCACTGAACAAGACCGCCGACAAACTGAAGCATCACAAACCAGCGGCGGGCGTGGAGGCCTTGTTTCTGGCCATCGCTCCGATGGCCGGGTTGCAACTGCATCAGGCGCAGAATTCGGCCAGCACAGCGGGGAGTTTGTACATGGCGGCGGCCCTGGCCCGTAGCGACCAGCGCATCCAGACCTTGGGCGTTACGTCGCGTCAGTTGGGCGAGTGGTACAGCGATTTGATGGAAACGCGCCCAGCGGCGCCAGCCCATTTGAGTGTCGCTCCGCTGGTCGGCGCGGTGGGGCAGAGTGTGCCGTTCATGCATCTGGTGCCGGCCAGCACCAAACTGCCACCGTTGCCGGTGAATCTGGCATCAGGAGTGGACTTGAGTAGCGTGCTGGATCTGAAAGGGGCTTGGGATAAAGCGCCGATCAAGGTTTTGGTGACGTTTATGGCGGGGCTGAATTTTTATTGGTCAATGGATCAGTTAGTAGATAGCGGAACTACCAAAAAATGGGTTGGTGCTTTCGGCGCTTTGGCTGGAGTCGGAGCAGCAGGTGCGGCAGTTGGTCAGCGGGTAGCAGAGGTTAGCTGGACTTCTGCTATTAGCCAGGGCGGCAAAAACTCTATTCCAGCGAGGCTCGCGTTAGTTCGAGCCATGGGAATGGCCGCAGGTGCTTCTTTGTTGCAATCAGCTTTCCTCTGTTTTGATGTGGTGGTTTATGGTTTTGAAGCCTTTGAAGCGTTCCAGGCAGGTGACTTCGATAGCTTCTCGGTTAATCTGGGGCTTATCGGGGCTTCGGTAGCAAGTATCAGGCTCCAGGCTCAAGCGTTTCGAGCACTGCGCATTGCGCGAGCGGCCGTGATAGCAGGGGATGCGGCGGCTATTTCTAAAGGACTGGATGTCGTGCCCCACTTGGGCATCAAGCTTTTGGGGCTCTCCGTGGTGATTGTAGGCGGGGTCATTGCCCGGCTCTATACGACTGACTCACCGCTGGAAAAATGGGTAAAAAACAGTCATTTCGGTATCCGTCCGGACAGCGGTTGGTCAAATAACTACACCCAGTCAATGGAACGTCTATATCCCATTCTGTTTCCTGTCAATTTTGAAGTCTTCCGACTGAGAGAGTTGCACCCCTATCAAGGGCAAGTCACCTCCACCTACTTGATGCTGAACCTGCCGGGGGAAAACATTCAGATGACGGATGGGATGATCCACTTCAAGGGCCATGAAGTCTGGCGCGATACACTCGGATATCACCCCGAGCGGGTCAAAAAGGTCGAATGGACAGGTGAAAATTTTGATCGGCATAGTGGCAGTCGGATTACTGTACAAGCCGGCATAACCCCATACCGACGCGTCTACCATGAGGACGGCGTGCGGCATTTGTGGAGCATTGAGGGTGAGTTGATCTATTCGCCGCGTGAAGGACTGACGCTGCCGGCGGTAAAAATCAAGGACTGGGCATGGATATGAAAACGCTGGATCAGCCGCGATACAGCGCTATCCCCACTGTACTGCTGGAAGCGGATAAGCCCACTGGTGAGCAGCCAATGGAGCTGTTCATTACTGATGAGCATACTGAACACTATTTGGCTTTGCAGGCAGGCGGAGATTCGGATCGGGGGCAATTTACGGGTCTTGGCGGGTGGATAGGGCTGGGTGGGCTAGGAATGGCTTTTTTGTTAATGATCAATGGAAAGTGGGAAAGCGTTCCGATGGGCCTGATCATGTCAGCAGCTTTTTTCCTTGTTCCTTTTTTTTGGGAAACCCTTCGTCCCTTACCGTTGCCCATTCTGTTCAACCGCCGCACTCGCGAAGTGTATTTCAACCACGAAGGTGTACTGCTCCACGCTCCATGGGATGGCATAACCGCCGTGGCTAATGAATACCAGCTCGTTGGCACCCACATTGGCGGCATGCAAAGTACCTCGCTGGAAATACGCATGTGGCAGTTTGAAACGCCGGAAATTGCATTGATGGTCAGTATCGGCCCTCCCTTCGGCAAATCATTGGCGATGCAGAAAGGCTTTTGGGAATATATCCGTTCCTATATGAACAACGGCCCGTATTTCGACGAGCAGGGAAATCACAGCGAGTCTGATGCTTTCGTAAAAAGCCAACTGGCAGTGCAGCCAAACATGAGCGGTTGGTTCAAGGACACCTTCAATGGCATAAAAAAAAGACGGATGGAAAGTGACGGGAAGAACTACTTGGGCGGCAGCGATGTAGTCATGCTCGTTCTGACTTTTCTCTTTTATCCATGGTTTCGCATTCAGGAATTCACCTACAGCCTCGCCAAACGCCGCTCTCGCAACCTATGGCCAAAAGTTGTCACTGAACGCCTGAAAGCAAATGGCCCCATCACACGCCTTGTTGATCTGGAGCACGAGCAAGGTGTTGGCGTATCGAAGGCGAGTTGATCTATACCCACAATGGGACTGAGCCACCGGCGATAAAAATCAAGGAATGAGGACTGTTCGGAGAATGGTGTAGGACGGCTCCGAGACCCATAAACCGGGTTTTACTTCGCCGGAACCTCGCCTATAGTTCGTCCGGCACCGACGAATCGGTGATCGACTTTAGCCGGTCGTAACAGATGATGCACAAGCGCCCGTATAATCGCGGCGCTTTTTGCTGCCTGGCATCTGCATGTCTATGGTGGCTGTGCGTGGGACACCTTCGGGTGTGCCGGGTTCATCTGTCCGGTCGGCTAACCCGCGTACAGCTACCACCCAATTCGTTTAGCCGCGAAAGGGTGGGAGTTTCACTTATCAGATGAGATAGAAACATGACCCAGTACCACGCTCTGCAAGGCAACTTCAGCGTCGGCCCGACGCTATACATCGACACCGAAGCCAAAGTCTCGGATCTCCTCGAAACCGCCACTCACCGAATCAAAGCCGCCCGCAATATGCTCAATAGCGTCACCTGCCTGTGCATCAAAAACGCCGAAGGTCACGACCTGGAGCATTTCGCCAATGCTGCACATATATTGATTCAGGACGGCTGTGACGCTCTGGATGCGCTGGGCTGGAAGCTGGAAAAAGCCGTACGCTGAAAATGAGAAAGCCGCGATATTCGCGGCTTTTTTGTGTCTGCGGGATGCTGCTGATCATTTTCGTAGCATCACGAAAATGATCCAGGCTACTTAATAGCTGCTTTCCGGCAAACTGGCGATGATCGACCGATAGCTGTTCATCCGTTGCTGCTGCACGCGGCCGTCTTCCAGCGCCTTGAGCAATGCGCAACCCGGCTCGCGGTCGTGCTTGCAGTCGCGGAAGCGGCAGGTGCCGAGCAGGTCGTTGAACTCGATGAAACCGGCTTCGACGTCGGCGCGGCTGACGTGACCCAGGCCGAATTCCCGGATACCCGGGGAGTCGATCAGTTCACCGCCACCGGGGAAGTGGAACAATCGCGCGGTAGTGGTGGTGTGGGTGCCCTGGCCCGACAGCTCGGACAGCGGGCCGACGCGGGTTTCGACTTCAGGCAGCAGGCTGTTGACCAACGACGACTTGCCAACACCGGACTGGCCGACGAATACGCTGATGTGCCCGTCCAGCTGCTTCTGCAACTGCTCCATGCCATTGCCGTGGTGGGCCGACACTTCCAGCACCGGGTAGCCCAACGTGCGGTAAACCGCCAGCAAGGCGTTCAACGCCGGGGCGTTCTGCTCGTCGATCAAGTCGAATTTGTTCAGCAGCAGTAACGGCCGAATACCCGCGTGTTCCGCGGCGACCAGATAACGGTCGATCAGGTTGGCATGGGGCTCGGGCAGCGGGGCGAAGACGATGACGATCAAGTCGACGTTGGCCGCCACCGGTTTAAGCTGGCCACGGCTGTCTGGACGGCAGAGCTCGGTTTTACGCGGCAGTTGCGCCACGATCACGCCGATGCCCTGGTTGCCGGCACGCCACACGACCTGATCGCCGGTCACCAGCGCCGGCAGGTTGGCGCGCAAATGGCAGCGGAACACCTGGCCGGCCAATTCGCCATCGAGGGCCTCGACTTCGACCTGCACACCGAAGTGCGCGATCACCAGGCCCGTCTGTTCCGGACCCAGGTCGCCGCCTTCGAGTGCCTCGACAGCCGAGGACTCGCG
Organism: Pseudomonas sp. EL_65y_Pfl2_R96; assembly: GCF_963970905.1. NCBI lineage: Bacteria > Pseudomonadati > Pseudomonadota > Gammaproteobacteria > Pseudomonadales > Pseudomonadaceae > Pseudomonas > Pseudomonas sp. EL_65y_Pfl2_R96. The sequence goes on along the minus strand of NZ_CAXAQH010000006.1, from coordinate 162,634 downwards.
TTTGGCGGCGCGGGCAGCGCGCTCGCCCTGAATCTTTTCGATGCGCCAGTTTTGACGACGATTGAGTTGGCGTTTGGCCATGGGTGTTCCGTATCGAGAATGCAGCGATTAGGTAAAACGGCCGCGAGTTTAGCACGCCCGGCCACCGGCCTAGGCTAAACTGCGCAGCATTGCCTAGGAGCCGACACATGCAAAATCCGCAGAATCTGATCTGGATCGACCTGGAAATGACCGGTCTTAACCCTGATACCGACGTCATCATCGAAATGGCCACCATCGTCACCGACAGTGATTTGAACACCTTGGCCGAAGGTCCGGTGATCGCCATCCATCACAGCGACGAGATCCTCGCCGGCATGGACGAGTGGAATACCCGTCAGCACGGCGGCTCCGGGCTGACCCAACGGGTCCGCGACAGCCGCATCAGCATGGCCGAAGCCGAGGCCGAGACCATCGCCTTCCTGGAGAAATGGGTGCCGAAGGGCAAGTCGCCGATCTGTGGCAACAGCATCTGCCAGGACCGTCGCTTCCTTTATACCCACATGAAATCCCTGGAAAGCTATTTCCACTACCGCAACCTCGACGTGTCGACCCTCAAAGAGTTGGCCGCGCGCTGGGCGCCGGACGTGCGTGACAGCTTCAAGAAGGGCAGTACCCACCTGGCCCTGGACGACATCCGCGAATCGATCGCCGAGCTGCAGCACTACCGCAAGAACTTCATCAAGTTCTGATTGGGTATGGAGTCGGTTTTTGTGGCGAGGGAGCTTGCTCCCGTTCGGCTGCGCAGCAGTCGTAAAGTTCTATCTGAAGAATTGCGCTTTCAGTAAATGGGGGCGCTCTGCGGCCCAGCGGGAGCAAGCTCCCTCGCCACAGGTTCTCTTGCCCCCTTTTGGTGCCCTGACGATCTGAGTAGACTGCGCGCCTTCTTGTAAGGACCGCCGCCATGTTGCTGATGCTCTACCTGATCGCCATTACTGCCGAAGCCATGACTGGCGCCCTGTCTGCGGGTCGTCGCGGAATGGACTGGTTTGGCGTGGTGCTGATCGCCTGCGTCACGGCGTTGGGCGGCGGTTCGGTGCGTGACGTGTTGCTCGGCCATTACCCACTGACCTGGGTCAAACACCCTGAATACCTGGTGCTGACCTCAGTCGCGGCGATGCTGACGATCTTCATCGCCCGTTGGATGCGTCACCTGCGCTCGCTGTTTCTGGTGCTCGATGCCGTGGGCCTGGTGGCGTTCACCTTGATCGGTTGCATGACCGCCCTGGAAATGGGCCACGGCATGCTGGTGGCCTCGGTCAGCGGCGTGATCACCGGGGTGTTCGGTGGCATCCTGCGGGACATCTTCTGCAACGACATTCCGCTGATCTTCCGCCGCGAGCTCTACGCCAGCGTCTCGTTTGCCGCGGCGTGGTGCTATCTGCTCTGTGTCTACCTGCAATTACCCGGTGAGCAGGCGATTCTGATCACCCTGTTCGGCGGCTTTCTGCTGCGCTTGCTGGCGATCCGTTTCCACTGGGAAATGCCCAAGTTCGTTTATAACGACGAGGCTTGATCACATCCTTATCTCTTGGGCCGTACTCGTGCCCGCAGGCTGCGATCTTTTGACTTTGATTTTTTAAGATCAAAAGATCGCAGCCTGCGGCAGCTCCTACGCGAGGCCGTGTTGTTTCAAGGCCCATTCCACGTGTTCACGCACCAGTTCCGACGGATAGTCCCGCCGTGCCTTCAAGGCCTCCAGCACCGGAATGCTCGACGGGGCATTACCCAGGCCGACCGCCAGATTGCGCAGCCAGCGTTCGTAACCCGCGCGCCTGAGCGGTGAGCCTTCGGTGCTGCTGAGAAATTTCTCTTCGTCCCACATGAACAGTTCGGCCAGTTCGGCGTTGTCCAGGTTGTGCCGGGGTTTGAAGTCGCTTTCCCCGGAAGGCCGGGCGAAGCGGTTCCACGGGCAGACGATCTGGCAGTCATCACAGCCGAACACCCGATTGCCGATCAGCGGCCGCAAATCTTCCGGGATCGCACTTTTCAGCTCGATGGTCAGGTACGAAATGCAGCGCCGGGCGTCCAGCACATAGGGGCCGACGAAGGCATTGGTCGGGCAAATGTCCAGGCAGGCAGTGCAGCGACCGCAGTGTTCGCTGGCGTGGGGCGGGTCCACCGGCAGCGGCAGGTCGACGAACAGTTCGCTGAGGAAGAAGTAACTGCCGGCCTTGCGATTCAAGACCAGCGTGTTTTTGCCGATCCACCCCAGGCCAGCCTGTTCGGCGATGGCTTTTTCCAGCACCGGGGCGCTGTCGACAAACGCGCGGTAGCCGAAGGGGCCGATCACCGCCTGAATTTTTTCCGCCAGTTGTTGCACGCGTTTACGAATTAATTTGTGGTAGTCGCGGCCCAAGGCATAGCGTGAGACGTAGGCTTTTTCCGGTTGGGCCAGGCGTTTGGCCATTTCGGTGTCGCCCGGCAGGTAGTCCATGCGCAGGGAAACCACGCGCAAAGTGCCGGGCACCAGCTCTTCCGGGTGCGAGCGTTTGCTGCCGTGGGCGCCCATGTAGTCCATTTCGCCGTGATAGCCGGCCGCGAGCCAGCGCTCCAGGTGCTGCTCATGCTCGGCCAGGTCGAGGCCGCTGATGCCGACTTGCTGAAAGCCCAGCTCGCGGCCCCAGTCCTTGATGGATTGGGCGAGGGCGGGCAGGTCTGTGGTAATAGCGGGCATGAGGCGAGAGAAACCGGAGCTGAGATGCGTATAATTCTGCCAGACATCGGAGCCTGAAGACGCATGCCGCACACTAAAGATGAATTACCCGACGCGCTGTATAGCGCCGCGCAAGTCCGAGGGCTCGATGCGAGCCTGATCGCGGCGGGCACACCGGGCTTCGAATTGATGCAGCGTGCGGCGCGGGCGACCTGGCGTGCGCTGGTCCGTCATTGGCCGACGGCGCACGAATTGAGCGTGGTGGCCGGCCACGGCAATAACGCCGGCGACGGTTACCTGGTGGCCGTGCTGGCCCGGCGTGCCGGCTGGCACGTACGGGTGCTGGCCGTCGGTGACCCAGGGCGTTTGCAGGGCGATGCGGCGTCGGCCCATGCCGAGGCAGTAGCCGAAGGCGTCGCCATTCAAGGCTGGAGCGCGCACTCCGAATTGCGCGGCATTGTGCTGGATGCCTTGCTCGGCACCGGCCTGACCGGTGACGTGCGCGAGCCGTATGCCGGCGCCATTGCCGCGATCAACGCCAGTGGGCTACCGGTGGTGGCGGTGGATATCCCCTCGGGGCTGTGCGCCGATACGGGCCGCATGCTCGGCATTGCGGTCCGGGCTGACCTGACAGTGACGTTCATCGGTTTGAAATTGGGTCTGTTCACCGGTGACGCTGCGGATGTGGTTGGCGATCTGGTCTTCAACGATCTGCAAGCCGCCCCCGAGACATTTATCGGGGCCACGGTCAGCGCTCGTCGCCTGACGGCCGGTAATGTGCCGCGTCTGACCGGTCGCGCTCCAACGTCCCACAAAGGCAATTTTGGCCACGTATTGCTCATCGGCGGTGATCGCGGTTTTGGCGGCGCCATTGTGCTCAGTGCACAAAGTGCCCTGCGCAGCGGTGCCGGCATGGTGTCCGTGGCCACTCGCGGCGAGCATGTTCCGGCTGTGTTGGCGCGATTGCCTGAAGCCATGGTGCTCGGCACTTCGTCGGCCAATCAGTTAATGGGCCTGCTTGAAAAGGCCTCGGTGCTGGTCGTCGGCCCGGGGCTGGGGCAAGCCGCCTGGGGGCGCAGTCTGTTGTCGGCCGCGGCCAATGCGTCGTTGCCACAAGTCTGGGACGCCGATGCGTTGAACCTGTTGGCCGAAGGTGGCATGAACTTGCCCGCGGGTTGTGTTATCACGCCGCACCCTGGCGAAGCGGCGCGATTGCTGGGGATATCGACGGCCGACGTTCAAGCCGACCGTCCGGCCGCGGCCCATGCATTGAGCAAAAAATACACAGCGGTGGTGGTGCTCAAGGGCGCCGGCAGTCTGATTGCCAGCCCCGATGGGCGCCTTGCGCTGTGTCATCAGGGCCATCCGGCCATGGCCAGCGCCGGTTTGGGCGATGTGCTGGCCGGTCTGGTGGGCGCCTTGCTCGCTCAGGGCATGGACGCGTATGACGCGGCGTGCCTGGCGGTCTGGCTGCACGCCAATGCCGGCGAGCAACAAGGTAAATTCGGCCGCGGGCTGGCGGCCAGTGATCTGATTCCAGCCATTCGTCAGTTGTTGGAGGAGCAAGCACCGTGTCTGAAGTAACCCTGTACCTGGCTGATGAAGAGGCGATGACCGCGTTTGGCGCTCGCATCGCTCAAACCACCGAAGGGCATGGTCTGATTTTTCTTGAGGGGGATTTGGGCGCGGGGAAAACCACGCTGTCTCGAGGCATTATTCGTGGCCTGGGACATACGGGTGCGGTAAAAAGTCCGACCTTTACCCTGGTCGAGCCTTACGAGATTGGTGAGGTCCGCGCCTTCCATTTCGACCTCTATCGTCTGGTCGATCCGGAGGAGCTGGAGTACCTCGGCATCCGCGACTATTTCGAAGACGACGCTCTGTGCCTGATTGAATGGCCCCAGAAGGGTGCAGGCTTTTTGCCAAAGCCCGACCTGACCATTACCATTAGCCCGCAAGACAGCGGGCGTTCGCTGAAAATTTTGCCCCAGGGCTCGCGTGGCGAGCTGTGGTGTGCCGCTTTGGCATTGGAATCCAATTAAATGATGGGGTTAGGTATGCGCTTTCGCGCGTTGGTTGCTGCCGTAGGGTTGTTGTTTCTGGCGGTGACCGTCGACGCTGTGGCCGAGACAAAGGTCAACAGTGTTCGCCTGTGGCGGGCGCCGGACAACACGCGACTGGTGTTCGACCTGACGGGGCCTGTCCAGCACAGCGTCTTTACCCTGACCGCGCCGGATCGGCTGGTGATCGACATCAATGGCGCGACGCTCGGTTCGCCACTGAACGTCTCCACTTCCAATACTCCGATCACGGCAATGCGCTCGGCTCAGCGTACGCCGACCGATTTGCGGGTGGTCATCGACTTGAAAAAAGCGGTCACGCCGAAAAGCTTCACCCTGGCGCCGAACGCCCAATATGGCAATCGTCTGGTGGTCGACCTGTTCGACAACGCGGCCGACGCCGCGCCACCGCCTGCGCCAACGCCGTCTGTGGCCACCGTGCCCGCCGTGCCCGTCACGCCGTCCGAACCCACACTCAAACTGCCACCCGCTCCGGCCGGCAAGCGCGACATCATTGTGGTGATCGATGCCGGTCACGGTGGCGAAGACCCAGGCGCCTCGGGCTCTCGCGGTCAGCGTGAAAAAGACGTGGTGCTGGCCATCGCCCGTGAACTGCAGCGTCAGGTCAATGGCATGAAAGGTTTCCGCGCCGAACTGACCCGTACCGGCGACTACTTCATTCCGTTGCGCGGCCGTACCGAAATCGCCCGCAAGAAAGGCGCCGACCTGTTCGTTTCGATCCACGCCGACGCCGCGCCTTCGGCTGCCGCGTTCGGTGCGTCGGTGTTTGCCCTATCTGACCGCGGCGCTACGTCGGAGACCGCCCGTTGGCTGGCCGACAGCGAAAACCGTTCCGATTTGATCGGCGGTGCCGGTAACGTCAGCCTCGACGACAAGGACCGCATGCTGGCCGGCGTGCTGCTCGATCTGTCGATGACCGCTTCTCTGACGTCCAGCCTGAACGTTGGCCAGAAAGTCTTGAGCAACATCGGTCGCGTCACGCCGCTGCACAAACAGCGCGTGGAGCAAGCCGGGTTCATGGTGTTGAAGTCGCCGGACATCCCGTCGATCCTGGTGGAAACCGGGTTTATCTCCAACGCCAACGAAGCCTCGAAACTCGCGGCATCGAGCCACCAGCAAGCGCTGGCGCGTTCCATCAGCAGCGGCGTGCGGCAGTTCTTCCAGCAGAATCCACCGCCGGGCACCTACATTGCCTGGCTGCGCGATTCCGGCAAGATCGCCCAAGGCCCGCGTGACCATCGCGTGAACCCCGGCGAAACCCTGGCGATGATCGCCGTGCGCTATCAGGTGTCGCCGGCCACCTTGCGCAGCGCCAACAACCTGGCAAATGATGAGCTCAAAGTCGGTCAACATCTGACCATTCCCGGCACTGAACTGGCGGCCAAAGAATGAACCAGGTGCTGACCAACACCGCGCGCATCGAGCTGCTCAGCCCGCGGCTGGCGAACCAGATTGCCGCCGGTGAAGTGGTTGAACGCCCGGCCTCGGTGATCAAGGAGTTGCTGGAAAACAGCCTCGACTCCGGCGCCAGACGCATCGATGTCGATGTGGAGCAGGGCGGTGTCAAGCTGCTGCGGGTGCGCGACGATGGCAGCGGCATTTCTGCCGATGACCTGCCCCTGGCCCTGGCCCGTCACGCCACCAGCAAGATTCGCAACCTGGAAGATCTTGAACAGGTGATGAGCCTGGGGTTTCGCGGTGAGGCGCTGGCGTCCATCAGCTCTGTCGCCCGCCTGACTCTCACGTCCCGCACTCGCGATGCCGATCAGGCCTGGCAAGTGGAAACCGAAGGCCGGGACATGGCGCCGCGCGTGCAACCGGCGGCCCATCCGGTGGGGACTTCGGTGGAAGTGCGAGATTTGTTTTTCAATACCCCGGCGCGCCGCAAGTTTCTCAAGACCGAAAAAACCGAATTCGATCACCTGCAAGAAGTGATCAAGCGTCTGGCGCTGGCGCGGTTCGATGTGGCGTTCCATCTGCGCCACAACGGCAAAACCATCCTCAGCCTGCACGAAGCCCATGATGATGCGGCCCGTGCCCGGCGTGTGGCGGCGATCTGCGGGGCGGGTTTTCTGGAGCAAGCGCTGCCGATCGAAATCGAGCGCAATGGTTTGCACTTGTGGGGCTGGGTCGGGTTGCCGACCTTCAACCGCAGCCAGGCAGACTTGCAGTACTTCTTTGTGAATGGCCGCGCCGTGCGCGACAAACTGGTGGCCCACGCGGTGCGCCAGGCTTATCGCGACGTGCTGTTCAATGGTCGGCACCCGACGTTCGTGCTGTTTTTCGAAGTCGATCCGGCGGGCGTCGACGTCAACGTGCACCCGACCAAGCACGAAGTACGCTTCCGCGACGGGCGCATGGTTCACGACTTCCTCTATGGCACCTTGCACCGCGCCCTCGGCGATGTGCGGCCGGAAGATCATCTGGGCGCGCCTGTCGCGACCGCAGTGGTCCGGCCGACCGGCATCGAAGCCGGCGAGTTCGGCCCTCAGGGCGAGATGCGTCTGGCGGCCAATGCATTGCTGGAACAGCCTCAGGCCCAACCGACCTTCAATACCACGGCGGGTTCTGGCGCGGGTGCCGGTTATCAGTATCAATACACGCCACGGCCTCAGTCCGGTGTGCCCGTCGCCGAAGCTCAGGCGGCCTACCGCGAGTTCTTCGCGCCGTTGCCCGAGGCCAATGCGGTCGCGCTGCCGGCCGGGCAGGACGATATTCCGCCGCTGGGTTACGCGTTGGCGCAGCTCAAGGGCATCTATATTCTTTCGGAAAACGCCCAGGGCCTGGTGCTGGTGGACATGCACGCCGCCCATGAGCGGATCATGTACGAACGCCTGAAAATCGCCATGGCCAGCGAAGGCCTGAGCGGTCAGCCGTTGTTGGTGCCAGAATCCCTGGCGGTCAGTCAGCGTGAAGCCGATTGCGCCGAAGAACACGTCGCCTGGTTCCAGCGTCTGGGCTTTGAGTTACAGCGCCTTGGGCCGGAATCTCTGGCGATCCGGCAAATCCCCGCGTTGCTGAAACAGGCTGAAGCCAATCGACTGGTCAGCGACGTTCTGGCGGATTTGATGGAATACGGTACAAGCGACCGGATTCAGGCGCACTTGAACGAACTGCTCGGCACCATGGCCTGCCACGGCGCGATTCGTGCGAATCGGCGTCTGGCCCTGCCGGAAATGAACGGTCTGCTGCGGGACATGGAAAACACCGAGCGCAGCGGTCAATGCAACCATGGCCGACCGACCTGGACCCAACTGGGCCTGGACGATCTGGACAAACTGTTTTTGCGCGGTCGTTGATGAGCCAGTTCCCTCCTGCGATTTTCCTGATGGGGCCGACGGCTGCCGGCAAGACCGACCTGGCTATAGAACTCACCAAGGTCCTGCCCTGCGAGCTGATCAGCGTCGACTCGGCGCTGGTTTACCGTGGCATGGACATTGGCACCGCCAAGCCTTCCAAAGAAATTCTGGCCGAATTCCCGCACCGCCTGATCGATATTCTCGACCCGGCCGAGAGTTATTCGGCTGCGGATTTTCGTCGTGATGCGCTTGAGGCCATGGCCGAGATCACCGCGCGGGGCAAAATTCCGCTGCTGGTAGGCGGCACAATGCTCTACTACAAGGCTTTGCTCGAAGGTCTGGCCGACATGCCGGCGGCCGATCCAGACGTGCGCGCGCAAATCGAAGAAGAGGCTGCACGCCTTGGCTGGCAAGCCCTGCACGATCAATTGGCAGTCATCGATCCGCAATCCGCGGCGCGTATTCATCCGAACGATCCGCAGCGTCTCAGTCGAGCGCTGGAAGTTTATCGCGTCAGTGGTCAGAGCATGACTGAGCTACGCTTGCGACAATCTGCGCAAAGTACTGAAGCAGCCGCTTCGGGACTGCAACAATTGCCCTATACTGTCGCGAACTTGGCCATCGCTCCGGCAAATCGCCAGGTACTGCACGAGCGCATTAAACAAAGATTCACAAATATGTTGGAACAGGGATTCATCGATGAGGTCGTAGCCCTGCGAGATAGAGGTGACCTGCATTCGGGGATGCCGTCTATACGTGCTGTAGGCTATCGACAAGTCTGGGATTACCTGGATGGCAAGCTGACGCAAGCCGAGATGCAGGAGCGTGGAATCATTGCCACGCGCCAATTGGCAAAGCGCCAGTTCACCTGGCTGCGCAGTTGGGCTGATTTACATTGGTTGGACAGTCTCGATTGCGACAATCTGCCGCGCGCCTTGAAATACCTCGGGACCATCTCCATATTGAGCTGAGTCCTTGCAATTGCCGTCTATCCTTGGGGGTGTGACGGCCCCAAGCCATCTGTTTACCTATTTTTTATATTGAATCCTTAAAGGAGTGCGGCACATGTCAAAAGGGCATTCGCTACAAGACCCTTACTTGAATACTTTACGTAAAGAGAAAGTGGGGGTTTCCATCTACCTGGTCAACGGGATCAAGCTGCAAGGCACGATCGAGTCTTTCGACCAGTTCGTTATCCTGCTGAAAAACACCGTTAGCCAAATGGTTTACAAACACGCTATCTCTACAGTGGTGCCGGTTCGTCCAATTCGTCTGCCTAGCGCAACCGAATCCGAAGCAGGTGACGCTGAGCCAGGTAACGCCTGATAGGAGTCTCCTTTGTTCTTTGAGCGCCACGGTGGTGGTGAACGGGCAATTCTCGTTCACTTGGATGGTCAGGACCCTGAGGCGCGCGAAGATCCGCAGGAGTTTCAGGAGTTGGCAATTTCGGCTGGCGCCGAGACCGTCGCGTTTTTTAACGTGCCGCGTCATCGGCCAACCGCCAAAACCCTGATTAGCAGCGGCAAGGTCGAAGAGTTACGCGACCTGGTCAGCGCCGAACAGGTCGATCTGGTGATTTTCAATCACATCCTCACGCCCAGTCAGGAACGTAACCTCGAACGTATTTTCGAGTGTCGCGTGATTGACCGCACGGGTTTGATTCTCGATATCTTCGCCCAACGCGCCCGCACCCATGAAGGCAAGCTGCAAGTCGAACTGGCTCAGCTTGAGCACATGAGTACGCGGCTGGTTCGCGGCTGGACTCACCTTGAACGGCAGAAGGGCGGTATCGGTCTGCGCGGTCCGGGTGAAACCCAGCTGGAAACCGACCGGCGCCTGTTGCGGGTTCGCCTGCGGCAGATCAAGGGGCGCCTGGAAAAGGTCCGCAGCCAGCGCGAGCAATCTCGTCGCGGGCGCAAACGTGCTGACATCCCGACGGTTTCACTGGTGGGTTATACCAACGCCGGCAAATCGACGCTGTTCAACTCGGTCACCGATTCCGACGTCTTCGCCGCCGACCAGTTATTCGCGACCCTCGACCCGACCTTGCGCCGACTCGAGCTCGATGACCTCGGGCCGATCGTGCTGGCCGACACCGTGGGCTTCATTCGTCACCTGCCGCACAAGCTGGTCGAGGCATTTCGGGCTACGCTCGAAGAGTCGAGCAACTCCGACCTGCTGCTGCATGTGATCGATGCGCATGAGCCTGAGCGTATGGCCCAGATAGAACAGGTCATGGTGGTGCTCGGGGAGATCGGAGCACAAGACTTGCCGATCCTTGAGGTATACAACAAACTCGATTTGCTCGAGGGTGTTGAGCCGCAGATCCAGCGCGATGCCGATGGCAAACCGCAGCGGGTCTGGTTGTCGGCCAAGGACGGTACCGGTCTGGACTTGCTCAAGCAGGCCGTGGCCGAACTGTTAGGCAGTGATTTGTTTGTTGGTACCTTGCGGTTGCCGCAACGTTTTGCTCGACTGCGTGCGCAGTTTTTCGAACTCGGTGCGGTGCAAAAAGAAGAACACGACGAAGAAGGCATCAGCTTGCTGGCCGTTCGCTTGCCACGAATTGAATTGAATCGACTCGTGAGCCGCGAAGGTCTGCAACCGATGGAATTCATCGAGCAACACACTTTGCAATAAAAGCCTGAGAAAGCGGTTGTGCCGTGGTGACAGGCATTCTGTAGCATTGGTCGGCGCGCCGTGGGTGCGTCTTTGCTTTATCAGATGGAGAGCGCTATGGCTTGGAATGAGCCGGGTGGCAACTCGAATAATCAGGATCCTTGGGGTGGCAAGCGCCGTAATAACGGCGACCGCAAGGGCCCACCGGATCTCGACGAGGCCTTCCGAAAGCTGCAGGAAAGCCTGAACGGGTTGTTCGGTGGTGGTAAAAAACGCGGTGACGAGGGCGGCGGTTCGGGCAAGAGTGGCGGCTTCGGCGGCCTGCTCGGCATCGGCCTGGTCGTGCTGGCGGCCGTGTGGCTGTACAGCGCTGTCTACGTGGTCGACGAGCAGGAGCAAGCCGTGGTGCTGCGCTTCGGCAAATACTATGAAACCGTCGGCCCGGGCCTGAACATCTATTTCCCGCCGATCGATCGCAAGTACATGGAAAACGTCACGCGTGAGCGTGCCTATACCAAGCAGGGTCAAATGCTGACTGAAGACGAGAACATCGTCGAAGTGCCGCTGACCGTGCAGTACAAGATCAGTAACCTGCAAGACTTCGTGCTGAACGTCGACCAGCCGGAAATCAGCCTGCAGCACGCGACCGACAGTGCCTTGCGTCACGTGGTGGGTTCTACCGCCATGGATCAGGTGCTGACCGAAGGTCGTGAGTTGATGGCCAGCGAAATCAAGGAGCGTCTGCAACGCTTCCTCGATACCTATCGCACCGGTATCACCGTCACCCAGGTCAACGTACAGAGCGCAGCCGCACCGCGTGAAGTTCAGGAAGCCTTCGACGACGTGATCCGCGCCCGTGAAGACGAGCAGCGTTCGCGCAACCAGGCTGAAACCTACGCCAACGGCGTCGTGCCGGAAGCCCGTGGTCAGGCCCAGCGCATCCTCGAGGATGCCAACGGTTACCGCGACGAGACCGTCTCCCGTGCCAAGGGTGAGGCCGATCGCTTCACCAAGCTGGTGGCCGAGTATCGCAAAGCCCCTGAAGTTACCCGTCAGCGTCTGTACCTGGACACCATGCAGGAAATCTTCAGCAACACCAGCAAGGTTCTCGTGACCGGCAACAAGAATGGCCAGAACAATCTGCTCTACTTGCCGCTGGACAAGATGATCGACAGTGGTCGCAGCCCCGGCGCTCCGGTGACCGGCGCAGCAGCCAGCAGTAATGAAGTGAATGCGCGTGCGGCAACTGATCTGCAGCAACAGCAAGCACGTACCAGGGAGAGTCGCTGATGAGCAATAAATCGCTGATCGCCCTTATTATCGGCGTCGTCGTGGCGATCGTTGCCTGGAACTGCTTCTACATCGTGGCTCAGACCGAGCGCGCGGTGATGCTGCAGTTCGGTCGCGTGGTCCAGGCCGATGTTCAGCCGGGCCTGCACGTGAAAGTGCCTTACGTGAACAAGGTGCGCAAATTCGACGCGCGCCTGATGACGCTGGATGCACCGACACAACGCTTCCTGACGCTGGAAAAGAAAGCCGTAATGGTCGATGCCTACGCCAAGTGGCGCGTGAAAGATGCCGAGCGCTTCTACACCGCGACTTCCGGCCTCAAGCAGATTGCCGACGAGCGTCTTTCCCGTCGTCTGGAGTCGGGCCTGCGTGACCAGTTCGGTAAGCGCACCCTGCACGAAGTGGTGTCCGGTGAGCGCGATGCGCTGATGGCAGACATCACCAATTCGCTGAACAAGATGGCGGAAAAAGAGCTGGGCATCGAAGTGGTCGATGTCCGGGTCAAAACCATCGACCTGCCGAAGGAAGTGAACCGCAGCGTGTTCGAACGTATGAGCACCGAGCGTGAGCGTGAAGCTCGCGAGCACCGCGCCAAGGGTAACGAGCTGGCTGAAGGCATCCGTGCCGACGCCGACCGTCAACGCCGCGTGCTGCTGGCTGAAGCCTATCGTGAATCCGAAGAGGTTCGCGGTGACGGTGACGCCCAGGCTGCTGCGATCTACTCCAAGGCATACGGTCAGGATCAGGAGTTCTACGCGTTCTACCGTAGCCTGCGTGCCTACCGTGAAAGCTTCGCGAACAAATCCGACGTCATGGTCCTGGACCCGGGCAGCGACTTCTTCCGTTACCTGGAAAAAGCCAAGCCTTGATACGACGTTGACCTGAATCATCCCGCCGGGCGGCTAAAACCTCGGGCGGGGTGATCCTTTGGGAAAACGTGTGTATGATGCGGCAGCCGGGAAATTCCCGGCTTTTTTGCGTCTGCACGTTTGATTGCTGTTTTTATGCAGGCGCCCGAGTTGAATGACTCGACAGGTTTTTCGAGGAAAGTGGTTGGCGAAGCCGGTTTCAGGCTTTTCGCCCCGTTGTTCATGCGCGTGGTTTATGCACATGAGCCGATCATTTTCTGCTTCACTCAAGGCTCGCCCAAAGGCTTGCTGCCCGGATCATAGGGGAATGGCGTAATGGCAACGGTAGACCGCTGGCTGCTGCCAGATGGCATCGAAGAAGTACTGCCACCAGAAGCCGCGCGTATCGAAGTAGCGCGTCGTCAGGTGTTGGATCTGTTCCAGAGCTGGGGTTACGAGTTTGTCGTGACCCCCCATATCGAGTACCTGGAGTCCCTGCTGACCGGCGCGGGCTCGGATCTCGATCTGCGTACCTTCAAGGTCATCGACCCGCAATCGGGCCGGCAGATGGGTTTCCGTGCAGACATCACGCCGCAAGTGGCGCGCATCGATGCGCACACCTTGCGTCGTGAAGGCCCGAGCCGTCTGTGCTATGCCGGTAGCGTGCTGCATGCTCAGCCACGTGCCTTGTCGTCCTCACGCAGCCCGATTCAACTGGGCGCCGAGTTGTACGGCGATGCCAGCCCTAGCAGCGACGTGGAAGTCATCAGCCTGATGCTGGCCATGCTGCAACTGGCCGATGTGCCGGATGTGCACATGGATCTCGGTCATGTCGGCATCTACCGTGGCCTGGCCCGCGCCGCCGGTTTGTCCGGCGAAGTCGAGCAACAGTTGTTCGATGCATTGCAACGTAAAGCCATCGACGAGGTCATTACCTTGACCGAAGGCTTGCCTGCCGATCTATCGGGCATGCTGCGGGCGCTGGTCGACCTGTGTGGCGGTCGTGAAGTGTTGAGCGCTGCACGTGAGCGTCTGGCCAATGCGCCAGCGCCTGTTCTGGCGGCGCTGGACGATTTGCTGGCGATTGCCGAGCGACTGTCTACGCGTTTCCCGGAGTTGCCGCTGTACTTCGACCTGGGCGAGTTGCGCGGCTACCACTACCACACCGGTGTGGTGTTCGCTGTGTTTGTGCCGGGCGTTGGCCAGTCCATCGCTCAGGGCGGTCGTTACGACGACATCGGCGCCGACTTCGGTCGCGCCCGTCCGGCGACCGGTTTCTCTACCGATTTGAAAACCCTGGTGACCCTGGGGCGTGCTGAGATCGAGCTACCGTCTGGCGGTATCTGGATGCCTGACAGTACGGATGCAGCACTCTGGCAGCAGGTTTGCCAGTTGCGCAGTGAGGGTCAGCGTGTCGTCCAGGCATTGCCTGGGCAGCCTTTGGCCGCCGCCCGTGAAGCGGACTGCGACCGGCAATTGATTCAGCAGAACGGGCTTTGGCAAGTATCGCCACTGGCTTCTTGAGTTTTCCTGCCGGCCGCCGCCGGCACCAAGTTTGCGCGAATGAGGACAAGTGTTATGGGTAAGAATGTCGTAGTCCTGGGCACCCAATGGGGTGATGAGGGCAAAGGCAAGATCGTTGATCTGCTGACCGAACATGCTGCCGCCGTAGTGCGCTACCAAGGTGGTCACAACGCTGGCCACACCCTGGTGATCGACGGCGAAAAAACCGTCTTGCACCTGATCCCGTCGGGCGTGCTGCGCGAAGGCGTGCAGTGCCTGATCGGTAACGGCGTGGTGGTTGCACCCGACGCCCTGCTGCGGGAAATCATCAAGCTGGAAGAGAAAGGCGTACCGGTGCGCGAGCGCCTGCGTATCAGCCCGTCCTGCCCGCTGATCCTGTCCTACCACGTAGCGCTGGACCAGGCCCGTGAAAAGGCCCGTGGCGAGCTGAAGATCGGCACCACCGGTCGCGGCATCGGCCCGGCTTACGAAGACAAGGTAGCCCGTCGCGGTCTGCGCATCGGTGACCTGTTCCACCGTGAGCGTTTCGCCGCCAAGCTGGGCGAGTTGCTGGATTACCACAACTTCGTACTGGTCAATTACTACAAAGAGCCAGCAATCAACTTCCAGAAGACACTCGACGAGTGCATGGAATACGCCGAGCTGCTCAAGCCGATGATGCTCGACGTCACCGCCGAACTGCATAACCTGCGTCGCGACGGCAAAGACATCATGTTCGAAGGCGCCCAGGGCTCCCTGCTGGACATCGACCACGGCACCTACCCGTACGTGACCAGCTCCAACACCACCGCAGGCGGCATCGCCACCGGTTCGGGTTTTGGTCCGATGTACCTGGATTACATCCTCGGCATCACCAAGGCTTACACCACTCGCGTGGGTTCGGGTCCGTTCCCGACTGAGCTGTTCGATGACGTGGGGGCTTTTCTGGCCAAGCGTGGCCATGAGTTCGGTGCTACCACCGGCCGTGCCCGTCGTTGCGGCTGGTTCGACGCCGTCATCCTGCGTCGCGCCATCGACGTCAACAGCATCTCGGGCCTGTGCCTGACCAAGCTGGACGTGCTGGACGGTCTGGAAACCATCAACATCTGCGTGGGCTACAAGAACCAGGATGGTGCAGTGATCGACGCACCGACTGACGCCGACAGCTACATCGGCCTGGAGCCGGTGTACGAGCAAATGCCAGGCTGGACCGAATCCACCGTCGGTGCCAAGACCCTGGAAGAGCTGCCTCAGGCTGCACGCAACTACATCAAACGCGTCGAAGAGTTGGTCGGTGCGCCGATCGACATTATTTCGACGGGCCCGGACCGCAACGAAACCATCGTTCTGCGTCACCCGTTCGCTTAATAAGTCGTTGATGTAAAACACAAAGGCCCCTTAATCGGGGCCTTTGTCGTTTATGCCTGTTGGACGGCATGACCTTTGCTGTGAATATCGCCTTCAGAGTGCCATCAATTTAATGGCGTTAAAGCAGAGGGATTTCCAGTGTCGGCCGTTCTCTCACTGTTACAAAGCCGTCTCTTGCGGCCTGTGTTCGTTACCCTTGGTATCGCCCTTTTGGTGCAGGTGCTGGTGGCTGTCGCTCTGACCCGGAGCACAGTGACTGCACTGGAAGCCGATTTGGGTGTGCGCCTGAGCACTGATAGCCAAAAGCTCTCCGGTGAGCTTGAGCAGGCAGGGCGTGAAGTCACGTCGAGCCTGGATAGCCTGTCCACCAGTACCCGTCAGCGCCTGACCGCCGGGTTGTCTTCGCGTCTGAAGGACGAGCAGGCACAGCTGCGTACGACGCTGGAGAAGGGCCTGAAGGATTCGGCCAACGAGATGGCGCAACTTCTGGCCTCGGTCGCACCTCGCGCCATGTGGGACGGTGACATTCCAACCCTGTCCGAGTTCGCTCGCCGTGCCCAGCGCAATCCCAATGTGTTGTTCGTGATCTACGATGATGCGACGGGCCAGCACCTGACGCGCTATCTCAATCGGGAGAACCCGATCAACAAGGCGCTTCTGGAAAAAGGCCAGGGCGAGCGGGCGCTGGACAAGGTGCTGGATGCGGCGAAGAGCGATCCGTCGGTCTACTACCTCGAAGCCTCGATCAGCCCCAATGGGGTGGAGATCGGCAAGGTTTTGATGGGGGTCTCGACCGCCTCCGTGGAAACCGATCTGGCGGCGCTGGACAAGCGCTTCTCGGCGTTGATCGCCAGCAGCGATCAATTGGTGGGTGACAGCCTCAAAGGCGCGGCGGCTGATAGCGCAACGGCGATGCGTGGGCGTCTGCAATCGGCGCAGTCCACCGCGTCTGAAATGAAAGCCAATACTACCAGTACCGTGCAGGAAGCTGCGGGGACTTTGCGCTGGCGAATTGGTATGAGCCTGGTGGTGGTGGGTTTCGGTGTGCTGCTGTTGCTGACGGTGGTGCTGGGCCGTCGAGTGGTCAACCGCTTGAAGATGCTGATCACCGCCATGGATGATCTGGCGGCAGGTGAGGGTGATCTGACCAAGCGCGTGCAGATCAATAGTCAGGATGAGATCGGCGACATGGCCTCGGCGGTCAATCGCTTTGTGGATAAGTTGCAGCCGATCGTGCGTGAGGCTGGCGATGTGGCCCAGCGTACCGGCGTGGAAATCGGCGCCATGACCTTGCGCAATGCCGGCGCCGATGCCGCGGCTGGCATGCAGCGCGATGAAGTGGCCGAAAGCTTGCGCGCGTTGTCGCAGATGGCTGACGAAGCTCAGTCTGAAAGCCATGCGATGCAGGCTGCTTTGAAGCAGATGGTGGATATTCGTCAGGCCACCGATGAGAACACTCGGACCTCAGCGAAAGTCGGTAGCCTGATCGAAGCGTTGGCCGGACAAGTTGATACCGGGGCGAAAGTCATTGAGCGGCTGGCGCAGCAGAGTGAGCAGATTGAAGTGGTGCTGACGGTGATTCACGGGATCGCCGAGCAAACCAACTTGTTGGCGCTGAACGCGGCCATTGAGGCGGCGCGTGCCGGTGAGACCGGTCGCGGGTTTGCCGTGGTGGCGGACGAGGTGCGGGCGCTGGCGAGCAAGACTCAGAGCTCGACCGGCGACATTCAGGCGCACATCGTTGCGTTGCAGCAGGGCGCGCGCGAGGCCGTTGCGGCAATCGGGCAGGCCGGACGTCAGGCCAGCGAAGGTTTGCTGGTGTTGCGCGACAGTGCGCGGTTGCAGCAGTCGGTGCAGGTGTCGGTCGAACAGGTGCATGCGGCGATCGGTCTGGCGACCCAGGCCGCGGCGCATCAGGCGCAAGGTGCACAGGCAGTACGTGGGCGGGTTGAGACTATCCATGCTCAAGCTGAGAAGGCTGCTCAGGCGGTGGTGGAAACCACGGCCAGTGGCAAGGTGCTGGATGGCTTGGCGGCGCAGTTGAAGGCGAGCCTGGGGCAGTTCAGGGCTTAAGGCTTGTATTGGCTGGTAGGGTCTCATCGCGAGCAGGCTCGCTCCCACAGTGATTGTTGGTGGACACAAAATGTGTGAACACCCTAAATCAAATGTGGGAGCGAGCCTGCTCGCGATGACGATGTCAGCGGCTCAAATACATCCGGGTCGTAAGCAAGTAAACCGGCAACCCCGACACCACAATCAACAACGCCGCATAAGGCGCCGCCGCCGCAAACTCCACATTCGCAGTGTGCGCCCAGACTTCCGTCGCCAATGTATTGAGCCCGGTCGGGCTCAGCAGCAGCGTTGCCGTCAGTTCTTTCATCGCATCCAGAAACACCAGCGCAAACGCTGCGCCCAGGGCGGGAAAGATGATGGGCAGGGTCACCCGACAAAACGCGCTGAAAGACGAGGCCCCCAGCGTGCGCGCGGCCTCTTCCAGTTGTGGCGCAGCCTTGTTCAGTGCCGTGCGAATCGGCGCCTGCGCCAGTGGCAGAAACAACAACGCATAAGCAATCAGCAGCAGCGCCGAGGTCTGGTACAGCACCGGCGCATAATGCAGAGCGAAATACACCAGGGTCAGCGCAATCACCAACCCTGGCAATGCATGCAGCAGATACGGCAGGCGCTCGGCCCAGATCGCCAGCCGGCCTTTATGGCGCACCACCAGCAACCCCACCGGCACCGCCAGCACCAGGCACAGCGCAGCTCCACCTAGCGACAGCGCCAGGGACGATAACAATGCCTCGCTGATCGCGGCTACCGGGAACGCCGCCGATGAACCCACCATCAGCCAGTACGCCAGCATTCCCAGTGGAATGCCGCTGCCGATGATCGCCAGCAGCAAGCAGTAAAGCTGTCCGGCAGTCGCCCATGGCCCCAGACGAACCTGCTCCGCATGCCGCGCCGCGCCCTGGCCGGTGCGCACATGTCGGCCTTTGCCGCGCACTCGCAATTCGAGCCACAGCAACATAAGGCACAGCGCCAGCAATACGGCAGAAAGCATTGCCGCGTTGGCATTGCTGAACTCCAGTTCGAACTGCTGATAGATCGCCGTGGTAAAGGTTTGCAGGCCGATGATCGACAGCGCGCCGAACTCCACCAGCATGTGCAGCGCAATCAGCAGCGAGCCGGCGAGCAGTGACGGCCAGAGCAGGGGCAGGGTGATTTTGAAGAATACGCCCCAACGATTCTGCCCCAGGGTCCGTGCGGACTCTTCAAGAGAGGGATCGAGATTGCGCAGCGTCGCCGCCACCGGCAGAAAGATCAGCGGGTACTTGGACAGGCTCATCACCAGAATCGCACCGCCCAGCCCTTCGAAGTGAGCGCTCAGGGACACCCAGGTGAAGCTGCTGACAAACGCCGGCACCGCGAATGGCAGACACAGGATCACGCCCCATAACCGCCGTCCCGGCAGATTGCTGCGCTCCAGCAACCAGGCGAGTGACAAGCCAATCACACCACAGGCCAATGTGACGCCCAGCATCAGCGCCAGCGTATTGCGCAACAGGCCAAACACGTAGGGCCGCCACAACAGATGCAACGCCTCGGCCCAGCCGGCTTGCCAGGTCTTGAGGCCGACATAAGCCAGCGGCAACAGACTGAGCACCACCAGCAGCAAAACCGGCAGCAACAACCAGATCGACGGCCGCTTGCGCGGTGGTACGTAGCTCCCGCGCAAGGCGGGGGCGGATAACGATGCGCTCATCAGTTCAAGCCAACGTCGCGTTCCAGGTCCAGGGCTTCTTCGGCGTTGCCGAGGTCGGCCGGCGTGACGTTCGGCGCTTGCAGTTCGCTGAATGGCTTGAGACCGCGATCCGATGCCATGCCCTTGTGCAGCGGGTATTCGGCGGTGGTCTGGGTGATCACGCGCTGACCTTCTTCGCTGGCCATGTAGGCGAGCAATTGCTGCGCTTCTTTTGGATGCTTGCTGGATTTCAGCACCGCAGCGCTGGAAACGGTGATCAGCCCACCGACGTCGCCACCGGTGAAGTAATGCAGTTTCGAGTCGAGCTGGCCTTTTTCACGCTGCAAGGCGAACCAGTAATAGTTGTTCACCAGCACGGTGGCGACTTCGCCATTTTCCACGGCTTTCAGCGCAACCATGTTGTTGCTGTAGGTCTTGCCGAACGCCCGCAGGCCGGTCAGCCATTCTTCGGCGGCGTCCATCCCGTGGACTTTGATGATCGCTACGGCCTGCTCCTGGAAGGCGCCGCTGGAAGGCACGAAGCCGACCTTGCCTTGCCATTTTGGATCGGAGAATTCCATCACTGATTTGGGCAGGTCTTTTTCGTCAATCAGCTTGGGGTTGAAAGCGACGACGCGGACCCGTGCCGTGATGCCGATCCAGGTACCGTTGCCAGCGACGTAGTCTTTGGGCAGAACGGCGAGGGTGGCGGTATCGGTCTGGGCCAGCAGGCCTTGTTCGCCGAGTTTGTTCAGCGGTGGCGATTCTTCGGTGTAGATCACGTCGGCGGGGGAGCGATCGCCTTCTTCGGCGATCTGGCTGGCGAGCTGGTTGCTGCTGCCCTTGCGCACATTGACGTGAATCCCGGTCTTGGCCTCGAAGGCTTTGGCGACGGCGTCGCCGACTTCCTTGTGTTGACCGTTATAGAGTGTCAGGGAAACCGGATCGGCGGCTTGGGTGAGAGGAGTGGCGAGTGTCAGGCCGAGGAGGGTGATGGTCAGGCCGCGGCGCAGGGTATTTCGAAACATCATTCGCAGGGTTCCTCACTGTCGCATTGCAAAAACTTGAAACAATGATAAACGATATTGCTTCTCAAGTGCGCCTTGCGGGTCTGAGGAGTGTTGGCTAGAGGGGGTGGGGCGGGCCTTTGTGGCGAGGGAGCTTGCTCCCGTTCGGCTGCGAAGCAGTCGCAAAACCGGGCAATAAGATTTGACTAAAAGAATGAGGGGGCCGCTTCGCGCCCCAGCGGGAGCAAGCGCCCTCGCCACAAAACGCAAAAACCCGCTTTCGCGGGTTTTTGTGAAATTCAAGATCGAGACCTTGAATTTGAATTGGTGCCCAGAAGAAGACTCGAACTTCCACGACCTTGCGGTCACCAGCACCTGAAGCTGGCGTGTCTACCAATTTCACCATCTGGGCAGTATCTTCAGCGTTGCCGCTGTTGATGTGGCGCACTATACGGAGAGCATTTTGATCTGTAAACCCCTGATTTAGTTTTAATAAATCAGAAGCTTGGAATGCAAAAAACCCGCTTTCGCGGGTTTTTGTATGAGCCTTGAAATTGATCTAATCTCAAGCTCGAAATTGGTGCCCAGAAGAAGACTCGAACTTCCACGACCTTGCGGTCACCAGCACCTGAAGCTGGCGTGTCTACCAATTTCACCATCTGGGCAGTATCGGCAGCGCTAGTGCGTCGTCGATGGCGCGCACTATACGGAGCGTCTTTTTAACTGTAAACCCCTGTCATCAAAAAAACCTGGAAAATTTTACCGGCGGCATTCAAATCAGCTTTGCGGTGTCGATAAAGGGCTTTAGATGGGCTGTCATAGCCTGAAATTTCCCGTTTCATTACGCCTATGCCAAACTAACCCGCATATAGACAAGGTGAAAACTCTCTAATGGCCGATTGGCAGTCCCTCGATCCCGAGGCCGCTCGTGAAGCGGAAAAATATGAAAACCCTATTCCTAGCCGCGAACTGATCCTTCAGCACCTCGCTGATCGAGGTTCGCCTGCTAACCGCGAGCAGCTGGTCGAAGAGTTCGGTCTGACCACAGAAGACCAGATCGAAGCCCTGCGCCGCCGCCTGCGCGCCATGGAGCGCGACGCTCAACTCATCTATACCCGTCGCGGCACTTATGCGCCGGTGGACAAGCTCGACCTGATCCTGGGCCGCATCAGCGGTCACCGTGACGGCTTCGGCTTCCTGGTCCCGGACGACGGCAGTGACGATCTGTTCATGAGCCCGGCGCAAATGCGCCTGGTGTTCGACGGCGACCGTGCCTTGGCGCGTGTTTCCGGGCTCGATCGTCGCGGCCGCCGCGAAGGCATGATCGTCGAAGTGGTGTCCCGTGCCCACGAGTCCATCGTCGGTCGTTACTTCGAAGAGGGCGGCATCGGTTTCGTCGTCGCGGACAATCCGAAGATCCAGCAAGAAGTGCTGGTGACGCCAGGTCGCAACGCCAATGCCCAGATCGGTCAGTTCGTTGAGGTGAAGATCACTCACTGGCCGACGCCACGCTTCCAGCCGCAAGGCGACGTGGTCGAAGTCGTGGGTAACTACATGGCGCCGGGCATGGAAATCGATGTCGCCCTGCGCACCTACGATATTCCTCATGTCTGGCCTGAAGCGGTACTCAAGGAAGCTGCCAAGCTCAAGCCTGAAGTCGAAGAGAAAGACAAAGAGAAGCGCATCGACCTGCGCCATCTGCCGTTCGTGACCATCGACGGCGAAGATGCGCGCGACTTCGATGACGCGGTCTACTGCGAAGCCAAGCCGGGCAAGCTGCGCCTGTTCTCCGGTGGCTGGAAGTTGTACGTGGCGATTGCCGACGTTTCCAGCTACGTGAAAATCGGTTCGGCGCTGGATAACGAATCCCAGGTTCGTGGCAACTCGGTGTACTTCCCCGAGCGCGTCGTGCCGATGCTGCCTGAACAGCTGTCCAACGGCCTGTGCTCGCTGAACCCGCACGTCGATCGCCTAGCCATGGTTTGCGAGATGACCATCTCCAAATCCGGCGAGATGACCGACTACTGCTTCTACGAAGCGGTGATTCACTCCCACGCCCGCCTGACCTACAACAAGGTCAGCGCCATGCTGGAAACGCCGAAAGCCACCGAAGCGCGTCAGCTTCGTGGTGAATACACTGACGTTCTGCCGCACCTCAAGCAGCTGTACTCGCTGTACAAGGTTCTGCTGGCGGCCCGTCACGTGCGCGGCGCAATCGATTTCGAAACGCAGGAAACCCGGATTATCTTCGGTTCCGAGCGCAAGATTGCCGAAATCCGCCCGACTGTTCGTAACGACGCCCACAAGCTGATCGAGGAATGCATGCTGGCGGCCAACGTGGCCACCGCCGAATTCCTGAAAAAACACGAAATCCCTGCGTTGTACCGCGTCCACGATGGCCCGCCACCGGAGCGTCTGGAAAAACTGCGCGCTTTCCTTGGCGAGCTTGGCCTGTCCCTGCACAAAGGCAAGGACGGTCCGTCGCCGAAGGATTACCAGGCTTTGCTGGCAAGCATCAAGGATCGTCCGGATTTCCATCTGATCCAGACCGTCATGCTGCGTTCGTTGAGTCAGGCGGTGTACAGCGCCGATAACCAGGGCCACTTCGGCCTGAACTACGAAGCCTATACCCACTTCACTTCGCCGATTCGCCGCTACCCGGACTTGCTCACGCACCGGGCGATTCGCAGCGTCATCCATTCGAAAATGGACACCCCGCACGTTCGTCGTGCCGGCGCGATGACCATTCCGAAGGCGCGCATCTATCCGTACGACGAAGCGACCCTGGAGCAGCTCGGCGAGCAGTGCTCGATGAGCGAGCGCCGTGCCGACGAAGCGACCCGCGACGTGGTGAACTGGCTCAAGTGCGAGTTCATGAAAGACCGCGTGGGCGAATCGTTCCCGGGTGTGATCACCGCCGTGACCGGTTTCGGCCTGTTCGTCGAGCTGACCGATATTTACGTCGAAGGCCTGGTGCACGTCACCGCGCTGCCGGGCGATTACTACCACTTCGACCCTGTGCACCATCGCCTCGCCGGTGAGCGTACCGGTCGCAGTTTCCGCCTTGGCGACACCGTTGAAGTGCGGGTCATGCGCGTCGACCTCGACGAGCGCAAGATCGACTTCGAGATGGCTGAAAAAACCATCAGCGCGCCGATCGGCCGCAAAAAGCGTGGCGCTGAAACCGCTGCGCCTGCCGCCGCTACTACAAAATCGGCTGTGGAGCCGGCGCCGGCGAAAACCGGTCGTCGTCCTGCCAAGGAAAAGGCTGTCGAAGCCTATCGCCCGAGCGATGCCGCGGCAAAAAATGCCGAGTTGCGCAAAAGTCGTGAAATGAAACAGGCATTGCTGTCTGAAGCGAAAGGCGGCGGTAAAGCGGCGTCTGGGGGAAAGACCGGGCGGTCGGCGCCTGACAAGGCCTCCGGCGGCAAGCCAGCAAAACCAAGCAAACACCGTAAAGGCCCGCCAAAAGCGGGTTCCGCTCCAGCCGCCAGAAGCGGCGGGGCGCGTAAACCTAAGGCCAAGTCATGAGTCAGTTGGAAAAGATCTACGGCGTGCACGCGGTAGAAGCATTGCTGCGTCACCACCCAAAACGCGTCAAGCAGATCTGGCTGGCTGAAGGCCGCAGTGATCCGCGGGTTCAGACGCTGATCGAGCTCGCTGCCGAAAATCGCGTAGCCGTCGGTCAGGCCGAGCGCCGTGAGCTGGATGCGTGGGTTGAAGGCGTGCACCAGGGCGTGGTGGCGGACGTGAGTCCGAGCCAGGTCTGGGGCGAGGCGATGCTCGACGAGCTGCTCGATCGCACCGAAGGCGCACCGTTGCTGCTGGTACTCGACGGCGTGACCGATCCGCACAACCTCGGCGCTTGCCTGCGTTCGGCCGATGCGGCCGGCGCGCTGGCAGTGATCGTGCCGAAGGACAAGTCAGCGACCCTGACCCCGACGGTGCGGAAAGTCGCCTGTGGTGCGGCGGAAGTCATTCCGTTGGTTGCCGTGACCAACCTGGCGCGCACCCTGGAAAAGCTCAAGCAGCGTGGCTTGTGGGTCGTCGGTACGGCAGGTGAGGCTGAGCAGGATCTGTATCAGCAGGACCTGACCGGCCCGACCATCCTGATCATGGGGGCGGAGGGCAGCGGAATGCGCCGCCTGACTCGCGACCTTTGCGACTATCTGGTGCGCCTGCCGATGGCGGGCAGCGTCAGCAGTCTCAACGTTTCCGTGGCCACCGGCGTCTGCCTGTTCGAGGCCCTGCGCCAGCGCGGCGTCAAAGCCGCCGGAACCGCCAAAAAGTCCTGATCCGGTTGTAATCCCTGTGGGAGCGAGCCTGCTCGCGATAGCGGAGTTACATTCAGCACAAATGTTGAATGTTGCACCCCATCGCGAGCAGGCTCGCTCCCACAGTGGTTTTGTGTCTGGGCGAAGATTGGGGTTGTTCAAATAATCACCAATTGCCTTGCACCTCTCTCGACCCTTCTCTACAATTGCGCCCCTTGCTGTGACGGCAGGCACGCATGTGTCTATCGCCGGCAAGTCCATAAGTGTCATTCACTCCTTGTCTGACCGCTTTTGAGCGGCAGGCTACAACCCGTAAGGAGCATTCATGCGTCATTACGAAATCATCTTTTTGGTCCACCCGGATCAAAGCGAGCAAGTCGGCGGCATGGTTGAGCGTTACACCAAGCTGATCGAAGAAGACGGCGGCAAAATCCACCGTCTGGAAGATTGGGGCCGTCGTCAACTGGCCTACGCAATCAACAATGTTCACAAGGCTCACTACGTGATGCTGAACGTTGAGTGCACTGGCAAGGCCCTGGCCGAGCTGGAAGACAACTTCCGCTACAACGATGCAGTGATCCGTAACCTGGTCATCCGTCGCGAAGAAGCCGTTACCGGCCAATCCGAGATGCTCAAGGCTGAAGAAAACCGCAGTGAGCGCCGTGAGCGTCGCGACCGTCCTGAGCACTCCGACGCCGAAGGCGTTGATGGTGATGACAGCGACGCCAGCGATAACGCTGACGAGTAATCCACGGACCTTTTGAGGAGCCTATTACATGGCACGTTTCTTCCGTCGTCGTAAATTCTGCCGCTTCACCGCTGAAGACGTGAAAGAGATCGATTACAAAGATCTCAACACTCTGAAAGCTTACGTATCCGAGACCGGCAAAATCGTTCCAAGCCGCATCACCGGTACCAAAGCACGTTATCAGCGTCAGCTGGCCACCGCTATCAAGCGCGCCCGCTTCCTGGCCCTGCTGGCCTACACCGACAGCCACGGCCGCTGAGACCGGGCAGTCGACACGTAGCAAAGGATTGAATGCATGCGCGCCTTAGCTGAGTTCATCATGCGCGGCCGTATGCAGGCCACTCTGGTAGTGGCCGGATGCGCAACATTGCCGTTGTTGTATTGGTTGGGTGCTGCCGCCGGATGCCTTGTGCTCCTGCGGCGCGGATTGAAGGACGCCTTGGGCGTTCTTGCTCTGGGGCTGCTGCCGGCGTTGATCTGGTGGCTTTACTCCGACGACCCACGGGCACTTCTGGTGCTGCTGGGGTCTTCGAGCCTTGCGTTGGTTTTGCGCGCAAGCGAGTCCTGGAACCGCGTGCTGCTGGTCAGCATAGCGATGGGATTGGTGTTTTCAGTGGTGCTGGGGGTGGCTTTTGCGCCCCAGATCGAGATGCTGGCGCAGGCGTTGATAAAAGTCATGCCGTCGCTACTCGGTGATGTCTACCAGCAATTGTCGGTAGACGAGCAAGCGCGTTTCGCGTCCCTGATTGCACCGGTCCTGACCGGCCTGATTGCGGCCTTGTTGCAAATCGTCAGTGTGCTGAGCCTGATTGTCGGGCGCTACTGGCAGGCGTTGTTGTACAACCCGGGTGGTTTTGGTCGCGAGTTTCGCGCCATCCGAATCCCGCTTTTGCCGGCGATGTTGCTGCTGGTGTTGATGCTTCTGGGGCCTAACTTAGGTTCGCAGATGGCCATGTTGACACCGTTGTGCAGCGTACCGCTGGTGTTCGCCGGGCTGGCCTTGATTCACGGGCTGGTGGCGCAAAAGCGACTGGCCAAATTCTGGCTGGTGGGGTTGTACGTCACGCTGTTGCTGTTCATGCAGCTGATCTATCCGTTGCTGGTGGTCTTGGCCATCGTCGACAGCCTGATTGATTTTCGCGGTCGTTCGGCGCCGAAAGATGCCGATAACGCGAACGGTGAAGGTTAAAAGTTAAGAGGATTTTCACATGCAACTGATCCTTCTGGAAAAAGTCACCAACCTGGGCAACCTGGGTGACAAAGTGAACGTTAAGGCTGGTTACGGTCGTAACTACCTGCTGCCTTACGGCAAAGCTACCGCTGCGACCCCAGCCAACCTGGCTGCGTTCGAAGAGCGTCGCGCTGAGCTGGAAAAAGCCGCAGCAGACCGTAAAACTTCGGCTGAAAGCCGTGCCGCCCAACTGGCTGAGCTGGAAGTGACTATCACTGCCACCGCTGGTGACGAAGGCAAGCTGTTCGGTTCGATCGGCACCCACGACATCGCTGATGCACTGACCGCCTCTGGCGTTGAAGTTGCAAAAAGCGAAGTTCGTCTGCCGAACGGCACCATCCGCAACGTAGGCGAATTCGACGTAGCCGTGCACCTGCACGCCGAAGTTGAAGCCACCGTACGCGTTGTCGTGGTAGCAGCTTAAGCAGCACTTGTCGGCTGGCACCCTTGGGTGCTTGCCGGTAACATCGGGCACGATCCTGTTTACAGGTCGTGCCCTTTGTCTTTCTGTAGTTCCTGATTTTTATAATCCCAGCTCTTCCTGACAAACCAAGTGGCCATGAACGATATCTCCGCTCCCGAGCAATACGATCTGCAAACCGCTGCCCTGAAGGTGCCGCCGCATTCCATCGAGGCCGAACAGGCCGTGCTCGGTGGTTTGATGCTGGACAACAACGCCTGGGAACGCGTGCTCGATCAAGTCTCCGACGGCGATTTCTATCGGCATGACCACCGCCTGATCTTCCGGGCGATCGCCAAACTGGCGGACCAGAACCAGCCGATCGACGTCGTGACCCTGGCCGAGCAGTTGGACAAGGAAGGTCAGACGTCCCAGGTTGGTGGCCTCGGCTACCTCGGCGAACTGGCGAAAAACACGCCGTCCGTCGCCAACATCAAGGCCTATGCCCAAATCGTTCGCGAGCGGGCGACCTTGCGCCAACTGATCGGTATCAGCACCGAAATCGCCGACAGCGCCTTCAACCCGGAAGGTCGCACCGCCGCCGAGATTCTCGACGAAGCTGAACGACAGATCTTCCAGATCGCCGAAGCCCGTCCGAAAACCGGCGGCCCGGTGAGCGTCAACGACCTGCTGACCAAGGCCATCGACCGTATCGACACCTTGTTCAACACCGACAATGCCATCACCGGCCTGTCCACCGGCTATACCGACCTCGATGAGAAAACCAGCGGTCTGCAACCGTCGGACCTGATCATCGTCGCCGGCCGTCCATCCATGGGTAAAACCACCTTTGCGATGAACCTGGTGGAAAACGCCGTGCTGCGTAGCGAGAAGGCTGTTCTGGTTTACTCCCTCGAGATGCCAGGCGAATCGCTGATCATGCGTATGTTGTCGTCCCTCGGTCGGATCGACCAGACCAAGGTCCGGGCCGGTCGTCTGGAAGACGACGATTGGCCGCGCCTGACCTCGGCGGTCAACCTGCTCAACGATCGCAAGCTGTTCATCGATGACACGGCGGGTATCAGCCCCTCGGAAATGCGTGCGCGGACTCGTCGTCTGGTGCGTGAGCACGGTGAGATCGGCCTGATCATGATCGACTACCTGCAGCTGATGCAGATCCCCGGCTCCAGCGGTGACAACCGGACCAACGAGATTTCCGAGATCTCCCGGTCCCTGAAAGCCCTGGCCAAGGAATTCAACTGCCCGGTAGTGGCTCTGTCCCAGCTCAACCGTTCCCTGGAGCAACGGCCGAACAAGCGCCCGGTAAACTCCGACTTGCGGGAATCGGGTGCGATCGAGCAGGACGCCGACGTGATCATGTTCGTGTACCGGGATGAGGTGTATCACCCGGAAACCGAACACAAAGGCATTGCCGAAATCATCATCGGCAAGCAGCGGAACGGCCCGATCGGCTTTATCCGCCTGGCCTTCATCGGCAAATACACCCGATTTGAAAACCTGGCGCCGGGTAGCTACAACTTCGACGACGATGAGTAATATCTACATCGCCTGATCGGGCCTCATCGCGGGCAAGTCGGATCGCCGCACCGCCGCTCCCACAGGGATTACACCGAACCTGTGGGAGCGGGCTTGCCCGCGATGGGTCGCCGCAATTTCCGACCATAGCCGTCGGAATTGGTCAAAATTTGTGCTATATTCCGCGCCCGCGAAATTCAATGAAAGCCAACACCGGTTATCGACATGCAAGCAGCCAAGCCGTTATTTGACTATCCCAAGTACTGGGCCGAATGTTTCGGGCCAGCGCCATTCCTGCCAATGAGCAGGGAGGAGATGGATCAGCTCGGCTGGGATTCCTGCGACATCATCATCGTCACCGGTGATGCCTACGTCGACCATCCGTCATTCGGTATGGCGATCATCGGCCGGCTGCTGGAGGCCCAGGGCTTCCGCGTCGGGATCATCGCGCAGCCGAACTGGCAGTCCAAAGACGACTTCATGAAGCTCGGCGAGCCGAACCTGTTTTTCGGTGTCGCGGCCGGCAACATGGACTCGATGATCAACCGCTACACCGCCGACAAGAAAATCCGTTCCGACGACGCCTACACCCCCGGTGGCCTAGCGGGCAAACGTCCGGACCGCGCGAGCCTGGTTTACAGCCAGCGCTGCAAGGAAGCCTACAAACACGTGCCGATCGTGCTCGGTGGCATCGAAGCCTCCCTGCGCCGCATCGCCCACTACGATTACTGGCAGGACCGGGTGCGCAACTCGATCCTGATCGACGCCTGCGCCGACATCCTGCTCTACGGCAACGCCGAGCGTGCGATTGTCGAAGTCGCCCAGCGCTTGTCCTATGGTCACAAGATCGAAGACATCACCGATGTGCGTGGCACCGCGTTCATCCGTCGCGACACGCCGAAAGACTGGTACGAAGTCGATTCCACGCGTATCGATCGTCCGGGCAAGGTCGACAAGATCATCAACCCGTACGTGAACACCCAAGATACCCAGGCTTGCGCGATCGAGCAGGAAAAGGGGCCGGTTGAAGACCCGAGCGAAGCCAAGGTCGTGCAGATCCTGGCGAGCCCACGGATGACGCGCGACAAGACCGTGATTCGTCTGCCGTCGGTTGAGAAAGTCCGTGGCGACGCGGTTCTTTACGCTCACGCCAACCGCGTGTTGCACCTGGAAACCAACCCGGGCAATGCCCGTGCGCTGGTGCAGAAGCACGGCGAAGTGGACGTCTGGTTCAACCCGCCTCCGATTCCGATGACCACCGAAGAAATGGACTACGTGTTCGGCATGCCTTACGCACGGGTTCCGCACCCGGCATACGGCAAGGAAAAGATTCCTGCCTACGACATGATCCGTTTCTCGGTGAACATCATGCGCGGCTGCTTCGGTGGCTGTACGTTCTGCTCGATCACCGAGCACGAAGGCCGGATCATCCAGAACCGTTCCGAAGAGTCGATCATTCGCGAAATCGAAGAGATCCGTGACAAGGTCCCAGGTTTCACCGGCGTCATTTCCGACCTCGGCGGCCCGACGGCGAACATGTACCGCATCGCCTGCAAGACCCCGGAAATCGAATCCGCGTGCCGCAAGCCTTCATGCGTGTTCCCCGGCATTTGCCCGAACCTGAACACCGACCACTCGTCGCTGATCCAGCTCTATCGCAGCGCCCGTGCCTTGCCGGGTGTGAAGAAGATCCTGATCGCGTCCGGCCTGCGTTACGACCTCGCGGTCGAGTCGCCGGAATACGTCAAGGAGCTGGTGACCCACCACGTCGGTGGTTACCTGAAGATCGCCCCGGAACACACCGAGGAAGGTCCGCTCAACCAGATGATGAAACCGGGCATCGGCAGCTATGACAAGTTCAAGCGCATGTTCGAGAAGTACACCAAGGAAGCCGGGAAAGAGCAGTACCTGATTCCGTACTTCATCGCCGCTCACCCGGGCACCACCGACGAAGACATGATGAACCTGGCTCTGTGGCTCAAGGGCAACGGTTTCCGTGCCGATCAGGTGCAGGCGTTCTACCCGTCGCCGATGGCCACCGCCACCGCGATGTACCACTCGGGCAAGAACCCGCTGCGTAAGGTCACTTACAAGAGCGACGGCGTGACCATCGTCAAGAGCGAAGAGCAGCGTCGTCTGCACAAGGCGTTCTTGCGTTATCACGACCCCAAAGGCTGGCCGATGCTGCGTGAAGCGCTGACCCGCATGGGCCGCGCCGACCTGATCGGGCCGGGCAAGAACCAGCTGATCCCGCTGCATCAGCCGGCGACCGACAGCTACCAGAGCGCCCGTCGCAAGAACTCGACACCGGCCGGCAGCCACAAAGTGGCAGGGGAAAAGACCACCAAGATTCTGACCCAGCACACCGGTCTGCCACCGCGCGCCAGCGATGGCGGCAACCCGTGGGACAAGCGTGAACAGGCCAAGGCTGCGGCGTTTGCCCGCAATCAGCAAGCGGCCAAGGATCGCAAGGACGCGGCCAAAGGCAAAGGGCCCAAGCCTGCGCGTAAGCCGGTTGTCCCGCGCTAAACGCTGATCGCTGACAACAGAATGCCAACCTTCGGGTTGGCGTTTTGCTGATCGTCCCACGCAGGAGCGTGGGACGATCAGGCTGCAGCTTTTCAACTTCAAGGAAGAACACCGTGTCCCGCCGCAAGAAATCCCCCGCGCCACAAACCGCCGCCGACAAACTCATGCAGTTGAAATTCGCCCACTGGCTGGCCTGGCAACCGTATGTGCGGCGCTATGGGTGGATTCATGTGGCGGTCATGATGATGACGATTTTTGCCATGTCACTGACCGGCTCGGTGTTCGGTACGGCATTTTTCCCACATGACTACCCGATGATGGAGAACGTCATCTTCGCCATGTTCGGCGGGTGTCTGGTGATGTCCCTGTGTTTCATTGCGCTGACTCGCGGCTACGCCAAGGCGGTCTGGGGATTGTTCACGATGCTGGTGTTCTGTCTGTCGATCACGTTGCTGGTGATGGTCGAGGCGAATCATGCCGGGTTTGCCTGGATAGCGGCGGTGCCGTCGCTGATCGGTTTGTACTTGATGAGCAAGCGGCGCTACCAGCGTGGGATCAGGGTTTTGCAGGTGGGTGCTCGCATCCGCCAGCGGATCAAGCGGCTCGAAGCGAGCCTGAAGCACACCCTGTGAGGCTCACACAGTAGCGGCTTGCCACATTTGCGTGCACCTGGCCCAAAGCAATTTCCCGCATCGCCCGATTTTGGTGCTGTACTGCCCTAAGCAAATCTATGAAAGTGCCTGCGCTGCTGGGTGGCATAAGTCTTGCGCGCTTTCGAATACGCTTAAGGCTCGCAGGAGGCTCGCCGTGTCGATTCATGTCGCATTGCATCACGTCACACACTACCGCTACGACCGTGCTGTCGAGCTCGGTCCGCAGATCGTTCGCCTGCGCCCGGCGGCCCACAGTCGCACGCGGATTTTGTCCTATGCGCTGAAAGTCTCGCCCGAGCAGCACTTCATCAACTGGCAGCAGGACCCTCAGGGCAATTACCTGGCGCGGTTGGTGTTCCCGGAAAAAACCGATGAGCTGCGGATCGAAGTCGACCTGCTGGCAGAAATGGCAGTGTTCAATCCGTTCGACTTCTTCCTTGAGCCCTACGCGGAAAAAATCCCGTTCACCTATGCCGCCGATGAGCGCCAGGAGCTGGCCCCCTATCTGGAAACCTTGCCCCTGACGCCGAAGTTCCAAGCCTACCTGGACGGCATCGACCGCACGCCGCTGCCCAGCGTCGATTTTCTGGTCGCCCTCAACCAGCGCCTGAGTGAAGACATCGGCTACCTGATTCGCATGGAGCCTGGCGTCCAGACCCCCGAACACACCCTCGAACACGCCTCCGGTTCCTGCCGCGACTCGGCGTGGCTACTGGTGCAACTGCTGCGCAACCTCGGGTTGGCGGCGCGTTTCGTCTCCGGCTACCTGATCCAGCTCACCGCCGATGTCAAAAGCCTCGACGGCCCCTCGGGCACCGAGGTGGACTTCACTGACCTGCATGCCTGGTGCGAGGTCTACTTGCCCGGCGCCGGCTGGATCGGCCTGGACGCAACCTCAGGGCTGTTTGCCGGTGAAGGACACATTCCGTTGGCGTGTAGTCCCGATCCGGGCTCTGCGGCGCCGATCAGTGGCTTGGTGGAACCGTGCGAGTGTCAATTCACCCACGAAATGTCCGTGGAGCGGATTTGGGAAGCGCCGCGCGTCACAAAGCCCTACACCGAAGATCAATGGCAGGCGATTCAGGCGCTGGGCCGGCAGATCGATGCCGACCTGTTGGAAGGCGACGTACGCCTGACCATGGGCGGCGAGCCGACCTTCGTTTCCATCGATGACCCCGACGGCGCCGAGTGGAACACCGCCGCCCTCGGCCCGGACAAGCGTCGCCTGTCCGCCGAACTGTTCCAGCGCATGCGCAAGCACTACGCGCCCAAAGGCCTGGTGCATTTCGGCCAGGGCAAGTGGTACCCCGGTGAACAACTGCCGCGCTGGTCGTTGAATTGCTACTGGCGGCGGGATGGTGTGCCGATCTGGCACAACAGCGCGCTGATCGCCGATGAGCAGGAAGACTACGGCGCCGATGGCGAACTGGCCGGGCGTTTTCTGGCGAGTGTCGCCGAGCGCTTGAAAATTCCGACACGCTTCGTGTTTCCGGCCTACGAAGACAATTTCTATTACCTCTGGCGCGAAGGCGCTTTGCCGCAGAACGTCAGCGCCGAAGATTCGCGCCTGGAAGAACCATTGGAGCGGGCGCGGCTGCGCAAAGTCTTCAGCCAGGGCCTGGACAAGGTGATCGGTCAGGTCCTGCCGCTGGCCCGCACCGCCAAGGGTGATCAATGGCAGAGCGGTCGCTGGTACCTGCGCGATGAACACTGCCGGCTGGTACCGGGGGATTCGCCGCTGGGTTATCGCTTGCCGCTGGGGTCACAGCCTTGGGTGAAAGCGGCCGAGTATCCATTCATTTACCCCAACGACCCGAACCAGGAATTCCCGGCGCTGCCGGACACTCAGCAGTTGAACAGTCCGGGCACGCCGGCCGAAGCGGTTGAACGGGATATCGAGGTCGACGAATCCGCAGACTGGCTGACCCGCACCGCATTCTGCGCCGAGGCTCGGGATGGCCGCTTGTACCTGTTCATGCCGCCGTTGGAGCAGGTCGAGGACTACCTGGAACTGGTCACCGCCATCGAGGCGACGGCCCAGGAGCTGCATTGCCCGGTGTTGCTGGAAGGCTATGAACCGCCGAGCGATCCTCGTCTGAGCAACTTTCGCATCACCCCGGATCCGGGCGTGATCGAGGTCAATGTGCAACCGTCCGCCACTTGGGACGAACTGGTTGAACGCACCGAATTTCTCTACGAAGAAGCACGCCAGACTCGCCTGACCACCGAGAAATTCATGATCGATGGTCGCCATACCGGCACCGGCGGCGGTAACCATTTCGTATTGGGTGGTGCGACGCCGGCTGATTCACCGTTTTTGCGTCGTCCGGATTTGCTGCGCAGCCTGATCAGTTACTGGCATAACCACCCGTCCTTGTCCTACCTGTTTTCCGGACTTTTCATTGGCCCGACATCCCAGGCGCCACGGGTGGACGAAGCGCGTAACGACTCGTTGTATGAGCTGGAAATCGCCTTCGCCCAGATGCCGAAGCCGGGGGAAGAATGCGCGCCGTGGCTGGTGGATCGACTGCTGCGCAACTTGTTGATCGATGTCACCGGCAACACCCACCGCTCAGAGTTCTGCATCGACAAACTCTATTCACCCGACGGCGCCACCGGGCGCCTCGGTTTGCTGGAGTTGCGCGCCTTTGAAATGCCGCCTCATGCGCGCATGAGCCTGGCGCAGCAATTGTTGCTGCGGGCGCTGGTGGCGCGATTCTGGCGCGAACCCTATGCGCCGCCGAAACTGGCGCGCTGGGGTACCGAACTGCACGATCGCTTCTTGCTGCCGCACTTTATCGAGCAGGATTTCGCCGACGTCATCGTCGATCTGGATGCCGCCGGTTATCCCGTGCGCGCCGAGTGGTTTGCCGCGCATCTGGAGTTTCGTTTTCCCAAGGTCGGCGACTACGCCGTCAGTGGTATCGAGCTGGAAGTGCGTCAGGCCCTGGAGCCTTGGCATGTGCTGGGTGAAGAGGGCGCGGTGGGCGGCACGGTGCGTTATGTGGATTCGTCCCTGGAGCGCTTGCAGGTCAAAGTCACGGGACTGGCGCCGCAACGTTATTTGCTGACGTGTAACGGCATTCCGGTGCCGCTGCAACCGACCGGCCGGGTTGGCGAATTCGTTGCAGGCGTGCGCTTTCGTGCCTGGCAGCCCTCCAACTGCCTGCAACCGACCATCCCGGTCCACGCGCCGCTGGTGTTCGACCTGCTCGACACCTGGATGGAACGGTCGCTGGGCGGCTGCCAGTACCACGTCGCCCATCCGGGCGGGCGCAATTACGACAGCTTGCCGGTGAACGCTAATGAAGCGGAGAGCCGACGCATGGCGCGATTCTTCCGAATCGGGCACACCCCAGGGAAACTTCCTATACCGAACGTGACGATTAACGACGAGCTGCCGATGACGCTCGATTTACGACGTTTCTAAGCCCTACACGACGCTCGGATTTTTCGTCTATCCGGGCGTCATGAGCCTGCGTTAGTCTGACCGTTCTTTGCTGTCTGCCGAGCTTTCCATGCCTGACCTGCTTGACCGCTACCCGCTGACGGCGGGCACTTATCACGAACTGCTCGACGACAGCGGCGCGGTGCGCCCGCACTGGCGTCGGCTGTTCGACCAATTGCAACGCAGCACCCCGACACAACTGGTGCAGCGCCAGGCGTTGTTGACCCGGCAAATTCAGGAAAACGGCGTGACCTACAACGTCTATGCCGATCCCAAGGGCGCCGACCGGCCCTGGGAGCTGGACCTGTTGCCCCATGTGATTGCCGCCGATGAGTGGGAGCAATTGTCCGCCGGGATTGCCCAGCGGGCGCGTTTGCTGAATGCGGTGCTGGCCGACCTTTATGGCCCGCAGCGTTTGATCGCTGAAGGACTGCTGCCGGCCGAGCTGGTGTTCGGGCACAACAACTTTTTATGGCCTTGTCAGGGTATTTCTCCGCCTGACGGGGCCTTTTTGCATCTGTATGCCGTGGACCTGGCGCGCACGCCTGACGGTCGTTGGTGGGTCACCGCTGACCGGACCCAGGCGCCATCCGGTGCCGGTTATGCGCTGGAAAACCGCACCATCGTGTCCCGGGCCTTCCCCGAGTTGTACCGGGATTTGAAAGTGCAGCACCTGGCCGGGTTCTTCCGCACCTTGCAGGAAACCCTGGCTCGCCAGGCGCCGTGTGACGATGAAGCGCCGCTGGTGGTGGTGCTGACACCGGGTCGCTTCAACGAAAGCTATTTCGAACATTTGTACCTGGCGCGTCAGCTCGGTTATCCACTGGTGGAGGGCGGCGACCTGACCGTTCGTGACGCCACCGTCTACCTGAAAACCCTGAGCGGTCTGCGCCGGGTTCACGCGATCATGCGCCGCCTCGACGATGATTTCTGCGACCCGCTGGAATTGCGCACCGACTCGGCCCTCGGCGTGCCGGGGTTGCTGGAAGCTGTGCGCCAGGGCCGGGTGCTGGTGGCCAACGCCCTGGGCAGCGGCGTACTGGAGTCGCCGGGGTTGCTGGGCTTCATGCCAAGGATCAATCAGTTCTTGTTCGGCGAAGAACTGATCCTGCCGTCCATCGCCACGTGGTGGTGCGGTGAAGCGCCGGTACTGGCCCAGGCGTTGGAAAAACTCCCGGAATTGCTGATCAAACCGGCGTTTCCATCCCAGAGCTTCGCGCCGGTATTTGGCCGTGATTTGAGTGAAAAACAGCGTCGGGCGCTGGCTGGGCGCATGCAGGCTCGGCCTTATGCCTATGTTGCGCAAGAATTGGCGCAACTTTCCCAGGCGCCGATCTGGCAGGCCGAGGACGGTCAGTTGCAGCCTCGGGCCATCGGCATGCGGGTGTATGCGGTGGCCAGTCGTGATGGTTATCGAGTGCTGCCGGGTGGCTTGACCCGAGTGGCGGCCGAGGCAGACGCCGAAGTGGTGTCGATGCAGCGCGGTGGTGCGAGCAAGGACACGTGGGTGCTCGGTGAGCGGGCCCCCAGCGGCGAACAATGGAAAACCCAGCGCACCATCGGTGTTCATGACTTGGTGCGCCGCGATCCGTATCTTCCGTCGCGGGTGGTGGAGAACCTGTTCTGGTTTGGCCGTTATTGCGAGCGCTGCGATGACAGCGCGCGGTTGCTGCGGATCATGCTGGCGCGCTATGTCGATGGCGATGGTCCGCAAGCGCTGGAGGCGGCGGTCGACCTTGGTGAGCGGCTGCACCTGTTGCCCGACGAAGGCGAACTGCCGGAGCGCTTGCTCGCGGCATTGCTCGGCGATGACTGGCCGTTCAGCCTGCGTTCCAATCTGCAACGTCTGCAATGGGCGGCCTCGCAGGTGCGCGGCAAGCTCTCCCGGGAAAACTGGCAAGCGCTGGTGGAGTTGCAGCGCGAGGCCATGGAACTGGAAACCGAAGAGCCGGATTTCGGCGAGTTGCTGGATTTCCTCAACCGCTTGGTAATGTCCCTGGCGGCGCTGTCCGGTTTTGCCCTGGACGACATGACCCGGGACGAAGGCTGGCGTTTCCTGATGATCGGTCGGCGAATCGAACGGCTGCAATTTCTCAGCGGCAGTCTGGCGGCGTTTTTGCGCGGCGCCGGGGCTTTCGATCAGGCCGGGCTGGAGTGGCTGCTGGAGTTGGGTAACAGCAGCATCACCTACCGCTCGCGGTACCTGGCGGTGGCGCAATTGATCCCGGTGCTCGACCTGTTGTTGCTCGACGAGCAGAACCCTCACGCGGTGCTGTTCCAGTTGAAACTGGTGACCCGCACGTTGAAACGCTTGAACGACGACTTTGGCGCGCCGCGTGAGACAGGTCTGCCGCAGTTGGTGGAGCGGCTGGCGCGTTTCGATCTGGGCTGCCTGGAGAATTCGCTATTCGGCGAGGCCAGTGTCCGAGCCGCCATAGAGGGGCTGGCCGATCTGCTGCAAGAGATCGCCGATGCCAGCGGACAGGTGTCGGATCGCCTGGCCTTGCGCCATTTCGCCCATGTCGATGATGTCAGCCAGCGCACGGTGTCCGTCTGATGAATGCCCATTACCAGATTTTCCACGACACCCATTATCACTACGACAGCCCAGTGTCCCTGGCCCAGCAACTGGCGCATCTGTGGCCGCGAGCCTGTGCCTGGCAGCGCTGCACCGAACAGCAATTGCAGATCAGTCCCGAGCCGACTTCGCGCCGGGATGAGCTGGATGTGTTCGGCAACCCGCTGACCCGGTTGGCGTTCGAGCGGCCCCACGATGAATTGCTGGTCAATGCCCGGCTCACCGTCGAAGTGCTGGCCCGGCCGTCGCTGGACTTCAATCAATCGCCGGCCTGGGAAGAGACCTGCAACGCGCTGACCTACAGCAGTCAGCCACTTTCATCCGAGTTGCTGGAAGCCTGCCGTTACCGGTTCGAGTCGCCCTATGTGCATTTGAAGCGCAGTTTCGTCGAGTTCTCCGAAAGTTGCTTTCCTCCTGGTCGGCCATTGCTGCTGGGTGTTCAGGCGTTGATGGAGAAGATCTTCAGCGAATTCACCTTCGATGCCGAAGCGACCCAAGTGGCGACGCCGCTGGTTGAAGTGCTGGAGAGGCGACGTGGGGTTTGCCAGGACTTTGCGCATTTGATGCTCGCTTGCCTGCGCTCCCGTGGATTAGCGGCGCGGTACATCAGCGGCTACCTGCTGACCCAGCCACCGCCGGGCCAGCCACGGCTGATCGGCGCCGATGCGTCGCATGCGTGGGTGTCGGTGTTTTGTCCGGTGCTGGGCTGGGTGGATTTTGACCCGACCAACAATGTGCAACCAGCGCTGGAGCACATCACCTTGGC
Source organism: Pseudomonas sp. EL_65y_Pfl2_R96 (assembly GCF_963970905.1). NCBI lineage: Bacteria > Pseudomonadati > Pseudomonadota > Gammaproteobacteria > Pseudomonadales > Pseudomonadaceae > Pseudomonas > Pseudomonas sp. EL_65y_Pfl2_R96. Next base: position 124,019 of record NZ_CAXAQH010000006.1, on the reverse strand, counting down.
CTGGGGCCGGGATTTTTCCGATGTGTCGCCATTGCGCGGAGTGATCCTGGGCGGTGGCAGCCACGATCCCGAGGTTCGGGTCACAGTAATGCCGTTGGAGTAACTGAGATCAAATTGTGGGAGCGAGCCTGCTCGCGATAGCGGTGTATCGGTCAGGTAACTGCTAAGTGTGCCGCCGTCATCGCGAGCAGGCTCGCTCCCACATGGGGATGTGCAAGTCAGTTCTGGAGGGGTATTTTCAGATTGGCCTGTGAGGGTCAGCAACATCGTTGCTGACCCTGGACACAGATCCGGTGGGCCTGATCAGATCATCGGGCCCTGAGGGTCTCAGGCGTCGGGCGCCTGATCTTTCGGTGCTTCAGCTTCGTCTGTAGCCACTTCGCCTTCGGTATCCGGGTTCAGTGCTGCTGCTTCTTCTTCAGCTGTAGCTTTCTTGCGCTGAAGCTTTTCCTCTTTCTTCTGCTCCTTGGCCAAGTCTCTCTGACGTTTGGCGAAGGAATAATTAGGTTTAGCCATGGGCGATCCTCTGGGGTCGAAGGTGAGGTTGAGCGGCGCATATTCTGCCCTGTATCGATGCCGAGCCGTTAGCTGGGTTTTTGCTCGGTCCATTTTGGCGGTACCGAGGGTTGCCAGGCGTCCAGTGCTTCGAGCAGGGTTTGCGGCGATTCGCTCATTTGCAGCATGTCACGGTGCGCTTCGCGAACGAAGCCTTCGCCGACGATATGATCAAGAAAAGACGTCAACTTGCTGTAGAAACCGTTTACTTCCAGCAAACCCAGCGGTTTGCCGTGATAGCCGAGCTGGCCCCAGGTCCAGACTTCGAACAGTTCTTCCAGTGTGCCCAGACCGCCAGGCAGGGCGATGAAGGCATCGCTGAGTTCGGCCATTCGCGCCTTGCGCGCATGCATGCCGTCGACCACTTCCAGGCGGGTCAGGCCGCTATGGCCAATTTCCTTGTCCTTGAGGCTCTGGGGGATGATCCCGATCACCTCACCACCGGCCGCCAGTGCGGCGTCGGCCACAATCCCCATCAGCCCGACGGCGCCGCCACCATAGACCAGGGTCAGCTTGCGCTCGGCCAATGCTCGCCCCAGGGCGACAGCCGCTTCACGATAAGCCGGATTGGTGCCGGTGCTGGCACCGCAAAATACACAAACGGATGCTAAAGGCATGCCTTACTCCACGGTCATCAGGGCCACAGAGTAAAGGCAGGTTTGCATCGTTCCAAGGACTAAACTTCGTGTTCAGGTGTTTCGTAAGTACCGCTGGCACCACAGGCATAGGCGGCGAGCAAACTGCTCAACAAACTGTTGAAAGACATGACAGACGCTCCAGATGAGAGATGACGGCCCTGATGATAGGGCCATGCCAGGCGTCTGGCTGGTAGATTGTTTCGATGAGAGTCATAGCCCGAAAGTTGTATACAATTTTTGATTCAGGTCATAGGAACTTGCGAAGATTTCAGGCAGTCTTCTGCCCATTCGCACTTTTGTTAACCCTGCCTTGGAGATTCACCATGTTTGCCAAACTTGTTGCGGTATCCCTGCTGACACTGGCCAGCAGCCAATTGATGGCTGCCGAGTGCAAGACGACCATCGACTCCACCGATCAGATGTCCTTCAACACCAAGGCCATTGAAATCGACAAAAGCTGCAAGACGTTCACCGTTGAACTGACTCACTCCGGCAGCTTGCCGAAAAACGTCATGGGTCATAACTGGGTGCTGAGCAAAGAGGCAGACATGCAGCCGATCGCCACCGACGGCCTGGCCGCTGGCATCGACAAGAACTACCTGAAAGAAGGCGATGCCCGCATCATCGCTCACACCAAAGTCATCGGTGCGAAGGAAACCGACTCGGTGACGTTCGATGTGTCGAAGCTCGATGCTGCGGAAAAATACGGCTTCTTCTGCTCGTTCCCGGGCCACATCTCGATGATGAAAGGCACTGTTACCCTGAAGTAAGACGGGCTGCCGCGTTATCGTTCTTTGCGAGCAAGCCCGCTCCCACATTTGATCTGTATACACCGCAGACCCAGTGTAGGAACGGGCTTGCTCGCGAATGGGCCTTCAGCATCGACAAATGCTCAGCTCAAGCCAAAGAAAAGCCCGCTGAGGATCAACTCCTCAGCGGGCTTTTTCGTTCATTCACGGCTCACGGCGCAAACGGCATCACGCGCTTGTGATGAGTCTTTTTATACGTATCGCAAATGATCTTGAACGCTTCCTCGCGCACCGGTTCGCCGTGCAGGAAGGCGTCGATCTCGGCGTAGGTCACGCCGTGGGACGCTTCGTCCGGTTTGCCCGGCGACAGGTCTTCGAGGTCGGCGGTCGGGATTTTTTCCACCAGCGGCTCCGGCGCGCCGAAGCTACGGGCAATCGCCCGGACCTGATTTTTCACCAGGCCGCTCAGCGGTGCGAGGTCGCAGGCGCCGTCACCGAACTTGGTGAAGAAGCCCATCACGGCTTCCGCTGCGTGGTCGGTGCCGATCACCAGGCCATGAGCTGCGCCAGCGATGGTGTATTGCGCAACCATGCGCATCCGCGCCTTGGTGTTGCCCAATACGAAATCCACCGAGACCGCCTGTTTGCCTTCGAAGGCTGCCACTTCACCGGCCAGGGATTTCACCGCCGGGCCGATGTTAACCGTGTGGCGCTCGTCCGGGGCGATGAAGTCCACCGAGGCCTGGGCGTCGTGTTCATCGAACTGCGTTTGGTACGGCAGGCGCACGGCGATGAACTTGTAGCCGTTATCACCGGTACGCTGGCGCAGTTCACGCATGGCGCGTTGGGCCAGGAGGCCGGCGGTCAGGGAATCGACGCCGCCGCTGATGCCTAGCACCAGCGTCTTGAGCCCTGAATTGACCAGGCAGTCCTGAATGAAGGTAATCCGACGGGCGACTTCAGCCTCGAGGGCGAGTTGATCCGCGAACGGCGGCTGGACCTTGAGCTGTTCAGCAATCTCACGCTGTACGGCTTGCATGAATTCACTCCTTGCTTGATGTACTGGAAAGGGCGGCAGGTACTTGGAAAACGTGTCGCAAATAGGCGACGAAATTCGGGTCTTTGCAGTGAGTCTTGCCAGGCTCATCAGAAATCTTGGCCACCGGTTGGCCGTTGCATGCCGTCATTTTAAGCACGATGCTCATCGGTTCGACACCCGGAATATCGCAGGTCAGGTTGGTACCGATACCGAAGCTGACATTGATCCGACCGCGCAACGCCCGAAAAATCTCCAGAGACTTGGGCAGCGTCAGGCTGTCGGAAAACACCAGGGTCTTGCTCATCGGGTCGATGCCCAGCTTGTGGTAGTGGGCGATGGCTTTTTCGGCCCAGAGCACCGGGTCACCGGAATCGTGGCGCAAGCCGTCGAAGAGCTTGGCAAAGAACAGATCGAAATCGCTGAGGAAGGCATCGGAGGTGATGCAGTCGGTCAGGGCAATGCCCAACAGACCACGGTACTCGCGGACCCAGCAATCGAGGGCGGCAATCTGGCTGTCGATCAGCCGTGGACCGAGTTGCTGGTGGGCCATGATCCATTCGTGGGCCATGGTGCCCAGCGGCTTCATATCCAGCTCCCGGGACAGGTGCACGTTGCTGGTGCCGACGAAGCGACCGGGGAAGTCATGTTTGAGCACGTTCACCACTTCTTCCTGCACGCGGTACGAGAAGCGACGGCGAGTGCCGAAATCGGCTACCTGCAACTCGGACAATTCGTCGGTGCTGGCGTTGGCGGTCAACCAGTCGAATTTGCGATAGAGCTGCTCGCGGGCCTGTTCCAGGACAATTTCCCGGTAGCGATAGCGGTTGCGCACTTCGCTGACCATGGCCAGCAACGGCACTTCGAACAGAATCACGTGCAGCCACGGCCCGCGCAGGCGGATGAACAACTCGCCGTTTTCAATGCCGGTGTGGATATAGCGCAGATTGAAACGGAACAGCCCGAGAAAACGCAGGAAGTCCGGTTTCAGGAAGCTGATGCGCTCCAGGAAGCTCAACTGATCGGCGCTCAGGCTCAACTCGGCCAGACGCTCGATCTGGAAACGGATCTCCGCCAGGTACGGGCGCAGATCCTCGCTGTTACGGCAACGAAACTCCCATTCGACTTCCACGTTAGGGTAGTTGTGCAGCACCGCCTGCATCATCGTCAGTTTATAGAAGTCGGTGTCGAGCAGGTTCTGCACGATACGATCGGCAAACACACTCTCGCTCATAACGGGGTTCTCCAGGCGGGCCGCGGCCCGGGGCAGCGGCGTTGCAGCTGTTTCAATGAATGGGGCTAGTGGCGCATATCAGCGGTGAGGATTGCCAGCTTTTTTTGTGTTCATGCTGGAATAATCACATGTTGCTGGCACCTTCATATGCAAACACCTGCGACTCCTCAGTTATCTGCTGTTGCCTCGAGCGCTGCCTGGATGACGAGCGCCAGGCTCTCCCAACTTCTTACATAGCCATCCAAGTGGGAGTGACGAGGAATAAGCCCTGTTTCAATTGCCTTGATCATTGCTGCTTTTATCATTTCATGAGTCGCTGATTTGGCCATGACTTACAATCCTTTAAATGTTATTTGGTCCAGCGCGTCGACACCGTCCTGTAGCAATATATAGGCCGGAAGTATCAGGCGGAAAAAGTCAGCGTCATTAGTGTTTTTAACGGTTACAGAGGTCAGCGCCTCTAAAAGGCTCGTTGCGGCGCGTATTCTGAAACAGGCATCTTCAAATAACAGGTGGGATGCGACCTGTGAGTCTATATAAAAAGTTGGAATGTTAGATGCGTTGGATTTAAGGGGCTGGTAGCGATTCATAGACGAACTCCTTGAGCGCGCTTGGGTTATGAGGGCGAGAGTAATTATTTTTTTTGGGGGGGTGATGATGTTGCCTGGGCATTGCTTATCTGCTGAACCATCGCATAAGTGCAATGGCTCAGCGTTCATTGAAATTTATGCGATCTGAGCTTTAGCTGGAGGCCGATCCGCACAAACAGGGTTCTTCGGCGGGAGAGGATTTGTTATCGCGGGCCAAGCCATCAAATCGAGATCCAGATCGCTGAATGTGCTTGAGTCAAAAACGGGTTTTTTTATTCCTACGCGACGTTGCTCATCATAGTCGCCCAGGATTCGCATACAGACGTTGAATAGCAGTGTCATCGCAATAAGGTTGACCAACGCCAAAAATGTCATGGTGATGTCGGCAAACGCGAGCACCGTGGAAAGGTCTTCAACCGAACCCCAAAAGACCAGCATCAATACGGATATGCGGTACGCAATTAATGATTTATGGGGCGCTGCGAAGATGAATCGTAAACTGTTTTCTCCCAGATAGTAGTTGTAGAGCATTGCCGTGAACACAAACAGGGCAAGTACCACGCTGATAAACATCCGGCCCCAATCGCCTACTACCTCAGCCAGTGAGTTTTGTGCCAACGCAATGCCGTCGCCTTCGAAACCGGGAGCATAAAAGCCGGAAAGCAAAATGATCAACGCGGTACACGTGCAAATAATGATGGTGTCGATGAAGACACTGAACGCTTGCACCACGCCTTGTGCTATCGGATGGGCGATTTTTGCCGCAGAGGCGACGTTAGGCGCACTGCCCAGTCCTGCTTCATTGGAGAACACTCCGCGCCTCACCCCCATCATGATTGCACTGCCCACCAGCCCGCCAAAAGCCTGATCCAGTCCGAACGCGCTTTTGACAATGCTGAGCAGCACTCCGGGGACCAGGTCAATTTGCAACACGATCACGTAAAGCGTTACACCGATATAGGCGATAACTTTAAGGGGAACCAATAAATCGGCAACCGCCGCGATGCGCTTTATACCGCCCACGAACACAATGCCCAGTAACAGAGACAGCGTGAGTCCGGACCATGTCGTCGATAAACCAAAGGCATTGTTGAGAGAGTGCGATACGGCATGGGACTCAAGGCCATTGATGGCAAACCCGAAGGTCACCAAAAGCAGGAGCGCAGCAATCGTTCCGAGCCAGCGTTTGCCCAGACCATGCTGGATGTACCAGGACGGGCCCCCACGATATTGACCGTTTGCATCGCAGCGCTTGTAGAGTTGACCCAGCGCGCATTCGAAAAAGCTACTCGACATCCCCAATAGAGCGGTCATCCACATCCAGAACACTGCACCGGGGCCGCCCATGCTCACGGCAATGCCGACACCAACGATATTGCCGGTTCCGACGCGGCCGGCCAGGCTGAGCGTCAATGCCTGCAATGAACTCAAGTGATGATTGCCGGTATGCCAGTTCCCGCGTAATACCGAGATCATGTGGATGAAGTATCGGAGCTGGACAAATCTTGAGCGGATTGTGAAATAGCTTCCCAGCCCAAGAACTAAAGGTATCAAAACCTTGCCGGAGAGAAAGTCGTTGATGATGTCAAGCATTCAAAGCTCCTTGCTATTTAGAGTGCTGGCGGATTTATGGTGTAGCAGGTCCTGAAGCTTTCAGGAACCGTAATATCCGGTCATCTATCGTTGCGCGCAATTTCGCAAGTTGGTTAAAAATGATGCGGGTTGATGCTATGTTCGAGTCTTCTGGCACTATTGTGATGGGTTTGTATGTCTGATTTTTTTCCGGCTAACTTAAGGCTGCTGTGTAGTCACTATCGATCCGTCGCGGAAGTCTGTAGGAAACTTCGAATTAATCGTGGGCAATTTAATAAATATCTATGCGGAAATAGCCTTCCCACACCTTTTAACCTTAAACGGATCTGTGATTTTTTCGGAGTCGAAGAGTTCGAAATAGGTTTGCCGACAGAGCAATTCATCATTCTTATCGGCGCTAAAGCAAGGCGAATCAGTCCGTCCAGCGAGGTGACGGCACCGCAGCGGATGCTTGATCACCTTCGGCAACAGTCTTCGTCGCAGCTAAAAGCCCACACGGGTTACTACTACGAGTACTACCATGCAATGACAGAGCCCGGTTCCGTTCTGTGCTCCCTGGTGCATATGTACGAGGAGGGGCAGCATTTCGTATACGAACGAAATGAACGCTTACAGATAACTGGGACGGATGGGGAGTTTGAGCGGTATCGATACGTGGGGATTGCCTACTACTTACAGGATCGCTTGTTCCTCATCGATTATGAGTCGCTGACGTCCAACGAGATTAGCCAAACCATTCTCATCCCGAGCTTCAAAAGCTGTATTACTCGACTCAATGGCTTGAAGATGGGCGTTTCCGCAGGTGACCATCGTACTCCTGCGTGTTCGAGGGTGGTTTGGGAGTATCTTGGACAGCAGATCAATCGAGTCAATGCGTATCGCAGGGTGCGGCTTTACAGAATGGATGATCCCGCCATCGATGATGATGTGCGCGCTCGTCTCGCTCAAACCAAAGTCGTCGATGGCCGCTTTGTTATTGCGTGACGCCATGATCAGCCGGACAAACCGGGTTGCCGGTTTTAGGGCCGCTACGCAGCCCAACGGGGGCAAGCCCCCTTACCACGGAGGTTGCGTGATATTTCAACTTTGCGGCGCATCCGGATTGTCCATCTGCTCCAGCATCCACTTCACAAAATCCCGCACCTTGGGCACTTCCGCCGAATGCTCCGGATAGGCCAGGTAATAGGCGTCGGTGCTGGGCATTGCATGCTGCCAGGGAATGACCAGTTTGCCGTCGGCCAATTCCTCTTCCACCAGAAACTTCGGTAGCAGCGCCACGCCGCAGCCGACCTGGGCAGCACGGATGCACATATAGAACGTTTCGAAACGCGGGCCGTGGTAGCTGTGTTCGGTGTGGTAGCCCTGGCTGTCGAACCAGTCGTGCCAGGCCTGGGGGCGGGAAGCGTTTTGCAGCAGGACCAGGTCGGTGAGTTGGGTCGGATCGGTGAACGGCGTATCTGGCAGACTGCCCGGGGCACACACAGGAACAAGCTCTTCGCCAAACAGCTTCAGGCATTCGGTGCCGGGCCGTGAGCCCTGGCCGAAGTAGAACGCCAGGTCGCTGCGACCTTGCAGCAGATCGTCGGCTTCCTGTTCGCTGCACAGGTCCAGATGAATTGACGGATGACGCAGGCGCCAGCCTTTCAAGCGTGGCACCAGCCAGCGCGCACCGAAAGTCGGAGGCGTGGAGACGCGCAAGACTTCGGTGTCACCGCCGTAGGAACGCAGGTAATGGGTCGACATTTCAACTTGGGTGAGGATTTTTCGCACCTCTACCAGGTACAAATCCCCCGCCGGGGTCATTTGCAGACGTCGGCGCACCCGGCGGAACAGCAGGTGCTGCAACAATTCTTCGAGTTGCGCGACCTGTTTGCTGACGGCGCTCTGGGTCAGGTTCAGCTCTTCGGCGGCCCGGGTGAAGCTCAAATGCCGGGTCACGGCCTCGAAGCACTGCAGCGCAGTGATCGACGGCAGGTAGCGTTTATTCAGCATTGGTTTTCCTTCTTCTTGTTTCTCTCGATGCTCTTTTTTACCGGCAGATTCGCAGCATGAATAAACGGAATGATATCTCTCTTAAAGGTCGTTTGTTGGGTAACCTCGGGAGCGCTAAAACTACAGGTCTCATCAGTCGAATTAATCCGGCTGCACGTTTTCTGTTTTTTGCTTGAGGAGTGACCCATGGTTGCCGCATTGCTTGATCGTCTTGGTGTAAACCCGGCCCTGTACCAGAACGGCAAAGTGCCGGTGCATTCGCCGATCGATGGCAGCCGGATTGCCTCCGTGAACTGGGAAGGCGCTGCTGAAGTCGAGCAGCACATCAGTCGCGCAGATCATGCGTTCGAACTGTGGCGCAAGGTGCCGGCGCCGCGCCGTGGCGAATTGGTGCGCCAGTTGGGTGACATCCTGCGCGAGTACAAGGCCGATCTGGGCGAGCTGGTGTCCTGGGAAGCGGGCAAGATCACTCAGGAAGGCCTGGGTGAAGTTCAGGAAATGATCGACATCTGCGACTTCGCGGTCGGTCTGTCCCGTCAGCTGTACGGTTTGACCATTGCCTCCGAGCGCCCTGGCCACCACATGCGCGAAACCTGGCACCCGCTGGGCATCGTTGGCGTGATCAGCGCCTTCAACTTTCCGGTTGCCGTCTGGGCCTGGAACGCGACGCTGGCGCTGGTCTGCGGCAACCCGGTGATCTGGAAACCGTCGGAGAAAACCCCGCTGACCGCACTGGCCTGTCAGGCGCTGTTTGACCGCGTCCTGAAGAATTTCAGCGACGCCCCGCCGCACCTGAGCCAGGTGATCATCGGTGGTCGCGATGCCGGCGAAGCTCTGGTTGATGATCCGCGTGTCGCGCTGGTCAGCGCCACCGGCAGCACCCGCATGGGCCGTGAAGTGGCGCCGAAAATCGCCGCACGTTTTGCCCGCAGCATTTTGGAACTGGGCGGTAACAACGCGATGATCCTCGGCCCAAGCGCCGACCTGGACATGGCCGTACGGGCGATTCTGTTCAGCGCCGTCGGCACTGCCGGTCAGCGTTGCACCACCTTGCGTCGCCTGATCGCCCACGAGTCGGTGAAAGAAGAAATCGTCACCCGCCTGAAAGCCGCTTACTCCAAGGTGCGCATCGGCCATCCGCTGGAAGGCAATCTGGTCGGGCCGCTGATCGACAAACACAGCTTCGACAACATGCAGGACGCGCTGGAGCAGGCCTTGAGCGAAGGCGGCCGGGTGTTCGGCGGCAAGCGTCAGTTGGAAGACAAATTCCCCAACGCTTATTACGTCTCGCCAGCCATCGTCGAAATGCCGGAGCAGAGTGACGTGGTGTGCAGCGAAACCTTTGCGCCGATTCTGTACGTGATCGGTTACAGCGAGTTCGAAGAGGCGTTGCGCCTGAACAATGCCGTGCCACAAGGCCTGTCGTCGTGCATCTTTACCACCGATGTGCGTGAAGCCGAGCAGTTCATGTCGGCGGTGGGCAGCGATTGCGGCATCGCCAACGTCAACATTGGCCCGAGCGGCGCGGAAATCGGCGGGGCGTTTGGCGGTGAGAAGGAAACAGGCGGTGGTCGTGAGTCCGGTTCGGACGCATGGCGCGGGTACATGCGCCGTCAGACCAACACCGTGAACTATTCGCTGGAGCTGCCGTTGGCTCAGGGGATTACGTTCGACTAAGTGCATCCTTTGAACCCATGAAGAACACTGTGGGAGCGGGCTTGCCCGCGATGGCAATCTGTCAGTCACTCAGATGATGAATGTGCTGACGCTATCGCGGGCAAGCCCGCTCCCACAGGGGAATGGTGTGTTGGTTAGGTTTCTGATTGGAGTCTGGCAATGCCGTTACGCGAAGAATGTCTGTGGGAAAAGCTGACGCCGCAAAGGCCCGACAATGCGGCGCTCAAGGGTGAGGTGATGGTGGATGTCTGCGTCATCGGTGCCGGTTTCACCGGCCTGTCGGCGGCGGTGCACCTGCTGGAACAAGGTAAAAGCGTCTGTGTGCTGGAAGCCCATCGCGCCGGGCATGGCGGTTCGGGACGTAACGTCGGGCTGGTCAACGCCGGGATGTGGATTCCACCGGACGAAATCGAAGCCGGTTTCGGCGAAGCGGTCGGCAGTCAGCTCAACCGCATGCTCGGTGCGGCGCCGTCGCTGGTGTTCAGCCTGATCGACAAATACAACATCGATTGCCAGTTGCGCCGCGAAGGCACGCTGCACATGGCGCATAACGCACGTGGCGAGGCGGATCTGCGCAGTCGCGAAGCCCAATGGAAACGTCGCGGTGCACCGGTGGAGTTGCTCTCCGGAGCTGCCTGCGAACAAGCCACGGGCACCCAAAAGATCGCCGCCGCGTTGCTCGATCGGCGCGCCGGCACGATCAACCCGATGGCCTACACCACGGGGCTGGCCAACGCGGCCATCGGTCTTGGCGGTCAGCTGTTCGATCACTCCCCGGTCACCCGACTCGAACGTCAGGGCCAGCGCTGGTCGGTGCAGACCGCCCAGGGTTCGGTGCTGGCCGAGCAGGTGGTGATTGCGTCCAACGCCTACACCGAAGGCGACTGGACAGCGCTGCGGCGCAACTTCTTCCCCGGTTATTACTATCAAGTGGCTTCGGTGCCGCTGACCGAAGACGCCGCGCAACGGATTCTGCCCGGTGGCCAAGGGTCCTGGGACACCCGGCAGGTGCTCAGCAGCATCCGTCGCGATGCCGAAGGGCGGTTGTTGCTCGGCAGTCTCGGCAATGGCAACCAGAAACCGACCTGGTTCCTGAAAGCCTGGGCCGACCGGGTTCAGCAGCATTACTTCCCCTACCTGAAACCGGTGGAATGGGAATGCACCTGGACCGGTTGCATTGCCTTCACCCCCGATCATTTGATGCGCCTGTTCGAGCCGGCGCCGGGTCTGGTGGCCGTTACCGGTTACAACGGCCGGGGCGTCACTACTGGCACTGTGGTCGGCAAAGCCTTTGCTGATTATCTGTGTAACGGAAATCCTCAAGCCCTGCCGATTCCCTTCGCACCCATGCAGCCATTGGCGGGTGTGGGATTGCGCAGCTGTCTGTACGAGGCCGGATTTTCGCTGTATCACGCAGGCCAGTGCCTGCGGATCGTTATTTGATTGTTGAAATGTGTTGCTGGAAGCGGCGCTTTTTCGCGAAGCGGCTAGCCTGTAAAAGGTGCGGGTTGTAGCAGTTGCGCACCAGCAGTGTGCAGTTCGGTGACGCAGGCTGTTACAGGCCGGTTGCACATCGTTTAGTGCTGCGGTTGCAATGATGGCTCATACGGGTTGCGCCTTTTAAAATAAATGGTTTCACCTCTCGCGGTTTAGACGGTTGCACACCCAATGAAAAAGGGTCCGAAACAGTCGAAATAACAATAAAGCAGCGACTTTTTTCAGAATAAAAAACCGATGGCACGGCCCTTGCTCTGAGCATTCAGTGAAGTCGCAGTGCCAACTAAAAAAAAACCTTGGAGCACCACCTCATGTCCCAGACGTTTTACAAGAAAGGCTTTCTGGCCCTCGCAGTGGCAGCTGCGTTGGGTGTTTCTGCGTTTGCACAGGCTGATGTGAAAATCGGTGTGGCGGGTCCGATGACAGGCGCCAACGCGGCATTTGGCGAACAGTACATGAAGGGTGCACAGGCAGCGGCCGATGCGGTCAATGCCGCCGGCGGTATCAACGGGGAAAAAATCGTACTGGTCAAAGGCGATGACGCCTGCGAACCGAAGCAGGCTGTGACGGTCGCCAAGGACCTGACCAACCAGAAAGTCGCTGGCGTGGTCGGTCACTTCTGCTCCTCGTCGACCATTCCGGCCTCCGAGATCTACGACGAAGCGGGCATCATTGCGATCACTCCAGGTTCCACCAACCCGCAGGTCACTGAACGCGGCCTGGCCGCCATGTTCCGTATGTGCGGCCGTGACGACCAGCAAGGCATCGTTGCCGGCGACTACATCGTCGACGTGCTCAAGGGCAAGAAAGTCGTGGTTCTGCACGACAAAGACACCTACGGCCAAGGTCTGGCGGATGCCACCAAGGCCCAGTTGGCCAAGCGCGGCGTAACGCCGGTGCTGTACGAAGGCCTGACCCGTGGCGAGAAAGACTTCAGCGCCGTGGTAACCAAGATCCGTGCGGCCGGTGCCGATGTCGTCTATTTCGGTGGCCTGCACCCGGAAGCCGGTCCACTGGTTCGTCAACTGCGTGAGCAGGGCCTCAAGGACGTCAAGTTCATGTCCGATGACGGCATCGTGACCGACGAACTCGTGACCACCGCCGGTGGCCCACAGAACGTTGATGGCGTGTACATGACCTTCGGTGCCGACCCACGCCTGCTGCCAGACAGCAAGACTGTGGTAGACGCCTTCCGCAAGGCCGGTACCGAGCCTGAAGGCTACACCCTCTATGCTTACGCTTCGGTTCAGGCCCTGGCTGCCGGCTTCAACGGTGCCAAGTCCAACAAGGGCGACGACGCCGCCAAATGGCTGAAAGCCAACAAGGTCCAAACCGTGATGGGCGAGAAGACCTGGGACGCCAAGGGCGACCTGAAAGTCTCTGACTACGTGGTTTACCAGTGGGACAAGGACGGCAAATACCACCAACTGGAAAAACAGAAGTGATATGAGCGTGTGACCGGCCTGTGGTGAGGGAGCTTGCTCCCGTTGGACTGCGCAGCAGTCCTGTTTTAGGGGATGCTTTGCGACCCAGCGGGAGCAAGCTCCCTCGCCACAAAGATTGTGTTCACCGCTATTTAGCTGACTGGTATCCGCCAGAAGGCTCGTCTGTCTTTTCTCGTAGAGCTGCACACCAGCGTGTTGCACCGGCGGCTGAACCGCGGTCTGTTGCAACTGGCTTCTGTGCAGTCTCTCAAGTGCGTGAGATTGCGTTATGGATGGTATTTTCCTGCAGCAACTGGTCAACGGCCTGACCCTCGGGTCGGTCTATGGCCTGATCGCCATCGGCTACACAATGGTCTATGGCATCATTGGCATGATCAACTTCGCCCATGGCGAGGTTTACATGATCTCTGCGTACCTCGCGGCGATCAGTCTGGCTCTGCTGGCTTACTTCGGTATCGAATCCTTCCCGCTGCTGATGCTCGGCACGCTGGTCTTCACCATCATCGTCACCGCGGTGTATGGCTGGGTCATCGAGCGCGTCGCCTACAAACCGCTGCGCAACTCCACCCGACTGGCACCGCTGATCAGCGCCATCGGTATTTCGCTGATCCTGCAAAACTATGCACAGATCAGTCAGGGCGCCCGCCAACAGGGTGTACCGACACTGCTGACCGGTGCATGGCGCGTTGAAGTCGGAAGCGGCTTCGTTCAACTCACCTACACCAAAATCTTCATTCTGGTCGCCGCATTCGTCGGGATGGGCCTGCTGACCTACGTCATCAAGTACACCAAACTCGGCCGCATGTGCCGCGCTACCCAGCAAGACCGCAAGATGGCTTCGATACTGGGGATCAACACCGATCGGGTGATTTCCTACGTGTTCATCATCGGTGCCGCGATGGCGGCCCTGGCCGGCGTGCTGATCACCATGAACTACGGCACGTTCGACTTCTACGCGGGCTTCGTCATCGGTATCAAGGCGTTCACCGCGGCGGTACTCGGCGGGATCGGCTCACTGCCCGGCGCCATGCTGGGAGGGATCATTCTCGGGATCTCCGAGTCGTTGTTCTCGGGGCTGGTCAACTCGGATTACAAAGACGTTTTCAGCTTCTCGCTGCTCGTTCTTGTTCTGGTCTTTCGGCCTCAAGGCCTGCTCGGCCGTCCTCTTGTGTCGAAGGTGTAAGCGATGTCTTCAACCACTAAAAAAACCATTGATGTCAAAAAAAGCCTGGTTGACGCGATTCTTGCCGGCCTGATTGCCCTGATTGTGTTCGGCCCGATTGTCGGCATTGTCCTGGACGGCTACAGCTTCAATCTGGAGCCGGTGAGGGTGGGCTGGATTGTCGCCATCGTCATGACCGGCCGCTTTGCCCTGAGCCTGTTTCTGCAAACACCCAAAGGCCTGAGAATTCTCGAAGGCTTTGAAAGCACCGGCTCTGGCGTTCATGTACTGGCGCCCGATTACAAATCCCGGTTGCGCTGGATCATCCCGCTGATGATTGTCATCGCCGTGGTGCTGCCGTTTTTCTCCAACTCCTACCTGCTGGGCGTGGTCATCCTCGGGTTGATCTACGTGCTGCTGGGCCTGGGCCTGAACATTGTGGTCGGCCTGGCCGGTCTGCTCGACCTGGGTTACGTGGCGTTCTACGCCATTGGTGCCTACGGGCTGGCGCTCGGTTATCAATACCTGGGGCTGGGCTTCTGGACGGTATTGCCTTTGGCGGCGATCACCGCCGGGCTGGCCGGGTGCATCCTGGGTTTCCCGGTGTTGCGCCTGCACGGTGATTACCTGGCCATCGTGACCCTGGGTTTTGGTGAAATCATCCGGCTGATCCTCAACAACTGGCTGACCCTGACCGGTGGCCCGAATGGTATGGCGGCACCGTTGCCGACGTTCTTCGGTATCGAGTTCGGCAAACGGGCGAAAGAGGGCGGAGTTCCGTTCCATGAGTTCTTCGGCATCGCCTATAACCCGGACGTGAAGTACTACTTCATTTATGCGGTGTTGTTCCTGGTGGTGCTGGCCGTGCTGTACATCAAGCACCGCTTGACTCGCATGCCGGTCGGTCGCGCGTGGGAAGCCTTGCGTGAGGACGAAATCGCCTGCCGCTCCATGGGGCTCAATCATGTATTGGTCAAGCTGTCGGCGTTCACCATCGGCGCATCGACGGCGGGTCTGGCCGGGGTGTTCTTCGCGACCTATCAAGGCTTTGTGAACCCGACGTCGTTCACCTTCTTCGAATCGGCACTGATCCTCGCCATCGTGGTACTCGGCGGCATGGGTTCGACCATCGGCGTGGTGATTGCAGCGTTCGTGCTGACCGTTGCCCCGGAACTGCTGCGCGGCTTCGCCGAGTATCGCGTGCTGCTGTTCGGCATCCTGATGGTGTTGATGATGATCTGGCGACCGCGCGGCCTGATTCGGATCAGCCGTACCGGTGTGACCCCGCGTAAAGGAGTAGCGCCATGAGTGAAGTCGTACTCTCGGTCGAGAATCTGATGATGCACTTCGGTGGCATCAAAGCGCTGAGCGACGTCAGCCTGAAGGTCAAGCGCAACTCGATCTTCGCGCTGATAGGCCCCAACGGCGCAGGCAAGACCACCGTGTTCAACTGCCTGACCGGGTTCTACAAAGCGTCCGGCGGGCATATCGAGCTCAACACCCGAGGCGTGAAAACCAACGTCATCAAGATGCTCGGGGAACCGTTCAAGGCCATCGATTTCGTTTCGCCGAAAAGCTTCGTCAGCCGGCTCCGCTACAAGATGTTCGGTGGCACGCACCTGATCAACCGTGCCGGTCTGGCGCGGACTTTCCAGAACATTCGCCTGTTCAAGGAGATGTCGGTGCTGGAAAACCTGCTGGTGGCCCAGCACATGTGGGTCAACCGCGGCATGCTGGCGGGCATCCTCAATACCAAGGGCTACCGCAAGGCCGAAAGCGATGCGCTGGACCATGCGTTCTACTGGCTGGAAGTGGTGGACCTGGTGGATTGCGCCAACCGGCTGGCCGGTGAACTGTCCTACGGTCAGCAGCGTCGTCTGGAGATCGCCCGGGCCATGTGTACCCGGCCGCAGATCATCTGCCTCGACGAACCGGCCGCCGGCCTCAACCCTCAGGAAACCGAAGCGCTGAGCGCGATGATCCGGCTGCTGCGCGACGAGCACGATCTGACCGTGGTGCTGATCGAACACGACATGGGCATGGTCATGAGCATTTCCGACCACATCGTGGTGCTGGACCACGGCGTTGTCATCGCCGAGGGCGGACCCGAAGCGATCCGACACGATCCGAAAGTGATTGCCGCCTACCTGGGCGCCGACGAAGAGGAGCTGGTATGAGTCAACCGATCCTCGAACTGAAAGAGATCGACGTGTTCTACGGACCGATCCAGGCCCTGAAGAAAGTCTCGTTGCACATCAATGAAGGTGAAACCGTCAGCCTGATCGGCTCCAACGGTGCCGGCAAGTCGACCCTGCTGATGTCGATCTTCGGCCAGCCACGGGCGGCTGACGGGCAAATCGTCTATCAGGGTGTGGATATCACTCACAAGTCGTCCCACTACATCGCGTCCAACGGTATCGCTCAATCGCCGGAAGGCCGCCGGGTGTTCCCTGACATGACCGTCGAGGAAAACCTGCTGATGGGCACCATCCCGATCGGTGACAAGTACGCCAAGGAAGACATGCAGCGCATGTTCGAGCTGTTCCCGCGCCTCGAAGAGCGACGCACCCAGCGGGCCATGACCATGTCTGGCGGCGAGCAGCAGATGCTCGCCATCGCCCGTGCACTGATGAGCCGGCCGAAATTGCTGCTGCTCGACGAACCGAGCCTTGGCCTGGCCCCGATCGTGGTGAAACAGATCTTCGCGACCCTGCGGGAACTGGCCAAGACCGGCATGACCATCTTCCTGGTGGAGCAAAACGCCAACCACGCCCTCAAGCTGTCGGACCGGGCGTACGTAATGGTCAACGGCGAGATCCGCCTCAGCGGTACCGGCAAGGAACTGCTGGTGAACGAGGAGGTGCGTAACGCCTACCTTGGCGGCCACTGAGTTCTGCGTTGCAACAACGAGCCCCGACGAGCAATCGTCGGGGCTTTTTTCTATCTATGAAACGCCACTAACCCTGTGGGAGCGAGCCTGCTCGCGATAGCGGAGTGTCAGTCGACATGCTTTTCATTGACCCACCGTTATCGCGAGCAAGCTCGCTCCCACATGGGCGGTGTGCTTTTGGGAAATTGTGGAAAACAATATTCATGACCTCGCAAAGCGCGACATAAAGCCGCTGCAAATTGCTGTTTTGTCACGGTTTTGACTTGTCCCCGTTTGCTGTGGAGCTGGCTGTGAATAACGTGGGAGTAGCTGGCTGCAAGCCTTTGAATCCGTGGCTTGCAGAGGTGTGGTTGTTTTTTGATCAGGTGTTTTTGCTGGCCCTCGAGCCGGCGTTGTCAACCTGTTTATTATGGGCGAACACCGTATGAATCGAGGTGGACAAGCCTGTGGATAAGTCTGTGATTAAACTCTGGAAAGACTCGGCTGAGGGCCGTAGTTACTGGCTTGGCGCCATCGTCGGTTTGCCCGCTCGGTCGTGCGAATTGCCCGGGGCTACACAGCAGGCCCCCGAGGGTCAAGCAAAAAACTTTCTAATCTGCCCGCAAAGCCTTGTGGACAGCGGCTTGCAGCTTTTCCACTTGCCCCCGGAAACTGTGGACCGGCCTGTGGATAAGGTGCGCGTACATGGCTGCAACCCACGGCGCATATGGCGTTGCCAGCATTGATCGTTTTTTGTACGTTTTTTTCGACGGTTGCCGCTGTGGACAAGGCCGGGCATGCTGCGAGCTGATTTTCTATTCCAAGGGCTGTCGATCAGTCGAAGCAAGGAGAACACGATGTCCAACACCCTGTTTATTACCGGCGCGACTTCCGGTTTTGGTGAAGCCTGTGCCCGTCGTTTTGCCGAGGCCGGCTGGAAGCTGGTGCTGACAGGTCGTCGTGAAGAGCGCCTCAATGCCCTGTGCGCCGAGTTGTCGAAGCAGACCGAGGTTCATGGCCTGGTACTCGACGTACGGGATCGCAAGGCCATGGAGGAGGCGATTGCCAATCTGCCACCGTCCTTCGCCAAGTTGCGCGGGCTGATCAACAACGCCGGCCTGGCCTTGGGCGTGGACCCGGCCCCCAAGTGCGATCTTGATGATTGGGACACCATGGTCGACACCAACATCAAAGGCCTGATGTACAGCACCCGCCTGTTGCTGCCGCGTTTGATCGCTCATGGTCGTGGCGCCAGCATCGTCAACCTCGGCTCCATCGCCGGCAATTACCCGTACCCGGGCAGCCACGTGTATGGCGCGAGCAAAGCGTTCGTCAAGCAGTTCTCCCTGAACCTGCGCTGCGACCTGCAAGGTACGGGTGTACGGGTCAGCAACATCGAGCCGGGCCTGTGCGAGAGCGAGTTCTCGCTGGTGCGTTTTGCCGGTGATCAGGAGCGTTACAACGCCACTTACGCCGGTGCCGAGCCGATCCAGCCGCAAGACATCGCCGAGACCATTTTCTGGGTGCTCAACGCGCCGGCCCACATCAATATCAACAGCCTCGAGCTGATGCCGGTGAGCCAGACCTGGAGCGGGTTTGCCATTGAGCGTAATGGTGGCAAGGCGTAATTGTGGCGAGGGGGCTTGCCCCCGTTCGGGTGCGAAGCAGCCACCTGCGATGCAACTGACAAAACACAAGGGCTGCTGCGCAGCCCAACGGGGGCAAAAGCCCCCTCGCCACAAAAAACTCAGCCGAGATACTCGGCCAACCCGCGATAACAGGTTGCCAAGTGATAAGGCGTGGTCGAAGGCATGTCCTTGCGGCTCACTTCGCCATGCTCATCGCGACACTCATACCAACCGCCCCCATGCAGAAAGCGCTGTTGCAACGCCTGCAATTGGTGCTGCACCGATGCTTCGCTGCCCGGGCGCAAGGTCAGGGCGCGCAGATATTCGGCCTGGGCCCAGATGCGTTGGGTCGCGTCGCGTGGGCGGTCGTCCAGTTCCAGCATCGCTCGCACAGCACCGGTCTGCTGATCGACACCTCGTTGCTCGGTGAGCGCAAACGCGCGTTCCAGCGAGGTGTGCAGTTTCGAGCCACGCAGCAGCGGTGAGGATTGCAGCAGGAAATACCATTCGAACTGATGGCCCGGCTCGAACCAGTTATCCACAGCCCCCAGCGGTTTCTCCATCAGCACCGCGTGTTGCGGATCGATGAAGCGTTTCTGCATGGCTGTGCATAACTCGACGAGCGCGCCTTGCACAGCAGCGTCTTCGCGCACCGAAAGGGTGGCGAGGAAGGCTTCGGCCAAATGCATCAAAGGATTCTGCAGCGGCCCGGATTCGAGCGAGGACCAGTCACGGTCCAGGCTGGCTTCGTACAGGCCGTCGCCCGTGGCGAAACGTTGCGCCACAACTTCCAGCGCGGCGTTGAGCACCGACTCCACCAGCGGTTCGCGGACCTTGCTCCAGTAATGAGCGCAGGCGAACAGGATGAAGGCGTGGGTGTAGAGGTCTTTGCGTTGATCCAGCGGCGCACCTTGCGGGTCGATGCTGTAGAACCAGCCGCCATGCTCGGCATCGTGGAAATGCCGCTGCAAGGAACGGAACAGCGCCGCCGCACGTTCTTCGGCCTGGGGCACTTGGCCGATCAGGCTGGAAAACAGATACAACTGCCGCGCGCAGGCCATGGCCCGGTAGCGCTGAGGGGGCAGCGGTCGATGTTCGGCGTCCAGCGCTTCAAAAGGCAATGCCATGTCGGCGTTCCAGCCGGGGCCTTGCCAAAGCGGCACGATCACGTTCTGGAAGTGCTGTTGCACCGAGGCGAACAGGGCGGTCAATTCAGGCTGGGAAGCAGAGCGGGAAACAGGCGGCATTGGCTGGCGTCGTCACGGCAGGGGCGATTGCGCGACATGGTAGCAGAGAGGCAGGCCCGAGAGACGCGGTGTCTGTCAGGCCGCCTTCGCGAGCAAGCCCGCTCCCACACTCGATCTGTGGCAGCGGGCTTGCTCGCGAAGAGGCCAGAACAGGCGATAAAAAAGTCAGCCTGCCAACAACCAGACCCCGGTCGCCGCCGAAGCCGCACCGGCCAGCCGAACCAACGGAGCGGCCGCTTGAGGCAGCACTCGAACCACCGCATAACCCGTTGCATGCAAAGCCGCCGTCGCCACCACAAACCCCGCCGCGTACACCCAGGGACTGGACATGTCCGGCAATTCCAGGCCATGCGCCACGCCGTGGAACAGCGCGAACAACGCGGTCGCAGCCACCGCCAGGCTCAATGGTGGACGCACCGCCAAAGCCACCGCCAGGCCCAGTGCCAATACCGATGCCGCTATCGCGCTTTCCAGCGCCGGCAGGTTCAGTCCTTCAAAACCCAGCAAGCCGCCGATCAGCATGGTGCCAACAAACGTGCACGGTAGTGCCCAGCGCGCAGCACCTTTCTGCTGCGCCGCCCACAACCCTACGGCAACCATCGCCAGCAAGTGATCGAGGCCGCCGATCGGGTGGCTGATACCGGCCATCAAACCATTGTCGCCATGGCCCGGATGAGCGAAGGCAATGGCTGGAGTCAGCAGCAGGGCCATGGCGCCCAGAATGCGTTTCAGTGTCATGGATAAGCTTCCTTGTTGATAAGTGTGGTCAGGCCGCAGTCAGCAGACCCTGGCGTTCGATGAAGGCGATGATCGCTTCCAGGCCCTGGCCGGTTTTCTGGTTGCTGAAGACGAACGGTTTGCCGTTACGCATGCGTTTGGTGTCGCTGTCCATCATCTCCAGCGACGCGCCCACCAGCGGCGCGAGGTCGATCTTGTTGATCACCAGCAGGTCGGATTTGCAGATCCCCGGCCCGCCCTTGCGCGGCAGCTTGTCGCCGGCCGAGACGTCGATCACGTAGATAGTGAGGTCGGACAGTTCCGGGCTGAAGGTCGCCGAGAGGTTGTCGCCACCGGACTCCACCAGAATCAGGTCCAGCCCCGGGAAGCGCCGGTTCAGTTGATCCACGGCTTCAAGGTTGATAGAGGCGTCTTCGCGGATCGCCGTGTGCGGGCAGCCGCCGGTTTCCACGCCGATGATCCGCTCCGGCGCCAGGGCTTCGTTGCGCACCAGAAAGTCGGCGTCTTCGCGTGTGTAGATGTCGTTGGTCACGACGGCGAGGTTGTAGCGTTCACGTAGAGCCAGGCACAGGGCCAGGGTCAGGGCGGTTTTGCCGGAACCGACCGGGCCGCCGATGCCGACGCGCAGAGGTTGTGCGTTCATGTGATTCTCCAAAATAAAAGGCCCTAGGAACGGAACAGACGGCTGTACTGGCGCTCATGGGCCATGCACGCCAGGGACAGGCCGAAAGCGGCGCTGCCAACGTGTTCGGGGTTGATTCGGGTGGCGTCTTGCTGCGCCTGTTGCAGCAACGGCAGCAGCTCACTGGTCAGGCGCTGGGCGGCTTGCTGGCCCAGGGGCAGGGTTTTCATCAGCACCGCCAATTGATTTTCCAGCCAGCTCCAGAGCCAGGCGGCCAGCGCATCTTGCGGGCTGATTTGCCAGGCGCGGGCCGCCAGAGCCCAGCCGAGGGCCAGATGCGGTTCGGGGCGTTGGTCGAGGAAAGCACGGGCTGGCGCATCCAGTTCCGGCAAGCCGTTGAGCAATTGCTGCAGCGAATAGCCCATCTGCCGACTTTCCTGATGCAACTCGCGGGTTTCGCGGCTGGCGCGATGCTCTTCGCAGCGTTGCAGCAACTCGTCCCAGTTTTCTTCGGACGCGGCGGTGCAATGGGCGAGTAGCAATGGTGCTTCGAAACGGGAGAGGTTCAGCAACAACTGATCGCTGATCCAGCGTCGCGCGCTGTCGGGATCGTTCACGCGGCCGTTATCCACAGCCATCTCCAAACCTTGGGAATAGCTGTAGCCGCCGATCGGCAGCTGCGGGCTGGCCAGACGCAGCAGCGCCCAGGCCGGGTTCATAAGCGCACGCCGAACTGGTGCAGTTTCGGCGGGTAGTTGAAATCCTCGTCGCCGTGTCGCGAGTGGTGGTGGCCGCCGCCGTAGGCACCGTGTTCTGGCTGGAACGGTGCTTCGATGTTTTCGGTCTTGGCGCCAAGCTGTTCAAGCATGGCCTTGAGCACGTAATCGTCGAGCAGGCGCAACCAGCCGTCGCCGACTTGCAAGGCCACATGGCGGTTGCCCAAGTGATAGGCGGCGCGGGTCAGTTCGAAGGCGTTGGCGCAGGTGACGTGCAGCAGTTGTTCGGGGCGAGCGCAAACGCGAACGACGCGCCCGTCTTCGGCTCGCAGGCATTCGCCGTCAAACAGTGGCGGCTGACCGCGCTCCAAAAACAACCCGACGTCTTCACCCTCGGCACTGAAACAGCGCAAGCGGCTTTTGCTCCGGGCTTCGAAGGTCAGGTGTAACTCGGCGGCCCAGACGGGTTGAGGGTCAATTCTGCGGTGAATCACCAGCATCGGAAGGCTTCCAGCAATAGACGATGTTGTAGCTAGAGCAAGGGGCTTGCCAATCGGGTGAGACGCGGGAAATGCCTGTCAGAGCGAAGAGGGAGACGCAGAGTGTTGCAGGGGGTTGATTGAAGTTGGTGCGAGAGGGTTTTCGGCGCACCAAAATGCGGCGCGATTAACGGTGTGGGAGGGGGCGTGCTCGCGAAGGCGGTGTGCCAGGCAACATTGATGTCGACTGACACTCCCTCTTCGCGAGCAAGCCCGCTCCCACAGGGGGGAATTGTTTACTCGGTACTGCCGAGTCCCTGCCAATGCTTCAAGCCAATAAAGATAAACCGCAACTGCTGGGTAATTTTCGCCTGCGGCGTCAGATGCTCCGGCAACGCCTGCGCTGGTGGATCGATAATGTCCGGCAAGGTCGCGAACACGCTTTTGACGATCAGGTCCGCCATGACGCTCAGGCCGGCAATGTCCAGATGCTGCAGTTTCGGCATCAGCGCCAAGTCGGCCGCCAGGTCCGAGCTGATGTCTTCGCGCAAGCGGGCGATGGCCAGGCGCACCGGCAGCGAACCGCCGTACTGCTCGCGGGCCAGAAACAGGAATTGCGAACGATTGGCCGTGACCACATCGAGAAAGATCCGCACCGAGGCATCGATGATGCCGCCCATGACGAACTCGTTATGGCGCACCAGGCGGATGGTTTCGCGGAAGGTCTGACCGACTTCGCTCACCAGCGCCAGGCCCAGCTCATCCATGTCGGCGAAATGCCGGTAGAAACCGGTGGGGACGATTCCGGCGGTTCTGGTGACTTCCCGCAGGCTCAGGCTGCCGAATCCTCGGCCGCTTTCCATCAGGTGGCGGGCAGCGTCCATCAGGGCGTTGCGGGTCTGTTGTTTCTGTTCGGCGCGGGGCAGCATCGCAAGAGTGTTTTCTGGACAGGGACAGCGGCGCACTCTAGCAAATCGGCTTCGCTGGCGTCGAACGACTATCGGGGGATTGCGCGGGGAAATTCGGCTTCTATAAAGTCAAAAGCCCAATCCGGGGATTGGGCTTTTTTCAGGGCCACCATGGGCTTAGCTCACAGCGCTGTTGCGTTCGATCATACGGTCACCACCGCCTTCAGCCAGGGTTTGGCCTTGAGGGGTGCGATCGGTACCGTCAGCGGCCAGGGTTTGGCCTTGTGGGGTGCGGTCGGTACCGTCAGCGGCCAGGGTTTGGCCTTGTGGAGTGCGATCGGTACCGTCAGCAGCCAGGGTTTGGCCTTGTGGGGTACGGTCGGTACCGTCAGCAGCCAGAGTTTGGCCTTGTGGGGTACGGTCGGTACCGTCAGCGGCCAGGGTTTGGCCTTGTGGGGTGCGGTCGGTACCGTCAGCGGCCAGGGTTTGACCTTGTGGGGTACGGTCTGAGCCATCTTGAGTGATCAGGCCTTTTTCTTTCAGGCGATCATTACCGCCTTCGGCAACGGTTTGGCTGAACACCGAGTGGCTGTCTTTGACTTGTGGAGTGGCCTGATCAGCGGCCGGCAGAGCAAAAGCGGTGCTGGCTAACATCGAGAGGGTCAGGCTAAGCAGTAATTCGCGTTTCATGATGGGTTGCTCCTTGGGAGGGCGATAAAGTGGGTACGAGGGCAATGCTACTCTCGATAAGTCGATGTAAAAGTTCATAAACGCAATGGTAATAATCAACGGAATTGATTGTTCCGTCGAAGCGCTCTAGAACGGGCGTTGCCGACGAACGTTTTTGCGCTGATGTGGGTATTTTCGACTCACTCGTGCAGCACAAAAGTGCGGGTCTATAACGCCGGATGAGGGAGCAGTGTGGCCACGACCGATTATTTGAGTGTTAAACGGCTATGCGGTTAAACCTGCACGCCATTTCCCAGTCCTAGATGTCATGGCAGGCCGGTTCTGGCCTAACGTTTCATAGGTGCGTCGCTGTCCGGGCGCTCAGTCGTATTCAGGAGCCCTGTGCAATGACGCGCACTCGTAAAATGTTTGCCTGGACCTTCGCCAGCCTCGTTGTCCTGCTGGCCGTTCTGGTACTGATCATCGCGTTCTTCGATTGGAACCGGATCAAGCCGCCCCTGAACGCCAAAGTGTCCGAAGAACTGCATCGTCCGTTCGCCATCAATGGCAACCTCGCGGTGGTCTGGCAGCGCGAGCCCGACGAGGGCGGCTGGCGGGCCTGGGTGCCGTGGCCACATGTGGTGGCCGAGGACCTGAGCCTGGGCAGCCCGGACTGGTCGAAGCGACCGCAGATGGCCACCCTCAAGCGCGTAGAACTGCGCATCTCGCCGCTGGCCTTGCTGACGCAGCGGGTGGTGATCCCGCGCATCGATTTGACCGAGCCCAATGCCGACCTGCAGCGTCTGGCCGACGGCCGCGCCAACTGGACGTTCAAGTTCGATCCCAAGGACCCGAACGCCGAGCCTTCACACTGGGCGCTGGACATTGGTGCCATCGGCTTCGACAAGAGCCATGTCACGCTCGACGACCAGAGCCTGAAAACCCGCCTCGACTTGCTTATCGATCCGCTGGGCAAGCCGATTCCGTTCAGTGACATCGTCGGCGACAAAGCGGCGAAAACCGCGCTTGAGAAGGGCGGTTCGCCGCAGGATTACGCGTTCGCGTTGAAGGTCAAAGGCCAATACCACGGCCAGAATCTGGCCGGCCAAGGCAAAATCGGGGGGTTGCTGGCCTTACAGGATGCCACCAGGCCGTTCCCGCTTCAGGCGCAAGTGAACATCGCCGACACCAGCGTCGAGCTGGCCGGCACGCTCACCGATCCATTGAATCTCGGCGCCCTGGATTTGCGCTTGAAACTGGCCGGTGCCAGCCTGGGCAATCTCTATCCGCTGATCGGCGTGACGCTCCCGGATACTCCGCCGTACGCCACCGACGGGCACTTGACCGCCAAGCTGCATGAACCGGGCGGGGCGCTGTACCGTTATGAGGACTTCAACGGCAAGATCGGCGAGAGTGACATCCACGGCAACCTGGCTTATCTCGCGAGCCAGCCAAGGCCCAAACTCAGCGGGGCGCTGGTGTCCAATCAACTGCTGTTTAGCGACCTGGCCCCGCTGATCGGCGCCGACTCCAATGCCAAGCAAACGGCCCGTGGCGGTGAAAGCAAGCAGCCGACAGACAAGGTGCTGCCGGTCGAGGAGTTCAAGACCGAACGCTGGCGCGCCATGGATGCCGACGTTGAGTTCACCGGCAAGCGCATTGTTCACAACGAAAAACTGCCGTTCAACGATCTCTACACACATCTAGTGCTGACGGATGGCGTGCTCAGCCTCGAGCCCCTGCGTTTCGGTGTGGCCGGCGGCAACCTGGATGCGCAGATTCGTCTGAACGGACGTACCGAGCCCTTGGAAGGCCAGGCCAAACTGACCGCGCGCAAGTTCAAGCTCGAGCAGCTATTTCCCACCTTTGATCTGATGAAAACCAGTTTCGGTGAACTCAATGGCGACGCCGACCTTACCGGACGGGGCAACTCGGTGGCCAAATTGCTGGGCACTGCCGATGGCAATCTGAAAATGCTGATCAATGATGGCGCGATCAGCCGCGAACTGATGGAACTGGCGGGATTGAACGTCGGCAACTATGTGGTCGGCAAAATCTTTGGCGACAAGGAAGTGAGGATCAACTGCGCGGCGGCCGATTTCGACATCAAGAGTGGGCTGGCGACCACGCGGCTGTTCGTCTTCGATACCGAGAACGCGATCGTCTACATCGATGGCTCGGCGAACATGGCGACCGAGCAACTGGACCTCACCATCAGCCCGGAATCCAAGGGTTGGCGTTTGATTTCGCTGCGTTCGCCGCTGTATGTGCGGGGCAAATTCATCAAGCCGGATGCGGGTGTGAAAGCGGTGCCATTGATGTTGCGTGGGGCGGGGATGGTGGCATTGGGTGTGATTGCCGCGCCAGCGGCGGGCTTGCTGGCGCTGATAGCGCCCAGCGCGGGTGAGCCCAATCAATGTGCGCCGTTGCTGGAGCAGATGAAGGCCGGGAAGGCGCCGGTGACGGTTAAGCCAACCCGGTAATCCGTTGGCGTCTGTTATGACGCTTTCGCAGGCGCCTACAGGGAAATGAGTTCTCCTGTAGGCGCTGCCGCAGGCTGCGATCTTGGCAATAGACCCGACAACCGAGCTTCCTCCTGCAACCACGCAAAGAATGCCCGCACCGGCGGATGCCGTTCACGGCCCGGCACGCATAGCGCGCTGTATCCGGCCCCGTCGACCTGAATACCACCCCGATAAGCCACCAGCAAACCGCTGGCCACACTTTCCGACACCAGAATATTGCTCGCCAGTACCAGACCTTGCCCGGCGATGGCGGCTTGCAGCGCGTAATGCTCTTCGTCGTATTCGCGCACCAGCGGTTGCCCGGCCAGCCAGGTTTCGCCGGACTGCGCGCACCAGGCCTCCCAGCCGTGGGCGTAAAGCTTGGAGTTGTACCAGCGCACGCTGATCAGGGTCGGTACCCGACGGGCTGCCAGGGCCGCTTGTTCAGGCGAGCCATAGACCCCGAAGGATTCGTCGAACAGGCACAGCCCATACAGGTTCGGGTAATCGTCGAGGCTGTAACGCACCACCAGATCGACACTGGCGTCCTGATGCAAATCGATGACTTCGCAGTGAGTGTCCAGCCGCAGGCTGATGTTCGGATGGCGGGCGTAAAACCGGCCCAGCCTTGGCACCAGCCAGAGGGCCGCGAAGGCGGCCGTGGTGGAGACCGTCAGGCTCGTGCCGCTGCGTTGCGGGCGCAAGGTATCGACACTTTGCGCCACTTCCAGCAGGGCGCCGTGCAGGCTGCGGAACAGCCGTTCGCCGCTCTCGGTGAGGCGCACCTGCCGTGGCAGTCGTTCGAACAGCGGCACGCCGAGCCAGTTTTCCAGGGAGCGGATCTGGTGGGAAACCGCCGTCGGCGTCACGGAGAGCTCTTCGGCGGCGGCCTTGAAACTCAGCAGGCGCGAGGCGGATTCGAAGGCCCGTAGGGCGGTCAGCGGTAACGAGGCAAACATTTGAAACTCCATGGGTGAAATAGATTCACCCAAACTGATTTTTGCTCATTTGAATAGACGCGGCTGCCAGCTTCAAGCTGCGAGCCACAAACAGTTAGAGTTTAGTCTTCAGGAGATTCAGATGAGCAGAATTCTTGCCATTCACGCCAGCCCCCGTGGCGACCGTTCCCATTCACGACGTTTGGCCGAGGTGTTTATTTCGGCCTGGCAGGTCCGCAACCCGCAGTCGAAACTGACTCGCCGTGAAGTCGGTCGGGCGTTGATTCCACCCGTCAACGAAGCCTTCGTAGCGGCCGCTTTTCATCCAGAGCCGCAAGCGCGACCGCTGTCGATGCAGGCCGACCTGGCACTCAGCGATGAATTGGTGGGGGAGTTGCTCGGCCATGATCTGTTGGTGATTTCCACACCGATGTACAACTTCAGCGTGCCCAGCGGCCTCAAGGCCTGGATCGACCAGATTGTGCGGCTCGGGCTGACGTTCAATCACACCCTGGACAACGGCGTCGCTCAGTACGAACCACTGGTGCGAGGCAAGAAAGCGTTGATCGTCACCAGTCGCGGCGGATTCGGCTTCGGGCCGGGTGGTGAGCTGGAAGCGATGAACCATGCCGATCCGTTGCTGCGCACGGCGCTGGGGTTCATCGGCATCACCGACATTACGGTTGTCGCCGCCGAGGGCGAAGAGTCTGCCGAGCGTACTTTCCAGGTTTCCGTGGCCGAGGCCGAGCAGCGTTTGCTGGCGCTGGCCAGGGAGTTGTAGATGGCCTGGCTGTTCTTGCTGATCGCCGCCGGGTTCGAAGTCACCTTCGCCATGGGCATGAAGTACGCCGAAGGCTTCTCCCGGCTTTGGCCCTCGGTGATCACCGTGGTGGCCGCGGTGGGCGGGATTTACTTTCTGACGCTGGCCATGCGCGAGTTGCCGGTGAGCATCGCCTACCCGATCTGGACTGCCATCGGTTCGCTGGGCACGGTGTTCCTCGGTTTTGCGCTACTCGGTGAAAGCCTGACCATGCTCAAGCTGGTGTCGGTCGGGCTGATTGTGGCAGGCGTGGCAGGGTTGAAGTAGGGTGGCTGTCATAGACGGGTCGTCGAGTTGTCATCTTGGGTGACGATGCTTGGCTGATGCCTTGCATCCAGCCTCGCTTCATCTCACCGCTCACAAGGATTGTTCATCCATGTCGCAAGGTTCCGCCACGCGTTACCCGTTGGTGCTGGTCCCGGGGATGCTCGGGTTTATCCGTCTGCTGCTCTACCCCTATTGGTACGGCATTATTTCGGCGTTGCGCCGGGATGGGGCGACCGTGATCGCGGTGCAGGTCTCGCCGCTCAATTCCACGGAGGTACGCGGCGAGCAATTGCTGGCACGGATCGAGGAGATTCTGCGCGAAACCGGAGCCGGGAAGGTCAATCTGATCGGCCATAGCCAAGGCTCGTTGACCGCCCGTTATGCCGCGGCAAAACGCCCGGACCAGGTGGCGTCGGTGACCTCGGTGGCCGGCCCCAACCATGGCTCGGAGTTGGCGGACTACCTACATGAAAATTATCCGGCTGACAGCGCCAAAGGCCGGCTGCTCAGCTTTTTGCTGTGGCTGATCAGCGCGTTGATGTGCCTGCTGGAAACCGGTTATCGGGGGCCGAGACTGCCGGTGGATATCGAGGCTTCGCACCAATCGCTGACCACGGCAGGCGTGGCGCTGTTCAATCAGCGTTATCCACAGGGGTTGCCTGACACTTGGGGCGGGCAGGGGCCGGAAGAGGTTAACGGCGTGCGTTATTACTCCTGGTCCGGGACTTTACAGCCGGGCAAAACCGATCGCGGGTGCAACCTGTTCGACGGGACCAATCGCAGTTGCCGGTTGTTTGCCACAACCTTTGTGCGTGAAGCGGGGCATTGCGACGGGATGGTCGGGCGTTACAGCTCGCATCTGGGGACGGTGATTGGTGATGAATACCCGATGGATCACTTCGATATCGTCAACCAGTCGCTGGGGTTGGTGGGCAAGGGCGCAGAGCCGGTGCGGTTGTTTGTCGAACATGCGGCGAGGTTGAAGGCGGCCGGGGTTTAGCCCCTTGTGGCGAGGGAGCTTGCTCCCGTTGGGCTGCGAAGCAGCCCCATATATTGCGACCGCTTTGCGCTCGAGCGGGAGCAAGCTCCCTCGCCACAAATGGTTACGCACGCCCCAGCACGGTGGTCCACCGCTCCGACAAAATCACCCCACCCAATGTCAGCACTCCACCCACCAGGTGATACAGCGCCAACTGCTCATGCAGCACCACCGCCGCAATCAGCGCCGTAATCAACGGCAGCAAATTGAAAAACAGCGTGGTCCGGCTCGGCCCCAGGCGCACCACGGCCTGCATCCACGCCAGCGGCGCAAGCATCGAGGCCAGCAGGCACGCGTAAAGCACCAGTGGAATGTTGTGCAGGGTCGGGCCGATTTTCGGTGAGGCAAGGAACAACGGAAACAGCACCACCACCGCGACCAGCACCTGCAAATACAGCAACACCAGCGGCGGCAAACGCAGCTGCCATTTTTTCAACAGGGTGCTGTAAACCGCATAAGCCAGCGTGGCGATCAGCATCATCGCGTCGCCCAGGTTCACCCCATGCTCCAGCAATGCGCCGAGGCTGCCGGACGACACCACCACCAAAACACCGGCAAACGACAACACCGCACCGGCCAGTGCGCCGGCGGTCAGGCGTTGGCCGAGGCTGACCATCGCCATGGCCAGCGACATCAACGGCATCAGCGACAGAATGATCCCCATGTTGGTGGCCGACGTCAGCGTCGCGGCGAAGTAGGCCAGGCTCTGATAAACCGCCATGCCGAGCACACCAAGGATGAAAATCCTGCTCAGGTTCGGGCGGATCGCCGGCCAGTGGCTAATCACCGGTTTAAGCATGAAAGGCGTGAACAGAATCCCGGCCAGCAGCCAGCGGTAGAAACCGATTTCGGCGGGGAAGATCGCGCCGACCGCGAGTTTATTGATCACGGTGTTGCCGGCCCAAATGAAAATGGCCAGCAGGGGATAAGCGTATTGCATCGGAAAAAAGCCAGAATGTTAATGAAGGGGGATTATCCGTCTGTCTGTATCAAAGCCTATACTTCAATCCAGACAACCTGCCTCTGATTCCGGACAGCATGAACAGCAAACACATCGATCTGCTGGATTTCAGCGAACTGCCGTCAGCAGTGTATTTCCGCTACGCCGACTTCAACGCCCACGAATACGCCGCGCCTCACCGGCATCCGTGGGGCACGCTGGAGTACGCGGCCCATGGTGTGTTGCACATGGATGTCGACGGCAGCCGTTTCATGTCGCCGCCGCAATACGCGGTGTGGGTGCCGCCCGGGACCGAGCACAGTTTCTATAGCAATCAGCCGATCAACTATCGCGCGGTCTGCCTGGCGCCGATGCTGTGCCGTGATCTGCCGCAGCAGGCCTGCACCCTGGCGATCAGCGACATTCTCAAGGCGATCCTGAAAGACTTCGCCGCCCGCGATGTGAAAATTCCCGAGCACGACGCGGACAAGCGTCTGGCTCAAGTGCTGGTGGACCAACTGCAACAGGCGCCGATGCAAGAGTGTTACTTGCCCTACGCCAGCAACCCCGGGTTACTCGGTATTCTGCAAGCCCTGCAGGCCGCCCCCGGAGACAACCGACCATTGGCGGATTGGGCCGCGAACATTCATGTCAGCGAGCGCACGCTGGCGCGGCAGTTTGTCCGTGAATTGGGCATGAGCTTCGGGGAGTGGCGGCAACGGTTGCGGTTTCTGGCGGCGATCGAAGCGCTGGACAGCCACCGTAACATTCAGGAAATCGCCTTCGACATGGGTTACAGCACCGGCTCGGCGTTTATCGCGATGTTTCAGCGCCAGGCCGGGTGTACGCCGGAACAGTATCGACGCAGCCACCTCGATAGCAGGTGAACGTGTAACAGGCTTTGTCTACACTTCAGAGCGAGGCCGCACCCATCGGTGCGGTAACAAGGAGAAAACTCCATGAAGATGTTGCGTGCCCCGTTGTTGTTGATCGGTTTGTTGCTCTGCTCCCAGGGTTTCGCCGCCACTGCCCAACAGAACAAGATGACCACCTGCAATGCCGACGCTACCGCCAAGAGCCTCAAGGGCGACGAGCGCAAAGCCTTCATGAGCACTTGCCTCAAAGCCGCGCCGGCCGCCGATGCCGCCAAACCCATGACACCTCAACAGGAAAAGATGAAAACCTGCAACGCCGATGCCGCTACCAAAGCCCTGAAGGGCGATGCGCGCAAAGCGTTCATGAGCGAGTGCCTGAAGAAAAAATAAGCAGGGAGGTCAGATCGGGACGCTTTGTGGCCGGTAAGGTCGACCGATACAATCCCTAGTGCTCGCCCCGGAACGCTGGCAGACTGCCAATCCTTTTACGTCGTTCGTTTTGAGGCTGTATGTCAGCGTTTTCTCAGCGTCACGTTCTGTTGCTCATCAGTTGGGTCATCATTTTTGGCGGTTTGCTGCTGGTGATCCCTCTGCGATTGCTGCCCAGTCTGCTGGCCGGGTTGTTGGTGTTCGAACTGGTCAACATGCTCACGCCGCAGTTGCAGCGGCTGATCGAAGGTCGGCGTGCGCGCTGGCTGGCGGTGGCGTTGCTGGGGACATTAGTGGTCAGTGTGCTGGCACTGATCTTTGCCGGTGCGATCAGTTTTCTGTTGCACGAGGCGGAAAACCCCGGCGCTTCTCTCGACAAATTCATGGTCGTGGTCGACCGCGCGCGCGGGCAGTTACCGCCGTTCATCGACGCTTATTTGCCCGCCAGTGCCGCCGAGTTCCGGGTGGCCATCGGCGAGTGGATGAGCAAGCATCTCAGCGACTTGCAACTGGTGGGCAAGGACGCGGCGCACATGTTCGTGACGTTGCTGATCGGTATGGTGCTGGGGGCGATCATCGCCTTGCAGCGCGTGCCGGACCTGACCAAACGCAAGCCCTTGGCCGCGGCGTTGTTCGACCGTTTGCACCTGTTGGTCCAGGCGTTTCGCAACATCGTATTCGCACAGATCAAGATTTCGCTGCTCAACACCTTTTTCACCGGGATTTTCCTCGCGGTGATCCTGCCGATGTTCGGGATCAAGCTGCCACTGACCAAAACCCTGATCGTGCTGACCTTCCTGCTCGGCCTGCTGCCGGTGATCGGCAACTTGATGTCGAACACCTTGATCACCATCGTCGGCTTGTCGCTGTCGATCTGGGTGGCGGTGGCGGCACTGGGTTATTTGATCTTTATCCACAAGCTCGAATACTT
Source organism: Pseudomonas sp. EL_65y_Pfl2_R96 (assembly GCF_963970905.1). Taxonomy (NCBI): domain Bacteria; kingdom Pseudomonadati; phylum Pseudomonadota; class Gammaproteobacteria; order Pseudomonadales; family Pseudomonadaceae; genus Pseudomonas; species Pseudomonas sp. EL_65y_Pfl2_R96. The sequence continues at coordinate 91,232 of NZ_CAXAQH010000006.1, read as the reverse complement.
CCTCAACGCACGCATTGTCGGGGGGCAGATCAGTGCCAAGTCGTGGGAGTTGCTGCTGGCGATGCTGGTGTTCGAAGCCGCGTTCGGCCTGCCGGGGGTGGTGGCGGGGCCGATTTACTACGCGTATCTGAAGAGTGAGTTGAAGCTGGTGGGGATGGTGTAACCCCGCCGGATCGTTCCCACGCTCTGCGTGGGAATGCATCCCGTGACGCTCCGCGTCACAGCCTCAACAGCGGACGCAGAGCGTCCATGGCGGCATTCCCACGCAGAGCGTGGGAACGATCATTATGCGAGGGTGCCGTAACGCTTCATCGCCTCGATCGCCAACCCGCTACCGATGCTGCCGAAGATGTTCCCCTCAACATGCTGCGCGTTCGGCAACATGGCCGAGATGCTGTTGCGCAGCGCCGGAATCCCGCTCGAACCGCCGGTGAAGAACACCGTATCCACCTGATCGACCCGTACATTGGCGTCGTTCAGCAATTGGGTCACGCTGTTGCGCACCCGCTCCAGCAAGTTGTCGATGGCCGATTCGAACAGCGCCCGGGTCAGTTCCACGCTCAAACCGGACTCGATGCGATCCAGCGGCACATGGCGGCTGTCGGCGTGAGTCAGCTGGATCTTGGTTTCTTCCACTTCCATGGCCAGCCAGTGCCCGGCGCGCTGGTCGATCAGCTTGAACAGGCGATCGATGCCGCCAGTGTCTTCGATGTCGTAACGCATGCTGCCCAGGGCCAGGGTCGACTTCTGCGAGTACACCGAGTTGATGGTGTGCCAGGTCGCCAGGTTCATGTGGTGGCTGGTGGGCATGTAGGCGCCGCTCTTCATCCGGCTGCCGTAGCCAAACAGCGGCATCAGGCCTTGCAGGCTCAGCTGCTTGTCGAAATCGGTCCCGCCGATGTGCACGCCACCGGTGGCGAGGATGTCGTCGTGACGGTTGTCGTGGTTGCGGCGCTCAGGCGACAGGCGCACCAGCGAGAAGTCCGACGTACCACCGCCGATGTCGACGATCAGTACCAGCTCTTCCTTTTCGATGGTCGACTCATAGTCGAACGCCGCTGCGATCGGCTCGTACTGGAACGAGACGTCCTTGAAGCCGATGGCGCGGGCCACGTCCACCAGGGTGTTTTCCGCTTCCTGGTCGGCCAGTTCGTCGTCATCGACGAAGAACACTGGGCGGCCCAGCACCACTTCCTCGAACTCCCGACCGGCGTCGGCTTCGGCGCGCTTTTTCAGCTGACCGATGAACAGCCCGAGCAGGTCCTTGAACGGCATCGCCGTGCCGAGGACGCTGGTGTCGTGCTTGATCAGCTTGGAGCCCAGCAGGCTCTTGAGCGAGCGCATCAGCCGGCCTTCGTAACCTTCCAGGTACTCGTGCAGCGCCAGTCGGCCGTACACCGGGCGGCGTTCTTCCATATTGAAGAAGACCACCGAGGGCAGGGTGATCTTGTCGTCCTCCAGCGCGATCAGCGTTTCCATGCCGGGGCGCAGCCAGCCGACGGTGGAGTTGGACGTGCCGAAGTCGATACCACAGGCACGGGCTGGAGATGCGTTTTTCATGTCTTTCAAGTTCCGGTTAAAAAACGGCCGCGCAGTGTATGCCAGTGCGGCGAAGATTCGAAGGCCGACTATCTGTTAAATCGCAGCGGTCAGCGCTTGAAAGATGGTCCATCACCCCCAAACTTCCCTGCATAGACTTGGCAACCCTTGGGGCGACTGCAAGAACCGCGCCCTGCTGCCGATAAACTTCTGATGCGCTGCCCGGTCACAAAGTTGAGATTGGTCAATCCAGACGCTGCAAACAAGAGCATGCTGTACCGAGCTGCGCGATTTCGATAATGGATGGTGATTCCCTCGATGGACTTCAAAGACTATTACAAGATTCTCGGTGTGGAACCGACCGCGGACGATAAGGCGATCAAGGCCGCCTATCGAAAGCTGGCGCGTAAATACCACCCCGACGTCAGCAAGGAAAAGGATGCCGAGGCCAAATTCAAGGACGCGTCGGAAGCCTATGAAGCGCTGAAAAGCGCCGACAAGCGCGCCGAATACGACGACTTGCGCAAATACGGCCACCACGGCCAGCCCTTTCAGGGCCCGCCGGGTTGGCAGAGCCGCGGTGGTTTCGGTGGTGGTGGTCAGGACACGGGCGATTTCTCGGACTTCTTCAGTTCGATCTTCGGCAACCGTGGTCCGGGTTTCAATGGTGGTGGACGGTCGGGCCATAGCGCCGGACGTCGAGGGCAAGACGTGGAAATGGAATTACCGGTTTTTCTGGAAGAAACCCTCTCGACCGAATCGAAGAAGGTCAGCTTCCAGGTGCCGCAGTACAACGCTGCCGGCCAGCATGTCAGCAACACCAGCAAAAGCCTGAACGTGAAGATCCCTGCCGGCGTAGCCGACGGCGAGCGCATCCGCCTCAAGGGCCAGGGGGCTCCGGGCATTGGCGGCGGGGTCAATGGCGACCTGTACCTGACCATTCGTTTTGCGCCGCACCCTAAATTCGATGTCGAAGGCGAGAACCTGATCATCACCTTGCCGCTGGCACCGTGGGAGCTGGCGCTGGGGACCGAAGTCGCGGTGCCGACCCTGACCGGCAAGATCAACCTCAAGGTTCCGGCCGGCAGCCAGAATGGCCAGCGCATGCGCGCCAAGGGCCACGGTTTGCTGCACAAGGCCGGCCACCGTGGCTACCTGTTCGTGCAGCTCAAGGCGGTGATGCCGAAAAAACTCGACCATGACGTCAAAGAGTTGTGGGAGGAGTTGGCGAAAAAAGCCGCTTTCGATCCGCGAGAGAACTTTTGATTCAAAGATAAGGAGTAGCCAATCATGAGCGACCCCGTGATCGTTCTATTGGACCTGGCAGAATTTTGCGAGGCGACCGAACTGTCGGACGTGCATGTGATCGAGATCGTCGAACACGGCATCCTTGAACCTCAGGGAGCCTTGCCCAAGGATTGGCGCTTCACCGATTATGAGCTGGCACTGGCCAAGCGCGCCGCCAAGCTGCGGCGCGATCTGGAGCTGGAATGGGAAGGCGTTGCCCTGGCGCTGGACCTGCTTGAAGAGGTCCGGCAACTGCGGGCCGAGAACCGCATGCTCAGGCAGCGGTTGGGGCGGCTGCTGATCGAATAGTCGTTCTGTGTTTTTGTATTGCCTTTGAGGACGCTTTCGCGAGCAAGCCCGCTCCCACATTCGATCGCATTCCCCTGTGGGAGCGGGCTTGCTCGCGAAGAACGATAACGGGGTCTTCCTGCCTCACACCTTCCTGGGCAACACCACGGTAAACAGCGTGCCATCGGTCTCATTGGAACTGACCTCGATCGTCCCTTGATGCGCATCAACCACTTCCTTGACGATGAACAGTCCCAGACCGAGGCTGGTGGTCGGCCCGCCGAGTTCTTCGTCGGCACTGCGTACCAGCGGATCGAAGATCGTGTCGATCGCCTCGGGCGGAATCGGCGTGCCGTCGTTATGCACTGTGAGCCGAACACTGTCCGCTTCGCCCCTGAGGGTCAGTTTGACCGCGCTGTGGTTCGAACCGTGCTGCAATGCGTTGCCGATCAGATTTTGCAGCATTTGATTGAGCCTTCGGCCATCCCACACACCTTGGGCATCGCCTTCGACGTTCAGTGTCGGATCGCATTGCGGACGAGCGGCGCAGGCTTGGGCAATCGCGTCACGCGTCGCCTCGGCAAGATCCATGGGCACCGGTTCGATCGGCAGGCGCTTGCCCAGGCGACTGCGGACCAGCTCGAGCAAATCGCTGACCATCACCGCCATGTGGCGGGTGCCACGTTTGATGTGGAGCGCACAGGTCAATGCGTCGCCCTCAAGGGTGGTTTTGCGCATCAGCATTTCGGTGGACATGCTCACTGCTTGCAGCGGTGCGCGCAGGTCATGGCCGAGGATCGCCAGAAAGATGTCCCGGGAACGATTGACCTGCTCGGCATACGCCGCGGTGGATTCGGCCAGGGCTTCGTCGATGGCTTCGTTGAAACGGATCATGTCCTGGAAATAGGCCAGATCCGGCGAGTCCAGGCTGTTGACCCACAAGCGGATCACACAGGCGCGCAGATGGCGGAACTCCGAGGTCATCTGCACCAGGTCGAAACCCACGGTATGCCGCAGCTCGCCGTGGTTGGCACCGGCTTCGTCCAGGCTCGGGGTTTTTTCCGGACCTTCGCCCCTGGCTTTTGCCAGTTGTTCACTGGCGGACTGAGGCTTGTTCATGTCCCGTGTGGCGGCCAGCAGGATCGCTTTTGCATGATCGCGCAGAGCCATGCTGTCCATGTTTTCGGCGGCGGGGGTAATGGTTTTGGCGAATTGCTCCCATTCATCGACGATACGGTCTACGTTCTGAACGATGAAATCACTGAGGCGCATGGGCGATTACCTGTGGAGCAAAGGGCGGGAGTCGCATCTTAGCCCCATATCAGTCGAGCGAATGCTCAAGCAGATGTGCGGGAGCTGTATGCATCTGTGGCGAGGGGGGGCCAAGGCAACCGAAATCCCTGTGGGAGCGGGCAGGCCCGCTCCCACAGGTTCCGCGCCTTAACTGACTGGCATCAGGGCAAGTTCCCTCGCCACAGGATTATCAGAAAATCTAGAACAGGAAGTAACGCTGCGCCATCGGCAACACATCCGCTGGCTCACACCAGAGCAACACGCCGTCGGCCTTGACCTGATAGGTCTGCGGATCGACATCGATGTTCGGCAGGTAATCGTTGTGGATCAGGTCGGTTTTCTGCACGTCGCGGCAGCCTTTGACCACGGCGATTTTTTTCTTCAGGCCCAGGGCTTCGGGCAAACCGGCTTCCTGTGCCGCCTGGCTGATAAAGGTCAGGCTGGTGGCGTGCAGTGAGCCGCCGTAGCTGGCGAACATCGGGCGGTAGTGCACCGGTTGCGGTGTCGGGATTGAAGCGTTGGCGTCGCCCATCAGGCTGGCCGCGATAGCACCGCCCTTGAGGATCAGCGTCGGTTTTACCCCGAAAAACGCCGGACGCCAGAGCACCAGGTCCGCCCATTTACCCACCTCGACCGAACCCACTTCATGGCTGATGCCGTGGGTGATTGCCGGGTTGATCGTGTATTTGGCGATGTAGCGTTTGGCGCGGAAGTTGTCGTTGCCTTCACCATCCTGAGGCAGCGGGCCCCGCTGTTTTTTCATCTTGTCGGCGGTCTGCCAGGTGCGCGTGATGACTTCGCCGACCCGGCCCATGGCCTGGCTGTCGGAGCTGATCATCGAGAAGGCGCCGAGATCATGGAGGATGTCTTCGGCGGCGATGGTTTCCCGGCGGATGCGGCTTTCGGCGAAGGCCACGTCTTCGGCAATGCTCGGGTCCAGGTGGTGGCAGACCATCAGCATGTCGAGGTGTTCGTCGATGGTGTTGCGGGTGAACGGCCGGGTCGGGTTGGTCGAGCTCGGCAGCACGTTGGTAAAACCGCAGGCCTTGATGATGTCCGGGGCATGACCGCCACCGGCACCTTCGGTGTGGTAGGTATGGATGGTGCGGCCCTTGAAGGCGGCGAGGGTGGTTTCGACGAAGCCCGACTCGTTGAGGGTGTCGGTGTGAATCGCCACTTGCACGTCGTACTGGTCGGCCACGGTCAGGCAGTTGTCGATGCTCGCCGGGGTGGTGCCCCAGTCTTCGTGGAGCTTGAGGCCGATGGCGCCGGCCTTGACTTGTTCGATCAACGGTTCCGGCAGGCTGGCGTTGCCCTTGCCGGTGAGGCCGATGTTCATCGGGAACGCATCGGCGGCCTGGAGCATGCGCGCCAGGTGCCATGGCCCGGAGGTGCAGGTGGTGGCGTTGGTGCCGGTGGCAGGTCCCGTGCCGCCGCCGATCATGGTGGTGACGCCGCTCATCAGCGCTTCTTCGATTTGCTGTGGGCAGATGAAGTGGATGTGGGTGTCGATGCCGCCGGCGGTGAGGATCATGCCTTCACCGGCGATGACTTCGGTGCTGGCGCCGACCGCGATGGTGACGTTCGGCTGGATGTCCGGGTTGCCGGCCTTGCCGATGGCCGCGATGCGCCCGTCCTTGAGGCCGACGTCGGCCTTGACGATGCCCCAGTGGTCGATGATCAACGCGTTGGTGATCAGGGTATCGACGACCTCGGCGGCCAGTAACTGGCTCTGGCCCTGGCCGTCGCGAATGACTTTGCCGCCGCCGAATTTCACTTCTTCGCCGTAGGTGGTGAAGTCCTGTTCCACTTCGATCCACAGCTCGGTGTCGGCCAGACGGACCGTGTCACCGACGGTGGGGCCGAACATGTCGGCGTAGGCCTGACGGGAAATCTTCATTGCAGTTCCTTCATTGATCGTTCCCACGCTCTGCGTGGGAATGCCGCCATGGACGCTCTGCGTCCGCCGTTATGTGACGCGGAGCGTCACGGGATGCATTCCCACGCAGAGCGTGGGAACGATCAGTCAGTCGAGGTCGCCCATGATCCGTCCGGCAAAGCCGAACACCCGGCGATGCCCGGCCAGGTCCACCAGCTCGACCTCGCGGCTCTGCCCCGGTTCGAAGCGCACGGCGGTGCCGGCGGGGATGTTCAGGCGCATGCCGCGGCTGGCGGCGCGGTCGAAGGTCAGAGCGTCGTTGGTTTCGAAGAAGTGGTAATGCGAGCCGACCTGGATCGGCCGGTCGCCGCTGTTGGCCACCTTCAGGCTGAGGGTGCGGCGGCCGACGTTGAGTTCGATGTCGCCGGGCTGGATCTGGTATTCACCGGGAATCATCAATGGGCTCCTTGGAGAATCTTGTAGTAAAGGGCAGTCGGTTTGTACTGGCCGTTCGGGTCGCAGGCGTAGTCGGGGATTTCGCCGGCGCGGGTGTAGCCCATCGCCTTGTAGAAGTCTTCGGCGGGGGAGCCGGCCTCGGTGTCGAGGTAGAGCATGCCGCGTTTGTGTTGGCGGGCAGCGAGTTCAAGGGCATGCATCATCTGTTGGCCCAGGCCGCGACGACGGGCGTGTTCACGCACCAGCAGTTTCTGCACTTCGGCGCGGTTCAACCCATTGGCTTTCTGGCACAACGTCAGTTGCACGCTGGCCTGTACCTGTTCGTCCTTGACCACCACCCAGAGCAGCACGTTGCCTTTGTTCAGGTTGTCCTGGACTTCATCGAAATAGGCTCGGGCCTGGGTGGCGTCCAGATCCGCCATGAACCCGACACTGGCGCCATAGCCGACGGCGTCGAGCAGCAAATCAATCAAACCCTGACGATAGTGCGCAAAGCTTTCAACGTTGACGCGGCGCAGTTGGGCGGCGTTCATGGGTATCACTCCTTGTGGGGACCGGGAGGCATTACGCCCGGGTCGAGAATCAGTTGCATGAAGGTCAGGTCCAGCCAGCGGCCGAACTTGGTACCCACCTGCGGCATTTGGCCGGTGACGACAAAACCGGCCCGATCGTGCAGCCGGATCGAGGCGCCGTTACCGCTTTCGATGGCGGCGACCATCACGTGTTTGTTGCAGCCTTTGGCGCGTTCGATCAGCGCTTCCATCAGGCGCGGGCCGAGGCCATTGCCGCGCTGGTCGTTGCGCACATACACCGAGTGCTCGACCGTGTGGCGGAACCCGTCGAACGGCCGCCAGTCACCGAAAGAAGCGTAGCCGAGTACGCTGTTGTCGCCGTCGACGATCACCAGCACCGGATAACCCTGGGCTTGCCGGGCGCTGAACCAGGCCTGGCGGTTGCCCAGGTCCACGGCCTGTTCGTTCCAGATCGCCGTGGTATTGAGCACGGCGTCGTTGTAGATATCGCGGATCGCTGGCAGATCGGCGTGCAGCGCATCGCGGATGTGGAAAGTCATGGCGCGGCCTCAGGCGATCGGTTGGTGAACGGTGACCAGTTTGGTGCCGTCGGGAAACGTCGCTTCGACCTGGATCTCCGGGATCATTTCCGGGATGCCTTCCATCACTTGTTCGCGGCTGAGCAGGGTGGTGCCGTAATGCATCAGCTCGGCCACGGTCTGGCCGTCCCGCGCGCCTTCGAGCAACGCCGCGGAAATATAGGCCATGGCCTCCGGGTAATTGAGCTTCACGCCGCGAGCCAAACGTCGTTCGGCCACGAGGCCGGCGGTGAAGATCAGCAGCTTGTCTTTTTCGCGTGGGGTCAGGTCCATCGTTTGGAATCCATCCGGGCAGATAAAAAGGTATTCGGATCTGTAAATACAAAACCTGTGGGAGCGGGCTTGCCCGCGATGGGGTCATCACATCCAATAGAGATGTTGGCTGTAAGACTGCTATCGCGAGCAGGCTCGCTCCCACATAAAAGCATCATTCAGGTGGCCCATATTCTGGGCGGGACGGCTTCTCGGCCAAGCAATGCTGGCCTGAGCAACCGCCACAAATCGATCAGCCAGCCTCGCGCCAACAGCGCTTCACTGGCCAGGCATCGGGCGACCAAAAGCCCCGGCAGCTGCGTCAGATCCCCGCGCACGTCATTGCTCAGCGAGCGGCACTTCTCCAGCAATTCGCTATCAATTTCACCCGTCACCAGCAACGTCGCAAACACCGGTTGGCCATCCAGCCCTATCGGCGAGTCCAGCAAACCATCGTTCCCGACAATGCGCTGGCGTTCGTGCCAGAGCAACTGGCCGTCGCGGCGGATATTCAGGTGCGCCTGAAAATGCCCGAGGTCGAAGCGTTCGCCACTGGCCGGGCGACCCAATGCCACCACGTCCCAGTAGAACAGCCGTGCATCGCCTTGCAGATCAATGCTCGTGCTGAGTTCCGCCTGAGCGTCGCTGAAGATAATCGTCTCTTGCGGCAGCCACTCCAACGTAGCACCGGCGGCAACACGCAAGTCGAGTTTCTGATAAGCCGGCCCGACCGCGCGATACCACTTGGCGGCGCCGGGGCTGGTGATTTGCGCCCAGGCGTGCGTACCGACGCTGGCTGAGATGTCGAGCCGATCACCACCGGCAATCCCGCCCGGCGGGTGGACGATGATGTGCTGACACACCTCGGGGCCTTCGGCATACAGATGCTTCTGCACCCGCAGCGGGCCTTTGTGACGGCGCTGGACCGGGCGTGTGCTGTCACCGAAACGGGCGTAACCCAGTTCCAGCTCGGCATGCCAGCTGGGGGTGAACAGGATGGTGTGGGCAGGTAAGGTCATATTTTCTAATTATCGTTAGGACGCTACAGATTAGATCGTAACCAGACCGCGTACACCCTCGGCCTCCATATTTTCGCCACGACCCTGCTGCACGATCTCTCCCCGAGACATCACCAGATACTGGTCGGCCAGTTCGGCGGCGAAATCGTAGAACTGCTCCACCAGCAGAATCGCCATGTCGCCCCGCGCTGCGAGCTGCTTGATCACCGCGCCGATTTCCTTGATCACTGACGGCTGGATACCTTCGGTGGGTTCGTCGAGAATCAGCAACCGTGGACGGCTGGCCAGTGCTCTACCGATCGCCAGTTGCTGTTGCTGCCCCCCGGACAAGTCACCGCCACGCCGTTGCTTCATTTGCAGCAGCACCGGGAACAGCTCGTAGATGAACGCCGGGACTTCCTTGGCTTCAGAGCCGGGAAACCGTGACAGGCCCATCAGCAGGTTTTCTTCCACGGTCAGTCGGCCAAAGATCTCCCGGCCCTGAGGCACGTAAGCGATGCCGGCATGCACCCGTTGGTGCGGCTTGAATGTGGTGATCGGTTTGCCTTCCCAGTTCACCGCGCCTTCTTTGGCCGGCAGCAAACCCATCAGGCATTTGAGCAGGGTGGTCTTGCCCACGCCATTGCGCCCGAGCAGGCAGGTGACTTCGCCGACCTTCACCTCAAACGTCAGGCCCCGCAGGATGTGGCTACCGCCGTAGTACTGGTGCAGCTTGTCGACTTGCAGCATGTTCTAATTCCTTCTGTTCCACACAGAACCCTGTGGGAGCTGGCTTGCCTGCGATGGCGGTGTGTCACTCAACAAAGATGTTGGATGTGCAGGCCTCATCGCGGGCAAGCCCGCTCCCACAGGTTTTGTATTTGCAGGTCTAGCGACCGAGGTACACCTCGATCACCCGCTCATTGTCCTGCACCTGTTCCAGCGACCCTTCGGCCAGCACGCTGCCCTGGTGCAACACGGTGACGTGGTCGGCGATCGAGCCGACGAAGCCCATGTCGTGTTCGACCACCATCAGCGAATGCTTGCCGGCCAGGCTTTTGAACAGCTCGGCGGTGAATTCGGTTTCGGCGTCGGTCATGCCTGCCACCGGCTCGTCGAGCAACAGCAGTTGCGGGTCTTGCATCAGTAACATGCCGATTTCCAGAAACTGCTTCTGACCGTGGGACAACAAACCCGCCGGGCGATTGACCGAAGCGGTCAGGCGAATGGTCTCCAGCACCTCGCTGATGCGATCTGTTTGTTCGCCGCTCAGACGTGCCCGCAGGCTGGCCCATACCGACTTGTCGGTCTTCTGTGCCAGCTCCAGGTTTTCGAACACACTCAGCGCTTCGAACACTGTCGGTTTCTGAAACTTGCGACCGATGCCGGCCTGGGCAATCTGCACTTCACTCATCTGCGTCAGATCGAGGGTTTCACCGAACCAGGCTTTGCCATGGCTAGGGCGAGTCTTGCCGGTAATCACGTCCATCAGCGTGGTCTTGCCCGCGCCGTTGGGGCCGATGATGCAGCGCAATTCACCTACACCGATGTACAGGTTCAAATCGTTCAGCGCCTTGAAACCATCGAAGCTGACGCTGATGTCTTCCAGGGTCAGGATGGTGCCGTGGCGCGTATTCAGGCCGGGGCCCACGCGTTGCCCGAGGCCGATGGCGTCGCGGCTGCTGCCGGCGTCCTTGTTGGGCTCCACGGGGAAAAAGGCCGGTTCGAGCATGAATTCCGCCGTCGCAGTGACTCTCATTGTTCACCTCTTTTTTTCAGCAGGCCGATCACGCCTTTAGGCAGGTACAACGTCACGACGATGAACAGCGCGCCGAGGAAGAACAGCCAGTATTCCGGGAATGCCACGGTGAACCAGCTCTTCATGCCATTGACCACTCCGGCGCCAAGCAACGGCCCGATCAGCGTGCCGCGACCACCCAAGGCGACCCACACGGCGGCCTCGATCGAGTTGGTCGGCGACATTTCGCTCGGGTTGATGATGCCGACTTGCGGCACATACAGCGCGCCAGCCAAACCGCATAGCACCGCGCTCAACACCCACACGAACAGTTTGAAACCACGCGGGTCGTAGCCGCAAAACATCAGGCGGTTTTCGGCATCGCGCAACGCGGTCAGTACTCGGCCAAACTTGCTTTGCGCCAGCCGCCAGCCGATGAACAGGCTCGCCACCAGCAACAGCACCGTGGCGAAAAACAACACCGCACGCGTCCCCGGTTCCGTAATGCCGAACCCGAGGATGGTGCGGAAGTTGGTGAAACCGTTGTTGCCGCCAAACCCGGTTTCGTTGCGGAAAAACAGCAGCATCCCGGCGAAGGTCAGGGCCTGAGTCATGATCGAGAAATACACGCCCTTGATCCGCGAACGGAAGGCGAAGAAACCGAACACCAGCGCCAGCAAACCCGGCGCCAGCACCACCAGGCACATGGCCCAGAGGAAGCTGCTGGTGCCGGTCCAGTACCACGGCAACTCGGTCCACGACAGGAACGTCATGAACGCCGGCAAGCCGTCACCCGAAGCCTGGCGCATCAGGTACATGCCCATGGCGTAACCGCCGAGGGCGAAGAACAGACCGTGACCCAGCGACAAAAGGCCGGCGTAACCCCAGACCAGATCCAGCGCCAGGGCGACGATGGCATAGCAAAGAATCTTGCCCACCAGCGTCAGCGTGTAAGCCGAGACATGAAAGATGCTGTCTGCTGGCAACAACGACAGCAATGGCAACGCCAGCAGCAGAGCGAGGATTACTCCACCGACGGCGATCGTGACCTTGGGGCCGGCTTTTTGTGTGGCCGTGAGTATCAGAGGCTGATTCATCAGTCGATCACCCGTCCTTTCAGTGCGAAGAGGCCTTGCGGACGTTTCTGGATGAACAGAATGATCAGCGCGAGGATCAGGATTTTGCCCAGCACCGCACCGATCTGCGGTTCGAGAATTTTGTTGGCGATGCCGAGCCCGAAGGCGGCGAGCACGCTGCCGGCCAGTTGACCGACACCGCCGAGTACCACCACCAGGAACGAGTCAATGATGTAGCTCTGGCCGAGGTCCGGGCCGACGTTGCCGATCTGGCTGAGCGCCACGCCGCCGAGGCCAGCAATGCCCGAGCCGAGGCCGAAGGCGAGCATGTCGACGCGCCCGGTCGGCACGCCGCAGCAGGCGGCCATGTTGCGGTTCTGGGTGACGGCGCGCACGTTCAGGCCCAGGCGCGTCTTGTTCAGCAGCAGCCAGGTCAGCACCACCACAAACAAGGCGAACGCGATGATCACGATGCGGTTGTACGGCAGCACCAGGTTCGGCAGCACCTGAATCCCGCCCGACAACCACGCCGGGTTGGCCACCTCGACGTTCTGCGCGCCGAACACCAGCCGCACCAATTGAATCAGCATCAGGCTGATGCCCCACGTGGCGAGCAGGGTTTCCAACGGGCGACCGTAGAGATGACGAATCACCGTGCGTTCCAGTGCCATCCCGATTGCAGCGGTGACGAAAAACGCTACCGGCAGGGCAATCAGCGGATAGAACTCAATGGCTTGCGGGGCGAAGCGCTGGAACATCAATTGCACCACGTAAGTCGAGTAGGCGCCTAGCATCAGCATCTCGCCGTGGGCCATGTTGATCACGCCGAGCAGGCCGAAGGTGATTGCTAGCCCCAATGCCGCCAGCAGCAGAATCGAACCGAGGGACATACCGCTGAAGGCTTGCCCGAGGATCTCACCGATCAGCAGTTTGCGTTTGACCTGAGCCAGGCTGGTTTCAGCGGCGGTGCGCACGCTGGCATCGGCTTCAACGCCCGGCTCCAGCAAACCTTCGAGGCGGGTGCGGGCCAGTGGGTCGCCGGTTTCACCGAGCAGACGCACAGCGGCGAGGCGCACGACCGGGTCGGTATCGACCAGTTGCAGATTGGCCAGCGCCAGGCTCAGGGCGGCGTGAACGGTTTCGTCTTTTTCGCCAGCCAGTTGCTGGTCGAGGAATTTCAGCTGCGCGGGTTTGGCGCTTTTCTGCAATTGCTGTGCGGCGGCCAAGCGGATTTGTGCGTCGGCGGCGAGTAATTGGTGGCTGGCCAAAGCGGTGTCGATCAGACCTCGCAAGCGGTTATTCAGGCGCAGGATTTTAGGCTGGCCATCGACAGTCAATTCGCCTTGTTGCAGGGCGTTGATCAGTTCGATACGGACCGGATCGGGTTGCGCGGCCCAGGCTTCCAGAAGTTTTGCTTGTTGCAAGGGATTGGCCGCGACGAAGTCTTCGGCGTCGCCGGCGTGGGTGGCCATCGGTAACAAAAGTGCGATGACGAGGATCAAGCGGTAAAGGGCGGTGGGCATAGCGAGTGTCCTGTATTGATCGTTCCCACGCTCCGCGTGGGAATGCAGCCCGGGACGCTCCGCGTCCCAAAGCGGACGCAGAGCGTCCGTTGAGGCATTCCCACGCAGAGCGTGGGAACGATCAGGCTAAGCGGGGTGAATCAGTTGCTCTTCACCGCATAATCCGGCTTCTTGTCGTTACCCTGAATGAACGGGCTCCACGGTTGGGCGCGGATCGGCCCTTCGGTCTGCCACACCACGTTGAACTGACCGTCGGCCTGAATCTCGCCAATCATCACCGGCTTGTGCAGGTGGTGGTTGGTCTTGTCCATGGTCAGGGTGTAGCCGGACGGCGCAGCGAAGGTCTGGCCGGCCAGGGCTTCGCGGACTTTGTCGACGTCGGTGGACTTGGCTTTCTCCGCCGCTTGCGCCCACATGTGGATGCCGACGTAGGTGGCTTCCATCGGGTCGTTGGTCACCGCTTTGTCGGCGCCCGGCAGGTTGTGTTTCTTGGCGTAGGCTTTCCAGTCGGCGACGAATTTCTTGTTCTGCGGGTTCTCGACCGACTCGAAGTAGTTCCACGCCGCGAGGTTGCCCACCAGCGGCTTGGTGTCGATGCCGCGCAATTCTTCTTCGCCCACGGAGAACGCCACGACCGGAACGTCGGTGGCTTTCAGGCCCTGGTTGGCCAGTTCCTTATAGAACGGCACGTTGGAGTCGCCGTTGACCGTGGAGATGACCGCTGTCTTGCCACCGGCGGAGAATTTTTTGATGTTGGCCACGATGGTCTGGTAATCGCTGTGGCCGAACGGGGTGTAGACCTCTTCGATGTCCTTGTCCGCCACACCTTTGGAGTGCAGGAACGAGCGCAGAATCTTGTTGGTGGTGCGCGGGTAGACGTAGTCGGTGCCGAGCAGGAAGTAGCGCTTGGCGCTGCCGCCTTCTTCACTCATCAGGTATTCCACCGCCGGAATCGCTTGCTGGTTGGGTGCCGCGCCGGTGTAGAACACGTTCGGCGACATCTCTTCGCCTTCGTATTGCACCGGGTAGAACAGCAGGCCGTTGAGCTCTTCGAACACCGGCAGCACCGATTTACGCGACACCGACGTCCAGCAACCGAACACCACCGCCACCTTGTCCTGAGTCAGCAACTGCCGGCCCTTTTCGGCGAACAGCGGCCAGTTTGATGCCGGGTCAACCACCACCGGTTCGAGCATCTTGCCGTTCACGCCGCCCTTGGCGTTGATTTCGTCGATGGTCATCAACGCCATGTCTTTGAGCGAGGTTTCGGAGATCGCCATGGTGCCGGACAACGAATGCAGAATACCGACCTTGATGGTCTCGGCGGCCTGGACCGTCCAGGCCATGCCCATCGCGGCAATGCTTGCCGATAGTGTGAAAGCCTTGATCAAACTGCGACGCTTCATTGTGCGATCTCCATGAACGTTAAGGTTTTTTATGGTTGGCAGATGCGGACGACTGAAGGGTCTTTAGCAAGGGCTGTGCCCGGTCGGGGAAGGGCAAGGAAATGTCGTATTAGAGCGGTTGCGCGGTGTGGGCGGCGCACCATGAAGGATCGCGATTGGCGCGTTGGTGCGAAGAGGTGCGCCACATTGGGGCGCAGATATTGCCTGGCTCCTGTAGGAGCGAAGCTTGCTCGCGAAGATGGTGAGTCAGTCACAAGAGTATTGAATGTGTCGCCGCCATCGCGAGCAGGCTCGCTCCCACAGTAGATGTGTGTCGTACGCGGAATCTGTGGACGACGATAATCCCTGTGGGAGCGAGCCTGCTCGCGATGAACGATAACGCGGTCTACGCCGGATCGACGTTATCCAGCGCCCGGTTCACCGCCAGCTCCGCCAGCATGATGCTCTGTTGAATCGCCAACACCGTATAGCGCTGCGGTCCGATCAGGTTGTTGGCGGAATCGCTGGCCAGGACACTCGCTGTGGCCAACGATTCACAGGCGTGGGCCAGGAGGCTTTCGGTATCCATATTCGGGGCGACGATGAACATGGTGCTGGGGCGGCGGGGTTTTTCGGTGTAGGGCGCCGGGGGATCGAGGTAGTAGTCGAGGGCGCGTTTTATGGCTTCGCGGTCTTTGAGTAATTCTTCGGTGCGCGAGGCTTCGGCGTTGGGGGTGGTGGTATTGAAGGGTGGGTCTGGTACGAGTTTCTTATTCATTGAAATGTCCTCTAATCAGTTGAAGCCATCACTCGTCGTTTCTCACGCGACGGAGTGGTGGCAGCTATGTGCGGAGTGAGAAACCGGTAGAGGATCAAACCCGGCCGGACCGAAGTCCGCCCGCACACAGCCGCCATAGAGCATTGCAGGCAGCGGATAAGCTGTCGGCGATTATGGTGGTACTGGCGATGGATTAAAACCTCTTCCGGGCTCTCACACCCGATCGCTGAGTTTTCAGCGACAGCCCAAGACTAGAGGGCTCGCGTCCGACGAACAACCTGAAAAAGGCGTGGGAAAGTTCCGTGTTTTGACACATCCGTTAAACATTCAACAGCGGAACGCGGAGCGTCCCTGGCGGCATTCCCACGCGGGAGCGTGGGAACGATCAAATCCGGGTATGCGGAGCCATACATCCCTGTGGGAGCGGGCTTGCCCGCGATAGCGGTGGGTCAGCCACAGAAATGTTGAATGTGCCGCCGCCATCGCAGGCAAGCCAGCTCCCACAGGTCCAGTGGTGTCCTTGTGGAGTCAGCGACGACGCATTAGGCCGATGAAGAACAACCCGCCAATCGCCGCAGTGGCGACGCCGATGGGCAAGTCTTCCGGGGCGATCAGGGTACGTGCGGCCACATCCACCCAGACGAGGAACAGGCTGCCCAACAAGACGCACACCGGCAGCAATCGCCGATGTTCTGCCCCAACCAATCGCCGCGCAATGTGCGGCACCATCAGCCCGACAAACCCGATAGACCCACTGATCGACACCAACACCCCGGTCATCAACGAGGCAATCAAAAACACCCGCAGCCGCACGGTGCGAGCATTGAGGCCGAGGGTCACCGCCGTCTGTTCACCCGCCATCAACGCATTCAACGGCCGAGCCATCCCCAGCAACAACACCAACCCAAGCAACACACTGGCGGCCGGCACCGCGAGCAACTCCCAACGCGCCAACCCGAGCCCGCCAAGCATCCAGAACATCACCGCAGAACTGGCGCGGTGATCACCGAGAAACAACAGCAAATTGGCGATCGCCATCATCACGAACGACACCGCCACGCCGCACAACAGCAGCCGATCACTGTCCAGCCGCCCATTGTGATTGGCGATCATCAGCACGATCAACATGCTCAGCAGCGCGCCAATAAACGCGGCAATCGGCAAGGTCAGCAGGCCTACGATTTCACCGACATGCAGCACCACGATCACCGCGCCGAGGGTCGCGCCGGAGGTCACGCCAAGCAGGTGCGGATCAGCCAATGGATTGCGCGTTACCGCTTGCAGCACCGCGCCAATCAACGCCAGACCGGCGCCTACCAGCGCACCGAGCAACATGCGTGGCACGCGGATCAGCCAGACGATGTGTTCCTGGCCGGCAGTCCAGTCCGCAACACCGACACCAACAATCTTGTGCAGCAATATCCGCCAGACCACCTCCACCGGCACCCGCGCCGGGCCGAAGCCCAGCGATACCACACACGACACCAGCAACAGCGCGCCGAGGGCGATCAGCAACAAGGCATAGCGACGATCGATCATTCGCCGTGGAAACCCTTGGCCAGGGTTTCGACCGCCAGCACGTTGTCGATCCCGGGCGTGGCCTGCACGTACGGAATGACGATGAAACGCTGGTTCTTGATCGCGTCCACCGATTGCAGGGCCTGGTTGTTCAGCAGGAATTGTTCCTTCTGCTCGGCGGTGACTTCGCCGTAGTCGACGATCACGATCACCTGCGGATTGCGCTCGACCACGTTCTCCCAATTCACCCGCGTCCAGCTCGCATCAACGTCGTCGAGAATGTTGCGCCCACCGGCGGCATCGATCAGCGCCTGTGGCATGCCGAGGCGCCCGGAAGTCATGGCCCGGTCCTCACCGCTGTCGTACAGAAATACCCGAGGTTTGTCCGTCGGCAGATCCTTGCGGATGTCGGCGACTTGCGCCTGCATTTGGGTGATCACGGTGTTGGCGCGGTCCTGCACGTCGAAGATTTTCCCGAGGTTGCGCAGGTCGTTGTAAGTGTCTTCCAGACTGGCCGGCGGGCGCTTCATGACGAAGGCGCAGGACTCGGTGAGTTCGTAGACGTTGATGCCCAGCGGTTGCAGGGTTTGCGGCGTGAGATCGCCGCCGACGCGCATGCCGTAATCCCAACCGGCAAAGAAGAAATCGACGTTGGCGTTGAGCAGGGTTTCCACCGACGGGTACTTGGCCGCGAGCTCCGGCAAGCCATCGAGGATGGTCTGCATCTCGGGCGTCACCGACTTCCAGCCCGTCACGCCGCTATACCCCGCCATCCTGGGTTTGAGACCGAGGGCGAGCATCATCTGGGTCATGTTGATGTCATGGCTGACCGCGTGTTTCGGTGCTGCCTTGAAGGTGACTTCGCGGTTGCAGCTCTGGACGGTCAGCGGGTAATGGGTGGCCTCGGCCAATGCTTGGGCGCTGCCCAGCAACAGAGCGACGCAAAACAGGGAACGCAAAGTCATGGTTGGGTTATCCAGGTGATTCGTGGGTAGCCGTGCAAGGGATGGTCATCGATCAGGGCGTCGACGCCGAACACGTTGTGCAAAAGTTGTGCGGTCAGGACTTCTTTGGGGGGGCCGCTGGCCACAATGTGACCGTGATTGATTACGTACAGCCGATCGCAGAAAGCCGCTGCCAGATTGAGGTCGTGAATACTCGCCAGCGTGCCGATTTGCAGGCGTTTGACCAGTTGTAACAGCTCCAGCTGATAGCGCGGGTCGAGGTGATTGGTCGGCTCGTCGAGGATCAGCAATTGCGGTTGCTGGGCCAGGGCGCGGGCGAGGATCACACGCTGTTTTTCACCGCCGGAAAGGGTGGCGAAGGCGTGGTCTTCGAAGCCCTTGAGGCCGACCGATTCGAGGGCGTTGGTCGCGAGTTTTCGGTCTTCAAGGGTGTCGCCATCAAACAGGCCTTTGTGCGGCGTGCGGCCCATGGCGACCACTTCTTCGACGGTCAAACCGAAGGCATCGGGGAACTCCTGCAACACCACCGCGATGCGTTGCGCGCACCAACGAGAGGATTGCTTCCAGACGTTGTGATGGTCGAGTTTGACCTCACCGCTTTCCGGTTTGCTGAAACGATAGGCGCAACGCAACAGGCTGGTTTTGCCGCTGCCGTTGGGGCCGATCAACCCGACGAACTCACCGGCAGCCACGTGCAGCGATGCGTCACGCAGCTGGAACTGGTGATGACAGTGACCGTGACCCAGGGGTGTCCAGGCGAGGTTCGTGAGGTTCAGCGAGGTCATTTCATTCCTGATGATCGTTCAAGTCAGCACACACCTGTGGCGAGGGAGCTTGCTCCCGCTCGGCTGCGCAGCAGTCGCAAAACCAGACAATGCGCAGTGTCAGAGAAAACCGGCGCGCCTGGTTTTGGGGTCGCTTCGCAACCCAGCGGGAGCAAGCTCCCTCGCCACAAGAGCATTCCATCTTTTAAAAGGTGTAATCAGCGGTGACAAAAAACGATCGCGGCTCGCCGAGGATCCACTGCTGGCCCTCATTGTATTGGCTTTGCGCGTACTGACGGTCAAACAGATTGTTCACCTGCACCCCCAGCGTCGTATTACGCAGCGCTTTCCATGACAGCGTGGCGTCCACCACGGTGTAGCTCGGCAGTTCGTTCTGGTTGGTCATGTCTGCAAAACGCGCATCGACATAGCGCACACCGGCCCCGGCCTTCAGGTCATCGTTGATCGCTTTGCTCAGCCACAGATTCGCCGTGCGCCGTGGCACGTCCGCCGGGCGATTGCCGTTGCGCGACACTGGCACACCACTGACCACCTCTTCGAAGTCATCGTATTTGGCTTTGACGATGGCTGCGTTGGCCTGCAACTGCCAGGCGTGCGGCAGTTGCAGATCGAGGCTGGCTTCCAGCCCGTTGGACGATTGCTGACCGACCTGCTGCTTGAGCGTCGGATTGCCTGGATCATCGGTCAGCAGTTTCTTTTTGACGATGCGATAGGCCGCCAGGGTCCATTCGCCGCGTTGGTCCCAGAACATCTGCTTCACACCGATTTCGGTCTGCCTGGCGCTAGCCAGGTCATATTGCTGTTGGCTCGGGCTCAGGGAAATCAAACCGCCGACACCATCTGTGCTGGTGGCGTACTGGCCGTAGAACGAGGTGTCTGGGGTCACGGCAAACACCAGGCCAGCCTTCCAGTTGTTGCCGGTCAGGGTCTTGTCGCTTTGGCTACCATCGATCAGGTTCTCGCGGTCCACGTGCACGTAGTCGCGACGCACACCGGTCACCAGGGACCAGCGTTCGCTCAGCTGGGTGCGGTTCTCGGCGAAGGCCGACATTTGTCTGGTGGTGGACTGGAACTGATCGCGGTACGGATCGGCACTCTCAAAGTTGCCGCGCTGCGGGTGATACAGATCGACCGGTTGGCCATCGGGCAAGACGTCAGTGAACGGCGAGTTGCTTTCGAGCTGGAAGCGGATGCGGTTGTAATCGACGCCGGTCACGGTCTGGCTGTCGAGACCGAACAGCGAGTGTTTGAAGGTGAAGGTCTGACGGTCGCCGACCTGTTCCTGCTTGTGGCCGATGCCGAAATAGCCGCTACGGCTGAGTTGTTGGTTATCGCGGTCGAAGTTGTAGTTCTCGGCGTTCTGCCAGCGACGTTGGGCCTTGAGGTAATAGAGTTCATTGCTCGAACTGATGTTCTCGGAAATCTGCCAGTCGCTGGTCAGGCGCGTCCATTGATCGTTGTAGTGTTGCTTGTCATTGCTGACGTTGTAGTTCTTGTCTCGCAGGCTCTCTTTGAAGTGCCCGTTGATCAGCGGCGTGCCGAAATAATTCATCGGCTTCTGATCGCCGTAATCATGGGCCAGGGTGATGGCCAGATCATCCGTTGCCTGCCAACGCAGGGCGGCACTGATGAAGTCGCTGGATGAATCTCCACGGTCGACCCAACCGTTGCTGCGCAGGCGATTGAGGTTCAAGCGGTAGCTCAACGTATCGCTCAACGAACCGCCACTGTCGAAGGCCTGTTGCTGGCTGTCGTAGGAACCGTAACCGAGGCGAACGTGGTTTTCGATCTCGCCTTCAAAGGGCTTTTTCGGGATCACGTTGACCACTGCGCCGGTCGCGCCTTCGCCGTACAGCACCGACGCCGGGCCGCGCAGCACATCGACCCGCTCCACCGACCAGGTGTCGACCGGGAAGGTCACGGTGCCCATGCCGGAGTACATTCGGTTGCCGTCGAACAACTGCATCACCGAACCCTGCCCGGTAAAACCCCGCGCCGACAACGACGTGCCGCCATCGCCGGGCGTACCGGTGCGGCTGATCCCGGTGCTGCGCGACACCGCGTCCTGCACGTTGCGATCACCACGCGAGCGGACTTGTTCGCCGGTCAGGCTTTCGACACTGGCCGGGGTTTCCAGCGACGTCAGATCAAGGCGTGAACCGGCGGTGGTCGGGGTGTTCAGGCTGACGGTGTCGTCGTCAAAGGCCGGTGCGGTGATGGTGCCGGTCGGCAGAGTCAGCGGCTGCGCTTGGGCGCTGTTATTCATCGCGAGCAGGCAGAGGCCGGACAAGAGGTACTTGTTCATCGAGGCGGTGAGTCACTTCTTCAAAAGAAAACCCGCAGCATCCGGCTGCGGGCAAGGCGGTACATTCTCGTTATACAGTAACACTGAAAATGACCGGGAGATAAGCGCCGGAAGTCTACAGATCCTTCTATCCCGCGCATCTCGCCTGTTTCATGATGAAGGTGAGGTGGATTCAGTTTGCCGGCCCAAGCGCGACAGCAGCGTCCAATCCAATGCCCACACGACGACCAGCGAAGCCCCCACCAACGGAAACATCACCGCCAGCCCGAACATGATGACCATCGCGGTTTTCCACTTCGGCAGATCATGACGCAGCGGCGGCACGCCGAATTTGCCCTGCGGGCGACGCTTCCACCAGATCACCACACCGCTGACGGCGCTGAGCAAAATCATCAGGCAGATCAGCAGCACGATGATCTGATTGAACGGGCCGAACATCTTGCCTTCGTGCAGCATCACGCCGACTTCCGTGGCCCGGGCGACGTTGCTGTAATGCTGCCAGCGCACGTCGGCGAGGACGTCGCCGGTGTACTGGTCGATATGCAGGGTGGCGTCGTTGCGCGGGTCGTCGGCGAACACCGCGAGGGTGAACACACCGGTGGCCGTGGTGGGGAAGGTGATGCTGTAGCCGGGCTCGACCTTGCGCTGCACGGCGATGTTCTGCACGTCTTGCAGGCTGATGGTCGGCGCTGCCGGACCGGCCTGTGTGCCGGTGTGAGCCATGTGTTCAGCGTGGTCGCCGGACATCGGCATCGGCGTGTTCTCCATGGCCCAGGGCACGGTCTGGCGCGTGGCGCTGTTGAGGCTGCGGGCCTCGACGTCGGACTTGGGCACGTCATTCCACATGGCGACCGGAAAGCGGTTCCAGAGGTTGGCGTATTGCTTGCCCCAGAACCCGGTCCAGGTCATGCCACTGAGCAGCATCACCAGCAAGAACGCCGCGCCCCAGAAACCGGTCACTGCGTGCAGGTCACGCCAGAGCACGCGGCCACGACTGTTCAAACGTGGCCAGAGAACCCCGGCGGACTGGCCGCGCGGCCACCACAAAAATAGCCCGGAGACCACCAGCACGACGCCCCAACCGGCGGCCAGTTCCACCAGCCGATCACCGACGGTGCCGATCATCAATTCGCTGTGAATCGAGCGCGCAATCGCTTGCAGATTCTTCTTCGCGTCTTGCTCGCCAAGGATGTCGCCGTGGTACGGATCGATGAACACGTTCAGTTCATGACCTTCATTGATCACCACAAATTGTGCACTGCGCTCGGCGTTGACCGGTGGCAGGTACTGCTTGATCCGGCCTTGTGGATACGCCTCTTTCACGCGTTTTAGCAGGTCGTCGGCGGTGACTGTGTGATGAGCGGCCGGGACGTTCAGCAGGCTGCCGTACATCAACGGATCGAGTTGCGGTTTGAACAGGTAGATGATGCCGGTCAGGGCCAGCATGACCATGAAGGGTGCGACGAACAGGCCGGCATAGAAATGCCAGCGCCAGGCCAGGTTGTAGAAATTCGGTTTGGGGTGTTTCATTCGTGTGCTCCGCCAGGCGTAGGTTTTTGTTGTTTAGTGCGGTTGCTGCGCAACCGATCGCGGGCGAGCCCGCTCCCACAGGTTCAACGTCGCCCGTGTGGGAGCGGGCTTGCCCGCGAAGCTTTTAGAAGCTCATATCCACCTTGGTCCAGAGCGTGCGCCCCGGTTCGTTGATGGCTTGCGGATCATTGGCCGGGAAGCCGAAACCGGCGTTGCCCGCCAGGTTCAAGTGTTCGGCGTAAGCCTTGCCAAACAAATTGTCGACGCCACTGCTGACCTTCCAGTTCTTGTTGATCCGGTACGCGCCGTTGAGCGAAAACACGCCAAAGCCCGAGCTTGTGTCGAAGTCTTTGCCGACCACGTTGCCCTTGTTCTGGTCGATGCGGTTCTGCGCCGCGACCACCCGCCACAGGGCGCCGGCGCTCCAGTTGTCTTCGCTGTAGGTCAGGCCGAAACGTGCATCCAGCGGCGGCATTTGCGGCAGCGCGCTGCCGTCGCTGCTGTTCTTGCCCCAGGCGTAGGCCAGGGTCGCGTCGGCTTTCCAGTGGGCTGTCAGCTTGTAGGCCACACCGAGTTCGCCGCCCATGATTCGCGCGTCGATGTTCTCGGCTTGCGAGGTGGTGCCCGTCATCCCGGGCGTGTAGTTGAACAGGATGTAGTCACGCACCTGGCCGACGTAACCCGAGGCCCAGGCTTCGAGGTCTTCGGTCTTGTATTGCAGGCCGAAGTCGAACTGGGTGGTTTTTTCCGGTTTGATCGAGTCGAACGCATTCACTGAACCGGCAGGGCCTGAGTTGGGCGAAAACAGCTCCCAGTAATCCGGGAAGCGCTGGGCATGACCGAGGCCCGCGTACAGCGTGGTCGGACTGTCGGCCAGGTCATGTTCGTAACGGACGAAACCGCTCGGCAGCGTATCGGCGCGGGTGTCGTCGGCCGTTGGGTTCGAGCGGGTCATCATCCCGGAGCCGATGGTCTGCCGGTAATCCTTGGCCGAGGCGCGATCCAGTCGTGCACCGGTGATCAGCCGATCACGGTCGGCGGCGTACCAGGTCAGTTCGCTGAACACGCCGTAATTGTGGAAGTCGGCGTCCTTGTTGCGTGGCACATCCTTGTAAGTGTCGACGCCCATGGCGCTGCGTTGGCGATGTTCGTTGGTTTGCGCATCCAGGCCACTGATTAACTGCACGTCGGCCCAGCGCCAAGTGGCTTTGATCCGCGCGCCGAGGGTCCGGCGGTCGACGTTGGAGGCCATGGGGCCGGCCATCATCCCGGTGCCGGACGGTGTGCGCAGGGTGTAGTTGTCCATCACGTGGTCAGCGTAGTTGTAGTAGACCTGTGCCTCGACCTTATCCAGTACCTCACCGATGTTCGATTGTTCGAAGCGCAGGCCCAGGCTTTCGCGCAAGAACTGCGAACCGTCCATGCCGCGCCCGGCGTAACGGGCTTCGCCATCGCCTTTGCCGGCAGTCAGCTCCAGCAGCGTGTCGGCGCTCGGGGTCCAGCCGACAGCAACGTCGCCGTTCCACTTGTCATAGCGCGAAGGCACGGTGTCGTTGTCGCCGTCCTTGTAGTCGTCGGAATGCGCGGTGTTGCCGATCACCCGCACGTAACCCAGCGGCCCGCCGGCAGCGGCGTCCACCACTTTGTCGAAGCGGCCGTTGGAACCGGCCAGCACGCTGGCGTTCACCCGGGTGCCGAGTTCGCCGAAGCTTTCCGGCTCGCGGTCGAACAGGATGGTGCCAGCCGATGCGCCGGGCCCCCAGAGCACGGTTTGCGGGCCTTTGATGACGGTCAGTTTGTCGTAGGTTTCCGGTGAAATGTATGAGGTTGGCGCGTCCATGCGGCCGGGGCAGGCGCCGAGCATCATGCTGCCGTTGGTGAGGATATTCAGGCGCGAGCCGAACATGCCGCGCAGCACCGGATCGCCGTTGGTGCCGCCGTTGCGTACCAGCGCGAAACCGGGGATGGTCTTCAGATAATCGCCACCGTCGCTGGCCGGCACCGGTTGGCGCGGGTCCTTGGGGTTGGTGACGATGGTCAGCGGCGAACTTGGCGCGATGGCAGTGATCACCGTCGGGCTCAGTTCTTCGGTGTGGCCTGTGTGTTCATCGGCCAGCACCATCGGTGTCAGCAGCAAGCCGCAAAGGACGGCGGTGGCCTGCCTGAAACGAACGCAGGATTGGTTCAGGGCAAGAGAAGCCTGGGCAGTGCCCAAACGTGTGTCAGCAGAAAACCTGGACATGACAATTTCCATCGAACAGTCGTAAACGACACGGCCGGCAGCCTGCGGCTGTCTTCTAAACCGTGTGAGAGCGGAGGTGGGTGTTTACGCGACGATGGGCGGCGCGCGGGTGCGGGCGCCGGGGAAGAAGGTTTGCCGGGCGTGGCCCAGGCGGGTGAAGGGTGTGGTGAAGGTGGTTGTCTGTGGATTGTTGAAGGCGACGAAGGACTGGCCGCCAGTGAGCGCCGGGCAATTGAACAGCAGGCTGCAATAGCCGCATTTTTCCCAGAGCGCATGATGGTCGGCTTTGGGTGGGCAGTGCTCGGCGGCGGGTTGCGCGCCATGCTCCATGGCCGACATGTCCATGGGCATGTCCATCGACATGCTCAAGGACATCGAGGCACGCGAATCCATCGGCATCGACTGAGAAATCAGCGGACCGATAAAGATCATCAGCATGGCGAACAGGCTGATCCAGCTGCCACGCGTCAGGCTCATTGACTGACGACGTTGCACGGATGACCTGGCGCCAAGCGGGCGCATGGGCGATTTCAACGCGGGCGATTACTGGGCGTGCATATGCTCTTGCATGCCGTCTGGTGCCTTTTTCTGCACCGTGACCTCGACCGTCACATCGCCAGACTTCTCGAAGTGCATCGTCAGCGGAAAGCGCTTGCCGTCGCTCAACAGGCTGCGGTCTTTCAGCTCCAGCAGCATCACGTGATACGCCATCGGCGCGAAGGTGGCTTCGCCGCCAGCCGGAACCTCGACGCTGGGCACTTGCTGCATTTTCATCAGATCGTTTTGCATCACATGTTCGTGCAACTCGGCCTTGCCGGATATCGGCGATCCGACGCTGAGCAGCCGGTCAGCGGTTTTGCCGCTGTTGTGAATCACGAAATACGCCGCGACGGTGGGCGCATTGGGCGGCAACTCTTGCGACCACGGATCGGCGATCTCAAGCTCGCCAGCCTTGTATTCTTGGGCATTGGCAAAACAGGCAGGCAGCAGCAACACAGCCAGAACGATGAGTTTGTTCAACATGGCAGTTCTCCAGAACGATTCAAAACGCAGGTCAATTGCGAGAAGGAATCACACCAGAGGGGACGCGCGGGGGTTGAGACTGGGCCATTGCTGGCGCGGTGTCGGTGTGTCGAGCGTGGCAGGCGGCAGGCTTCGATTGGCCTCGAATCGCGCGAAATACAATTGCGGAGCATGCCCCGGTAGCGCCACTAACGGTGCGGAACCCGAGCAACACCAGCAATGTTGCATGTTGGAATGGTCGTCGCTCTGCGGAGCTTTCTGCTCGATAGCGCCGAGGGAAATCGCCACCAGCTTCGTGCCGCTGGAAGAACAGAAACTGCCCCACAACAACTGCTCGGCAGGCGATTTCGCCGTCTGCGCCATCGCTCCGGACATCGGCATGGCGAGCATGTTGAACAGCACTGCAAAGCAGGCGATCCAGGCAAATGCAAGCCGTTGTCGGGACATGAGGGCAGATCCGGTTGAGTGGGCAATCAGGCGCGGCTATTTAGCCTGATCAGGGGCGATAAGTAAAAAGGCCGCGTGCGGTGTGGTGTCGCAGCAGATTTTCAAACGAGTGTAGCGGTATCGATTGGAAATGCCGGATGAGTTGAGGCTAATCCACAATCCTGTGGCGAGGGAGCTTGCTCCCGTTGGACTGCGCAGCGGTCCCTTTCTTTTTTGAGATAGGGGGGCCGCTTCGCGGCCCAACGGGAGCAAGCTCCCTCGCCACAATTATTTACGCGTCCGTTAGATTGCGCTTCCCCAGTTCTGCCAGCACCTCATCCACCGCCTCAAACCCCCGCTCAACCCCCGGCAACACCGGCCGCTTCAACACCAGCACCGGCACTCCACGTTCCCGCGCCACTTCCAGTTTCGGCTCGGTGGCGGTGCTGCCGCTGTTCTTGCTGATCAGCACATCGATCTGCCGACGCTCGAACAGTTCGCGTTCATCCTCGATCAGAAACGGCCCACGCGCGCCGATCACTTCGCAGCGCTCGTTACCCGGATAAACGTCCAGTGCACGCAACGTCCAGAATTGCTCCGGCGGGATTTCGTGCAGGTGCTGCAACGGTTCGCGTCCGAGGGTGAACAGCGGTCGGCGGAAGGGGTTGAGCGCTTCGATCAGTTCGGCCCAGTCGCTGACTTCGCGCCAGTCATCCCCGGCTTGTGGTTGCCAGGCCGGACGCCGCAGGGCCCAGCAGGCGATGCCGCACAATTGCGCGGCGGTGGCGGCGTTCTGGCTGATTTGCGCTGCATAGGGATGGGTCGCATCCAGCAGCAGGTCAATGCCTTCATCCCGGATGAATTGCGCCAGACCTTCAGCGCCGCCATAGCCGCCGACGCGAACCTGACAGTTCAGATCCGTCGGTACACGACCGACACCGGCCAGGCTGTAAATGTGTTCCGGGCCCAGACTCCGGGCGATGGCCAATGCTTCAGTCACGCCACCGAGCAACAACACACGCTTCATTGGAAAACTCCCGCATGGCCGACAATCCCGCCCTGGCGATCGATGGCGAACACTTCGACCTGAACCTGCGCCGGCACCACGCTGCGGGCAAAGTCCAGGGCGTGCTGACACACCGCGTCGCCGAGCGCGATCCCGGCGGCGCTGGCCATCGCCAACGCCTGCTGACTGGTATTGGCGTCGCGGATCGCTTGTTGCAACGCCTCATCGGCGCCGACCGCTGCGGCCCATTCAGCCAGTTGCGGCAGGTCGATACTTGAATGCCGACTGTGTAAATCCATGTGCCCGGCCGCCAGTTTGCTGATCTTGCCGAAGCCGCCGCACAGGCTGAGTTTATCCACAGGCACTTTGCGCAAATGCTTGAGCACCGCGCCGACGAAGTCGCCCATTTCAATCAGGGCGATTTCCGGCAGGTCGTAGACTCGGCGCATGGTGTCTTCGCTGGCGTTGCCGGTGCACGCGGCGATGTGCAGGTAGCCGTTGGTTTTGGCCACGTCGATGCCTTGATGGATCGAGGCGATGTAGGCCGCGCAGGAGAATGGCCGGACGATGCCGCTGGTGCCGAGGATCGACAAGCCGCCGAGAATCCCCAGTCGCGGGTTCATGGTTTTCAGCGCCAGGGCTTCGCCGTCCTCGACGTTCACCGTGACCTCGAAACCACCCTGGTAATCCAGCTCCTCGGCCAGCCGCGTCAGGTGCTCGCTGATCATCTTGCGCGGCACCGGGTTGATCGCCGGTTCGCCGACGCCCAGCACCAAGCCGGGCCGGGTGACGGTGCCCACGCCACGGCCGGCGCTGAAGCGGATGCCCGGCTCGCGGTGCAGGCGCACCTGGGAAAAGAGCAGGGCGCCGTGGGTCACGTCCGGGTCGTCGCCGGCGTCCTTGATCGTTCCGGCTTCGGCGCCGTCGTTCATCAGCCGACAGAATTCCAGGCGCATCTGCACCCGTTTGCCTTTGGGCAGAATGATCTCGACGGCGTCCGCTTCCACGCCACCAAGCAGCAGGCGTGCCGCCGCGAGGCTGGTGGCGGTGGCGCAGCTGCCAGTGGTCAGGCCGCTGCGCAGCGGGGCGGGTTGTTCGGCGGTTTCGTCACGCATCGAGGGGTTTCGTCACGTCCAGCAGGGTAATCGGCAGCGCCTGACGCCAGGTGTCGAACTCGCCCAGCGGTTGCGCCTGAGCGACATGAATGCGGGTCAGTTCACCGCCATGCCGTTCGCGCCAGGCCATCAGGGTCACTTCGCTTTGCAGGGTGACGGCGTTGGCGATCAACCGGCCACCGGGTTTGAGTTGCGCCCAGCAAGTGTCGAGCACGCCTTCGCGGGTGACGCCGCCGCCGATGAAAATCGCGTCCGGGCGTTCTAGCCCGGCCAAGGCTTGCGGCGCGCTGCCGCGAATCAGTTGCAGACCGGGGACGCCCAAGGCATCGCGGTTGTGTTCGATCAACAGCTGCCGCCCTTCATCAGCTTCGATGGCCAGCGCCCGGCAACTCGGATGAGCGCGCATCCATTCGATGCCGATCGAACCGCTGCCAGCGCCGACATCCCACAGCAGTTCGCCGGGTATCGGAGCAAGGCGGGCGAGGGTGATGGCGCGTACATCGCGCTTGGTCAGTTGGCCGTCATGCTGGAAGGCTGAGTCCGGCAGGCCGGCCAGTCGGGACAGGCGCGGGGTGTTCGTTTCAGCGATGCATTCGATGGCGATCAGGTTCAGGTCGGCGATCGCCGGGTCAGTCCAATCGTTGGCGACACCTTCGATGCGTCGTTCGGCTTCGCCGCCCAGATGTTCCAGCACGGTGAGGCGACTCGGCCCGAAACCGCGCTCGCGCAGCAACGCCGCGATGGCCGCCGGACTCTGACCGTCGTTGCTCAACACCAGCAAGCGCACACCACTGAACACATGGGCGTTGAGCGCGGCGACGGGGCGGGCGACTACCGAAAGCGTCACCACGTCCTGCAACGGCCAGCCCATTCGCGCTGCCGCGAGAGAGCAAGAAGAGGGCGCCGGCAGAATCAGCATCTGTTCGGCGGGCACTTGCCGCGCAAGGCTGGCGCCCACGCCAAAGAACATCGGGTCGCCGCTGGCCAGCACACAAACCGGCTCGCCACGCTGTGCCAGCAATGGTTCAAGGGAAAACGGGCTGGGCCAGAGCTGCCGCTCGCCGCGAATGCACACCGGCAATAAATCCAGTTGCCGCTGGCCGCCGAAGATCCGCGAGGCGCCCAGCAGGGCGCGACGGGCGTTCTTGCCCAGGCCCTTGAAGCCGTCTTCACCGATACCTACTACTGTCAGCCAGGGTGACATCTGCCGTCCTCAAAAAAAGTCCACAAACGGACTGTTCCGACGGGCAGGCTTTTCATGCCGTCGGACAAAGCAGGCATAATACCGCGCCTTCGCCCGCGAAGCGCCTTTCCCACACAGCCGGTCGCCCCTTTGAACGAACGCCCGATGTCCACCGCCTTACGCCCCTCGGCCTGCCCGGGGTTGCTGCGTATTGTCCCGGCACTGGATGGCGGTATCTGTCGGATCAAATTGAATGGCGGCTCGATCAGCGCGGTTCAGGCTGAGGCGGTGGCCAGTGCGGCCGAACGCTTTGCCGGGGGCGTGATCGAGGCGACCAACCGCGCCAACCTGCAGATTCGCGGGATTGGCAGCGAGCAGGCGGCCTTGATCGACAGCCTGCTCGCCGCAGGATTGGGCCCGCGTACCGCGGCGGGCGACGATGTTCGCAATTTGATGCTTAGCCCGACCGCCGGGATCGACCAGCAGATGTTGCTCGATACGCGCCCGCTGGCCGAACAGACCCTCACCAGCCTGCAAAGCCATGAGCGTTTTCACCAGTTGAGCGCCAAATTTGCCGTGCAACTCGATGGCGGCGAAAGCCTGGCGATGCTCGAACATCCTCACGACCTGTGGTTGAGCGCCGTTGAGCAAGAGGGTGAGTGCGTGCTGGCCTTCGGTCTGGCGGGTTGCCCGACCCAGACTCCGTCGGGCGCGGTACGACTGGAGGACGGCCATGCGTTGGTGATCGCGGTGCTTGAGTTGTTCCTCGATCTGGCGCGTCCCGATCAGACGCGCATGCGTCATCTGCTGGCCGAATACCCGGTGGCCGGGTTTGTCGCTCAAGTGGCCGAACGTGTGCCGCTACTGTCCATCGTGAACGAGCCGCGCGTTACGAACTCAAGCGTTCTGCACTCTCGTGTTCTGCACATAGGCGCTCATCCTCAGCGTGAAACCGGTCGTGTCTATGTCGGCGCGACGCCGCCTCTGGGCCGGCTCGATCCCGCCATGCTTCGGGG
Organism: Pseudomonas sp. EL_65y_Pfl2_R96; assembly: GCF_963970905.1. Taxonomy (NCBI): domain Bacteria; kingdom Pseudomonadati; phylum Pseudomonadota; class Gammaproteobacteria; order Pseudomonadales; family Pseudomonadaceae; genus Pseudomonas; species Pseudomonas sp. EL_65y_Pfl2_R96. The sequence continues at coordinate 60,515 of NZ_CAXAQH010000006.1, read as the reverse complement.
CGCGGCACAACTGGCCCGTGAACGGGGCGATGGCAGTCTGCGCTTCACACCTTGGCAAAGCCTGCTGCTGCCAGATATCCACGAAGACGACGCCGCTCAAGTTATCCACAGCCTGGAAAGTTTGGGCCTGCGCTGTTCGGCAGACGATGCCTTGGCGCATCTGATCGCCTGCACCGGTTCGGCGGGTTGCGGCAAAGGCCTGTCCGACACCAAGGGTGATGCCCTGCAACTGGCGGCGTTGCTGCAACGTCACGGCCAAGTCTTTGATGTGCATCTGTCTGGCTGCGCGCGTTCCTGCGCGGCGGCGCACGTCACGCCAGTGACTTTGCTGGCCGTCTCACCCGGTCACTACGACCTCTATTTTCGCGATGCAGCGCAGCCGGGTTTCGGCGCGCTGCACGCACGCAACCTTACTATTGAAGCGGTCGTGGCCTTGCTCGACGCCCGCTCACGGAGTTCCTTTGATGCTTGATTACATCCGCGACGGTCAGGAGATCTATCGCAACTCCTTCGCGATCATTCGTGCCGAGGCCAACCTCGCGCGCATTCCGGCCGACCTGGAGAAACTCGCGGTGCGAGTGATCCACGCTTGCGGCATGGTCGAGGCCATCGACGGTCTGCAGTTTTCCGAAGGCGCCGGCAAGGCCGGGCGCGATGCACTGGCCGCTGGCGCGCCGATTCTGTGCGACGCGCGGATGGTCAGCGAAGGCGTGACCCGCGCGCGTTTGCCTGCCAATAACCCAGTGATCTGCACCCTGCGCGACGACAGCGTCCCGGAGCTTGCCCGCGAGTTGGGCAATACCCGTTCCGCCGCCGCGCTGGAACTGTGGCGCCCGCACCTGGAAGGCAGTGTGGTGGTGATCGGCAATGCGCCGACCGCGCTGTTTTATCTGCTGGAAATGCTCGACGCCGGTGCCCCGAAACCGGCGCTGATCCTCGGCTTCCCGGTGGGCTTCGTCGGCGCCGCCGAATCCAAGGCGATGCTCGCGGCGGACAGCCGTGGCGTTCCTTTCGTCATCATGCAAGGCCGGCTGGGTGGTAGTGCCATGGCCGCCGCCGCCGTCAACGCCCTCGCCACGGAGATCGAATGATGCAGCAACCTGGACGTTTGATTGGCCTGGGCGTCGGCCCCGGTGATCCGGAACTGATTACCGTCAAAGCCTTGCGCCTGCTGCGCGAATCACCGGTGGTGGCGTACTTCGTCGCCAAGGGCAAGAAGGGCAATGCGTTCGGCATCATCGAAGCGCATCTGCAGGACGCACAAACCCTGCTGCCGCTGGTTTACCCGGTGACCACCGAAGCGCTGCCGGCGCCGTTGTCGTACGAACAAGTGATCAGCGATTTCTACGATGCCGCCGGCGAAGAAATCGCCGCGCATCTGGATGCGGGCCGTGACGTGGCGGTGATCTGCGAAGGCGATCCGTTCTTCTACGGCTCCTACATGTACCTGCACGATCGTCTGGCCGAGCGTTATGAAGCCGAAGTCGTGCCGGGTGTCTGCTCGATGCTCGGCGGCGCGTCGGTACTCGGTGCGCCGTTGGTGTATCGCAACCAGAGCCTGTCGGTGTTGTCGGGTGTGTTGCCCCACGAAGACCTCAAGCGGCGACTGGCCGATGCCGATGCGGCGGTGATCATGAAACTGGGGCGCAACTTCCCCAAGGTCCGTCAGGTGCTGGAAGAGCTCGGTCTGGCGGAGCGCGCGCTGTACGTGGAGCGCGCGACCATGGCCAACCAGAAAATCGTGCCGCTGGATCAGGTCGAGCCGATGTCTTCGCCGTATTTCTCGCTGATCATCGTTCCCGGTGAAAGGTGGCAAGGCTGATGGCCCATTCCGCTCCGGCGATTGTCATTCTCGGCAATGGCAGCCTCGCGACCGCACGCAAGATTGCGCAGCTATACCCTGGCGCACTGATCCATGGACTGGCCGCACGGGTGGAAGGCGCTGACCGTGTTTATCACGAGTTCGGCGCAACCCTGCGCGAGCTTTATCAACAGGACACGCCGATCATCGCCCTCTGCGCGGCGGGGATTGTGATTCGTACCCTGGCACCGTTGCTGCTGGAGAAGGGGGCCGAGCCACCGGTGCTGGCCGTGGCTGAAGACGGTAGCGCGGTGGTGCCGCTGCTTGGCGGCCTCGGCGGGGTGAATGTCATGGCGCGAGAGATCGCTGCCGGATTGCAGGTCGCTGCGGCGATCACCACCAGTGGTGAATTGCGCTTTGGCACCTGCCTGCTCAATCCGCCCAGCGGTTATGCCCTCGGCGATCTGGAGCTGGGCAAGCGTTTCGTCTCTGACCTGCTCGCCGGGCACAGCGTGCGTATCGAAGGGGGGGCGCCGTGGTTGGATCAGGCGCAACTGCCGGAAGATCCGCAGGCGCAGCGTTCGATCCATGTCGGCACTGCCGAGCGTGAGGCGAGCGCCAACGAACTGCTGATTTATCCGCGCAGCGTCGCGGTGGCGGTGAGTGCCGAAGTGGCTGATCTGCCGAACAGGGTTCGCGCGGCATTGCAGCAGGCGAAAGTGGCAGTGCAAGCGTTGGCGTGCCTGGTGGCGGCTGATGATTTGATCGCCAGTGCGGCATTGCGTGAAGCGGCGCTGGAGCTCGGAGTGCCACTGCGCTTCGTTGCGGCGGCAGCCGATGGCGGTGAGTTGGCGCGCAGCGCGGTGCCCGATGCAACGATCATTGCGGTGGCGCAGTGCCTGGCCATCGCCGTCGCCGCGCAGCCATTGGATGTGACACAGATTGGCCGCCCGCGCGGGCGTCTGGCGGTGATCGGTCTCGGACCGGGCGCGGCCGAATTGATGGTGCCTGCCGTGAAGGCCGAACTGGCGCGGGCCACCGACGTTCTGGGTTACGAAACCTATGTGCGCATGGCCGGTCCCTTCCGCTCCGATCAGGTGCAGCATTGCACCGACAACCGCGAGGAGATGCAGCGTGCCCGTCACGCCTTCGAACTGGCGGCTCAGGGCCGTTCGGTGATCGTGGTGTCGTCCGGCGACCCGGGTGTGTTCGCCATGGCGGCAGCGGTGCTTGAGGCGTTGCACGAGTCGAGCGATCCGGCCTGGCACAACGTCGATCTGGAGATTCTGCCGGGGGTTTCCGCTTCCCTCGCGACGGCCGCTCAGGCCGGTGCGCCGCTGGGGCATGACTTCTGCGTGATGTCGCTGTCGGACAACCTCAAGCCGTGGTCGATCATCGAGAAGCGCCTGGATCTGGCTGCGGAAGCGGATCTGGCGCTGGCCTTCTATAACCCGATTTCCCGTTCGCGGCCATGGCAGTTGGGCCGTGCTCTGGAAATCGTCGCACAGCACCGTACGCCTGAAACCCCGGTGGTTCTGGGCCGTGATATCGGGCGGCCCGGCCAGACGCTGCGGGTGACCACACTCGGTGCGCTCACACCGGAGCAAGTGGACATGCGCACCATGGTGCTGATCGGCTCGTCCACCACCTGCGTGTTCCCCCGCACCGAAGGGGGTGACTGGGTATACACACCGCGCTGGTATGGCAGCAAACCCCTCTGCTGAACCCTGGCGGCCCGTTCGGGCCGCCTTCATCACCTGAATCCCGCTATTTCCCCGATTGTTACGGCATTTGTGGGCGTAAGCCTGTTCGGTCATTTGAGTGGGATTGGGTTATCTGTCCAGGAAGAACTTTGATCCTGCGTTGTAGGAAGTTTTACTTTGATGTCGGTGTTTTTCAAGGCGTGACAACTCATTACTTAATACGATTGTTATGAGGTCAGGCTTATAAAGGGTTTTTTCACGGCTCTAGTGTATAGGTCGCCACTCCACGAGTTAGTGTGCATGAATCTGTAACATTGAATGTGATATTGGCTTCGTAATTAATTGAATTTCTTGTTGCTTGAGCAATGTTCAAGTGGTGGGTTAGTTTTGCTTTTGTGTTTTTGATATTGGTTGATTTTATAAAGCTTATGTAACGTTTTACTCAATGTTAAATCTGTGGGTGTTCTCGATGCTCGTCTAGGAATGGCGACGCTTTTTTGTACTTATTGCAAGTCAGTGGCGTGTGCGAGTGCCTGAACGTGGGTGTGGGATCATGAATGTCTAAAGTCGATCCCGGCTATTTATATACGATAAATGGAAGTGTTGTTTATGAGCGAGTCTAAGTTCTCGATTGCGGATGGCTACGTCAATTTTGTGGATCTGTTTAAACGTGAGGACCTTGAACAGGCCTTGATATCGCGCAAGGGCACCGATCAATACGATGCGGTGTTCCGATATTACTCCGGTTGTATCGGTATGCAGGACTCCCCACAACTGTTGGAGCCGTTGGGGCTGCTCAAGCAAGCGTTGGGGGCCTTGGAGGGCGGTGGCCGGAGCCGCCGCGCCGCCGCGTCGGAACCGCCAACGAGTCCTGGCGTTGCCGGGGCTCCTGATTTGGCGGACATCTACAACAGAGTGGAGGGTTTCGAGGCACGCCTGCACAACGGCCTTGAACAGCTGAAGTTACCCGCCACCGAAGTGCCGAAAAATCTGCATTTTGTCTGGCTTGGGGGCGGCGTAGGGGAGATTCAGCGCGACTACATCAACATTTGGAAGCAGGTGATGGCCAAGGATGGCTACGGGCTGAATGTCTGGTATGACAGTGATGGGTTGCTGGTACACGAAACCAACCGAATCATTGTCGAGGCGGCAAAGGCTGATGTGTTGTCCGGTGAAGGGCAAAAGGTTACCTCCGGCCATGATTTGGCCGATCTTTATGAAGAACGAGCCACGGCGTTGAAGCGCCAGATGTACAGGCACATCAATCAGGCGATCGAACTCGGTAAGAGTGCTGATCAGGCGCGCATGGACTTACTGGTTCGCGGCTATGGTCAGGACGAGGCAATCTTGCAGACCCTGCGGGATAAAAATGCTCAAGTCATGGCCAGCCTCAATGATGGACACACCCGGTTGCGCGATGTTCATGAGCTCCAGGCATTCTCTCGGCTGGGAGGTTTTTATAACCGTGAAATGTCTTTGCGCGGCAATCTCGCAGCGGCCTCGGACATTGTGCGGGTAGTGGTCGAATACGGCGAAGGCGGGATTTATAACGATGTGGATTTCTTGCCGCCGCTTGTTCAGAAACTGGCAGGCATTGCAATTAACGAACTGGAGTTCGACGCACGGCTCGGTATTTTGCAGCTGTTACTGGACCACAATCCTCACTGGATGCCGAACCGCCAGAATTTGCGCAGTCGCTATACCAACTATATCGGGCGAATCCCCGCGACGCACCGCGATGCCCTGGAGCGGTTTGCCAAAAGTGCGCCTGCGTTAGAACAGGTGTTTGCTCCACTCAAGGATCGCAATGTTCAGCCCGACAGTTTGCGGTTGGCGATGATCGACAACGGCGAGTCCAATGCGCTGATTATTAGCCATCCAGGGTCGGCCGCGCTGGAAGCCATCATCGAGCGCTTCGAGATCCACCAGCGTGTACTGCTGGCAGTTGAACTTCAGGCCGACAAGCGCAAAATCAAATACCACGATGGCAATAGCATTTATAGGTTAACGGAGGAAGTGCTCAGGGACGAATTCGATATCTTCGATCAAAAAGCCGGCGGCGATGATTTTCGGGCCAGTGACTTGTGCAGGGGGATAGGCGATTACTTCAGTGACGGCATCCGTCCCCAAGCTCAGGGCTCGATATTCTTGACGGGGCCGGGGGCTGTGCGGGCCGGTCTAGTGGACTACGAAAGCAAGCTTTTGACGCCGGGTGGCGCTGATGCATTTCGGGATGCCTTACGGTTGCACACAGGGTTCAACAACGCAACGGAGGAGGATAGGGACCACTCGTGGAAAGAAAACGCTGAGAACATGGAGGCTTGGCTCGAAGCGGAAAAAAAGCGCTGGACCGACGGCGAATTGAAAGCCCATTACAAAGGAAACATGGCAGAACTGCTCAAGCACCAGAGCATTGACTTCGATGAAGGCTGGCCGGTGATCGAGGGGCGCCATGTATTGTCCACCGACCTGTTGCAGCATCTGGCTGATGAGTTGGGTGAACCGTTCATGCGCATGATGAATCGCCGCCATAACGGTGCGGTGACCTTCGACAAGGCTGTCTCACTGAGCTTCGATGAGCGTCAGTCGATCCGCGCCCAAAGTGCCAGGACACTGCCCCCTGCATCATTGAGCGATCCGCAGACGCAACAGTTGTCGCTTGATGAACTCTTGAGTCGACTCGCCAAGGGTAGTGTCGAAGTCGCTCAGTTGAGCCCCTTGCAACGTCTGTTGCTCGGTGCCTTGACCGGCGCGCAAACCCTGGATAATCGCAGCCTTGATGCGGCTCGCCCGCAGTTGGAGAAGCTGGCCAGCAACCTCCGCGAACTGGGGACGGCGGGCCGTTACTCGGTGATCGAGTACGCGCTGTACCAGCGCCAGGCTCCGGCTTTTCTGGCCGGGCTTGTAAGCCCTGTCGATCAGCCACCGACGTATTCCGAAACCGCCTTGGGACTGAAGAAAGATGCACTGGAACAACCGCTGACTTTGCGCCAGTGGGGCAAGCAGGTCGCTAAAATTCAGCGCGTGGCGAAACTCGAATACCGCGACCGGATCAGCGAGCAAATGGGAGAAGTGCTGGCGAGCTTCGATCAAGGCACTTTCAAAATGGTGCCACAGGACTTGTTGCTCGAAGGCACGGGCGACCGGGTCGCCGGGCGCTGCTACCCATTGGCGCTGGCCATGGCTGCTGCTCTTCATAAAGGCAACAATGCGGCAAACACATTGCGGGAGCGCTTTTACCTGGCCGTCACTGAGCCTGAGGCCAGTGATTCAAGGGTGTTTGTGAACATGATCGAAGAGCTGCGTGATGCCCCTGTCGATGACATCGGCAAGCCATTGATGCGCTCTGAACTGACTCAGATCGTAGCGATGCTGGAAGAGAAAACAGCCACTACTACCATGATGCTCAACTCGGACAACCACTCGATGCTGGTGGCGAAAGTCTTCGAAGGCGAGCGCAGCATTTATCTTCTTTACGACCCGAACTTCGGAATCTGCGAGTTTGTTACACCCCTGGCGTTCAATGATGCATTGACGCACTTTTTCGTCAGTAAGCAGATGGCCAGGCATTACGCAGCCTTTGGCGATGCGCAGAGGCCGACCTTCGATCTGATCGAGCTCGACGGCGTCAGCCTGAACAAGATGGTGCTGGCGTCCGGTATCGAAGTGTCAAGCTTGTCCAAACCCGGCGCTTTGCCTGAACAAACGCTGTCACGGGTTCGACAACGCGTGGCCAGTGCCCGTGGGCGATCGCTGGTGAGCAATGTAGCGCTGGGCAGCTCTTTGCTGGAGTTGGATGCTCACTGGTGGGGAGAACAGATCGCCCAGGCGACAAGGCAGTTGCAGACCCAGCACCAATTATCGGCGGATGCCGTCCCGTTGTTCGAGACGTTGGAGGTTACGCCGAGCGGGGAATACAAGATCAGTCTGGTCGACCCCAAGGTTGAGCAGACCATGGCGCATGTCACGAGTGATGATCACCGGTTTCTCAGGATAAAGGCGTTTCTCTCCGGGCTTTTCGAGACGTTGGCCAGCAAACAACGGTCGCCAGTCTCCGAGTTCGATCCGACTGAGGCGGGCAGTGTCCATACGCTCAATGCCGGTTTCACCATACAGGCTTTGATGAACGCGCTGCGACATCATGAAGGCGCGGCAAGTGGTGGTGACAATGCGCTGACCACCGCTATTCGCCTGCATGCTTATGTGAACTATGCCCAGCTTGCCCATGGCAATGTCGTGGATGTCATTGGCATTGTAAAACTGGTTCGCCAGGCACTGGACGATGAAAAGCTGATCGCCAGAACCAGCGCGCCACTCGTGCAAAGAGCCTTGGGGCATATTGCCAACGAAGGGGTGGGTACGGTGTTGGGACTGGTGAATGTCGGCTTTGATATTTACCAATTGAGCCACGCAGCCAATGACATTGAAAAGGCACAGTTCGGGACGCAGTTGGCGTTCGACTCCGCCAGCGTGGTATTGGCCGCTGCAGGCCTGGGTGCCGCACTTGCAGGTGCGGGTACGGTTGCTGCGGTATTGGGAGGCGGCGGGGTGATTCTGGGCGGGTTGGCGGTGGGCGTTGCTGCGCTGGCCGAAGGTTTTGCCACCATTGCGGAGGAGGCCAAGGAGGTCGCGCTGTTTTTCGATGGGCTGGAAAAGGCTTATTTGCAAGGCGGCTATCACCTGGATAAGGCGTCGAATGCCTGGATTGCACATCCATCGCTGGTATTCGCCGAGTTGGATTTGCACGCATCCACTGTCCGTTTCGACAGCCCGAAGCTGTTTCCGCTTCGGGACCATTTTGGGGTTCCGGATTTCGACGTGGATTACGCTCGCGCCACCGACATTCGCCAGGGTCTTGAATTGCCCGGCTCGGCACCTTTCTCACCGCAGGCAGGGCAAACGATCGTTCTGCCTTGCACACCCAAGACGTGGTACGGCTACGAATACAAGTTGCTGCCGTTTGTCACGTTTCGTCATGCCGGTGGATTCGACACGGCACGTCGGCTGGAGAAAAAGAACGAACAGGGGCAATGGCAGTTCCTGTTTTCGTTCTACTCATTTCCCGGTGAGTACGTGGTCAACCGGTTGAACCCCGTATACAAGCCAACGGTTTTCAACGTTCGTCTCGACAACATCGAGCGCTCTCTGGTGGTGCCCGTGCTGCCGAAGATGTGGCACGGCATGGCTTCCTACCGGATAGAAGGGGCAGGTGCTCTATGTTCTGTACTGCTCAACCCAGGTGTGAGCCTCGAACTCAATGCGCCGGGTCATAATGCGATGCGCTGGGTGCTGCTGGCTCCCTGGCTGGCGGAGGCAGACATCCGGATAGAAGCCGCGGGTCGACTTGTTTCAAACACCTTGGATGTGAAATTCAGTGGCAATGGCGCTCACGATGTATTGCTCAAGCTGGCTGGTAACAAGATCATGCGCGTTGATCTTGTTGCCCTGCGGTTGGAGGTGGTCGAAGAAGATGCGGATCCGGCGCTCGGGGAGCAAGCGTTGCTGGATCATTTCAAGTCACTGGCCCTTGAGCATCGACTGGCCATGCCATATACCCCCGTTCATGAGTTTGTCGTTCCATTCGAAAAGCCGGATGAGCCCAGGACGGTGGCCGCGTATTACGACTCGGCTCGGGATCGCTTTCTGTATATACGCGATTCGAAAGTGATATTGGCCGATGAGGCCATATTGGGAGCAGTGGCGGAGGACTTTGCCTACTTCTATCACCCTGAGAGTTTTGATGTCTGGCAGGTCGACGCAACCACCGGCACGCTGGTTCAGAGCTATCGTCTACTCATACCGCAGGGCAAAGCGACCATTATCCGATGCGAGGTGACGGCCCATGGTGCTGTCCAGGTCGTGCAGCAGTTCATTCGAAAGGACGGTCAGCATGATGAACTGACCTACCTGATCCATGACCGTGCGGTGTGGCTAAGTTCGATCACCCTGGGTCTGGTTCCCGCACTCCAGCCAGTTCTGGACGCGGACAGGCTGACTGACTGGAAGCAGGTGCTGGGCGATTATATATTGCCGAGAGAATCAACGAATACCGTGAACTGGCGTCCCGGTGCACTGGTATCGATTTGTTGGCAGCTGGATGACAAGCGTCGAGATCTGATCTGGGTTCGGGACAGTGACGGCTTGACCATCCGTGCACCGGCCAGGCGTCACCGTTTGCGGGGATGGACAGACTCGATCAAGGCTTTGGCCGACCTTCTGCTCATCGCTCCCGCTGGGGTCGAGGGTGAAGTGTTTGTCACCTTCGACAAAACTGACCGAAGACTCGTGCGACAGCAAAGGTCGACAGTGAATGGTCGCGCGCAATGGTCCTCCAGCGGAATCGGCCCTCAGGGGTTGAAAAATGTTGTCGCCGTTGAGCAGGGCTTTCTTGCGCTGACCGACTCCGGCCTGTTCTTTAATATGATGCCGGACGGGCATCTGCGATTGGGCGGGTTGACTGAGTCCTGGCTCAAAGATCGAACCCAATGGTGGTCCGCACTCGCAACGGTGGCGACACAGTACCCGGTGTCGAGCTTTGCCATCCTGGGCTTGACAGGCTTGCAGGGCAATGCCGGTTTGTGCGCCTGGTACCTTGATGATCGACTGCTACTCGCGGACCTGGGGCAGGGGAAAGAAGTACGGTTGCTGAGTATTACTCCGGACAACCAGGCCGTCTGGCTGTTCGATCTTTCAACCGGCAAGATTGTCCGCCAAGGTTTTATCGATCCGGACCACTTGGACGCGGCATTTGCCCAGGGAACGAAGCTGTTACAGGCTGAGGCATTGCCGACCCCCATGCAGGAGTGGGCGCCCTGGACCTTTATCGACGTGACAGTGGAAGGCGCTGGCCTGAGGGCAACGACTCGTGAAGGCGTGGAGATGGATTTACAGCACAACGAACCGGCACGGATTACGGGCGTTGACAGCCATTGGGTCGCTGCACTGGAAGGTGAATTGCGTGACGGATTGGCGGCGCTGGCGAACGAACATCGATGCGCTGACTTTCTTTGCGTCAAAGACCCTGACTACTTGCAATGGTACGTGGTCCGGACCGGACGGTTGATCCGGATTCCGACTATCGACACTGCCGCGCAATACGCGCTGGTGGGCACTCAGAATCAAACCAATGTGATGCTGCACGAATACGCGGATGGTTTCTTGCACACCTATCCGCAAGAAAACAAGGTCGGGCCCCTTGTCTATATTCAGCGAAATGACGAAGTCCTAACGGTCGAAGGGCCGAAGATGGGCAAGGACCTACTCCCGTTGATTGCCGATGATGTCAGCATCCTGGTTCTCAAAATAGGTCAAGGTTCGATAACCAGTCGGCTTACCAGGGCGGCGTGGTTGAAGCTTGAATCGGTCATCGTCGATTGCCGCTATTCACTTGATCACACGCCTTCGGTCCCAGGAAAACTGATCTGGGATATCGTAGTTGTGGATCAGTTGTGGGTGAACCGGGTTGATGAACATTTGGTGATTGTTGATTCCGACAGCGGACACAGTTTGATCTTCCGTCAGGTATTTGCGGTGGACCCAGCCTTGCGCGGAGATGTATTTCTGGCAATGAGCGGCTATCAGTCCTTTGCGGTATCGACACTGGTGAGTGCACTGCTCGCCAGAAAGGACACCTCGAACAGCATATTGCTCAATAAACTTTTGCCGGTCGGAAAAGTAGAAACAGTCGAAAGTTAAATTCTGAAAGCTACTCACACATTGGACCTGTTCAGTGTGTGAGTGGCTGTCGATTTTTATTCATAAGGAAATGATAGTGAACAGTAAAACCCCTGTAGCGCTTAATCAAGCTAACGCTCTTTCGACATTGTTTGAGCGCAGCGAGTTGGAGTCGGCGTTGAATGGTTTCGAAACCGTGCCGGAGTATGATGCAGCCTTGCGTTACTACGAAGGTGCTGTCGAAGCATCGAGTCCGCAGGCCCGGCTGACGCCAGTAAGCCTTTTGAAGGAAACACTTGAATCAATAAGTCCAAGGGGTTCAAGTACCGCGCTACAAGCAGTTCAGGATAAGTTGGCGGACTACTTGCGGCGTTTAAATACAACAGTCGAACTGTTGAGTGCTGCCAAACCTGTGCCAAAAAAGTTGCACTTTGTCTGGGTGGGCGGCGCCCTGTTCGGGGATAATCAGCGCGACTATTTCAATATCTGGAAGCAAGTGCTGAGTAAAGACGGGTATACCTTGAATCTTTGGTATGACCCTGATGCGCTGATGGCTTTTGATACCAATCGGATTATTACCCAAGCCGCCAAGGCGCATGCCATGGAGACGGGTGGGGCGGAACTGACCCGGCTCAAGGATCTGTTTGAACTTGTCGAACGTCGTGTGGTGGTTCTGCGACAGCAAATGTTCGAACACGTCAAAGCTGTTCAACAACGTGGCGGCAAAGGTGACGATGCGCGCATAGATTTGTTGGTCAACGCCTATGGGCAGGATCGGGTCACGCTTGAAGCCGCGAGGGCGCGATACCTGGAGAGTCACTTGGCGATGGCGGGGGAGCACGTTCGGGTACGCGATGCCCGCGCGGCATTCAGCTCTCACTTTCTGTGGGACGTCTATGAGCGCGAAGTGTCGTTTCGCGGGAATCTGGCCGCCGCTTCGGATGTGGTTCGACTTCAGGCGCAAAGCCTGGAGGGCGGTACTTACAGTGACCTGGACTATCTGCCGCCATTGGTCGAAGAGTTGGGCGGTGTAGACATCAGCAAGTATTCCTTCGGTCAAAAGTTGGGTGTCTTGCAGTTGTTGCTCAATGGTAATCCTGCCTTGATGCCCAAGCGTGACAAGAATAGGTACAAGAGTCACGTGGAGTCAGTACCCGTCGAAGACCGGGAAGCTTTAGTCAAGTTTTCAGAAAGCAGTCCTGACGTGCTTGATATTTTTGCCGCGACCAAAGGGCTGACCGTTCCACAGGAAGGTGTTCGTTTGGGAACGGCGCTTGGCAACAAAGAGATGAACGCTTTCATCATGGCTCATCCTGAGTCCGGAATGGTTGATTCGATCATGAAGCGCATTCGCAGCAATTACGACTTGCTGCTCGATGTGGAACAGAAAATCATCGAAACGGGTGCTCATTGGGATAGCGATTTGGCCGGGCAGTTCGCTCAAGAAATCCTTCAGCGGGAAAGTGAGCTGACACACCGTCCCCTGGACTATAGGGATCCGAATATTCCCAAACTGTTCAACGCCATAGGTAATTACCATCGCGACGGAATCTATCCCCAGGCCGCTGGGACGATTCTCTTGACCGGGCCCGGCGCTGCCATTTGGGGGATGGACGATTTTATGCAAGCCAACTGCGCTCCGGACACTATGGCGCAGCTGAAAGATCAGCTGAAACTCGACACCGGATACAACCGTGCGACAGAAGAAGAGACCATTAGCGGGTGGGTCGACAATGTCACAGAACATGAAGAGTGGGTGTCGAAAGAACAGCAGAGTTGGCGCGACGGCAAATATAAGGCTCGATATACCGGCAATCTTGCGGAGTTGCTGAAGGGGCAGACCCTGACCTTCAAACAAGGATGGCCAGTCATCGAAGGCAAGCCGGTTTTGTTGACTGACGTGCTGCAGCGACTGCTCGATGAACAGGGCGAGCGCTTCATCCGGGCGATGAACGACAAGTTAAGTGGCGAAGTAACCTTAGACAAACCGCTGTCCATCAGTTTTGCTGAGCGCCAGCAGATCCTGGCACAAACGGTCAGCGAACTGCCGAAGTCGGACGGGGCGCAATCGGTGGGCAACCTGAACGAAATGTTCTCCCGCATTGAACATGGTTCGCTGCCCTTGAACCAGTTGAGCCCTTTGCAACGGGTCGTGCTCGGTGGTCTGTTCGGAGCGCATACCCTCGACGAACAAGGTTTCGGCGAAGCCTGGAAGGCTACTCGGGCTCTTGCCTCCAATACCGCCGAGCGTGGCCTCGCGGCGCGTTATGAAGCCATCGAGCAAACGCTGCTCAAGCAAAAAAATCCCCGGTTCGAGGCCGGCTTCAAAAAGCCGTCGACGTTTCACGGGGATGTCCCTAGTGCGCAAGTGCTCAAGGTGCTGGCCTTCGCGGAGCCGATGAGTGTCCGACAATGGGGTGAGCACGTTGCCAGGATCAGGTTCCAGGCCGAATACGAGCTGCGTCACCTTATCTTTGAGCGCAGCGCCACAGTGTTGGAAACTTTCATTGCGAAGGGCGCTTCCAGCGGGAGGTTGATGCCTCAGGGATTGCTGGTTCGGGGTGAAGGCGATCCCGGAAGACGCTGTTATCCACTGGTGTTGGCCATGGCAGCGGCCCTTGAAAAGGGCCCCTCGGCCGTGGACGCTCTGAGCGGCAGGCTGGCCAATGCCAACCTCTCGCCCGACGCCAATGAAACCCACGCTTTTCTAACAACCCTCGATGAACTGCGTACGGTGCCAATGGCGCGGTCGGGCATCCTGTTGGGTGCGTCCCGGCTGGATCAGGTCATGCATGCACTAGAGACCAGGACGTCTACCTGCACCTTGATGCTCAACACCGAAAGCCATTCCCTGCTGGTCGCAAAAATCGTCAATGGGGGGGCGAGTGCCTACCGCTTCTACGATCCGAATTTCGGTGTTTTCGGGTTTGAACAGGCGCAGGACCTGAACCGTGCGCTTGAGCAATTTCTGAGCAGCCCGGAGCTGGCCAAACTGTATGACATCAGTCACTTGATGGACGCAACGTTCAACGTCGTCGACCTCAATGGCCCGGCTATCGCCGATCAGCCGCTGCCATCACACAATAATGTATCGGGTTTGTTGAGCCATGATCCGATCAGTCCCGGTGTGACGGTGACACCATGGGAGCATCACGCCGCGTTGAGGGCGCGTTCGTTGTCGGAAAATGCCCGACTGGGGCGTGGACTGAACGAACTGGACGCTCGCTACTGGGCAGGACAGATTCAGAACAGTGCAGCTCGTCTACACGCGGAAAACAACCTTGGGCGAGACTTTGCGCCGGTGTTCGACAGTGTGCGAGAAATGCCTGGTGGTCAGTATGAAATCAGCCTGGTCAATCTCAAGGACCCCGCGCGCACCGTCAGGGTGTCGAGCTCTGACAGTGTACTGTCGCGAATCCGCTCTTACCTGACGGAGACTTTTCAGACGCTGTCGGTCAAGCCGTCAGTACCGGGCAAGGTCGACCCGACCGACGTCAGCGCCGTGCATACCCTGAATGCGGCTTTTACGGTTCAGGCGTTGCTGATGGCGCTCAAGTCCCATGAGCAAGTCAGCGACATCAATGAAGACCGGAGCCTGACGACTGCCGTGCAAATGCATGGCTACCTCAGTTACGCGCAACTGGCGCATGGCAATCTGCTCGACGTCGTGGAACTGGTCAAGTTGTTCCGGGTGGCGTTGAGCGATGCACCACTGGTGGCCCGGACCACCTCCTCGGTGGTGGTCAACGCGTTGGGGCATATTGCCCGGGACGGTCTGGCCACAGTGCTGCAACTCGCCACTCTGGGTTTCGATATCTATCTGCTGGCCAATGCCAAGGACGATCTGCAACAGGCGCAATACGGCACGCAATTGGCGTTCGATTCGACGGGGTTGGCACTGTCGGTGGCCGGTGTGGGCGCCGGACTGGCAGGTGCCAGTACGGCCGCTGCGTTTCTTGGCGGGGCCGGAGTGATCCTCGGCGGGTTGGCCATTGGTGTGAGCGCACTGGTCGAAGGGTTCAACGGCACGTTGGAACGAGGGCGGCGGATCGGTCAGTACCTGAATCGCGTCGACAATGCATATCGCTCGGGCGGTCACTCGGTCAGAGAGGGGGTGTTTTATCCGAATCCTTACGCGGTCATTCGCGAGATTGATTTGCGCAACAAGCAATTGACGTTCGACAGCCAGGAAATTTTCTCGGCCAATACCTCCACGCTGCACCCGCCGGAACCGAATATCGATCGTTCAAAAGCCATCAATATTCGACAGCACTTCGGGTTATCGGAGCATGCCACGATTACCGATCCGACGACCTTTCAGGCCCTCGTGCTGCCTTGCGTGGCCAAGACCTGGTTCGGGTTTAATTATTCGGCGCTGCCGTTTTCGACCACGCGTTCCGAGCATTTTGAAACTGCACTGAAACTGGAGTACGACGCAGCAGGCGGTCGCCAATTCTGGTTTACCTTTTACAAGTTTCCCTCCGAGTACATCTTGCATAATCTGTATCCGGTGGAAGTCGAGACAACAATCAACATCTTGTTGGATGAGGAACCACGTTCGTTGCTGGTGCCCGAACTGCCAAAAATATTGCGCGGCAAACTGTCCTACAGCATTGAAGGTTTGGGTGGCCATTGCGCATTGACACTCAACCCGGGTGTGCGATCAGTCAGTTTGTCACAGGCTCAGAAATCTCGTCCGATGGCCTGGACGCTACATGCGCTCTGGTTGAGCGAAGAGGATATTGATGTCGGCGAGGGTCAGCTGAAACTGGGGGCTGTCGATGTCCAGGTCATGGGTACGCCTGAATTGATTGTCCAGACTTCGCATAACTCGTTTCGGGTTGACTGGACAGCGCGGCAGGTGTTGCTCGAAGAGCTGGAGGCCGACCCGTCTGTCGACACTGCAACGATCCAGGCTCGGGTCAGGAAACTGGCCCGCACCAATCGTTTGGCCAGCCCATTCACTGCGGTACAGAATTTCCCGGTTCCGTTCGCAGACCCGCAAGAGCCACAGTTGACCACGGCTTTTTATGAGCAGGCCCGTGATCGTTTTATCTACGCTCGCGACTTGCCGCCAGCGCTGGCAAACCAAGCCAGGCTGGGCGCGGTGATGGGGGAGCAGGCGTATTTTTATTGCTCCCGTGAAGCGCTCATCTGGCGCTCTGACGTGGTCACTGGGCAGGTCCATCGATTCTATCGTCTGATGGATCCGGTGCCCGGTTCGAGTATTTCGGTGTTTCAAGACCTCGGGCACGGAGTCATCCGCATCGTTCAGCAGGTGACACAGCGCACCGGGCGTGAAGCCGAGGTGATCTACCTGTTGGGCGAGGAGGAAGTGAAGCTGATGGCGATCGCATGCCATCTGACCGAACGTCAGCACAACCTGCTGCTCAAGGATGTGATGAAGGGGTGGTCAAACTTCTTTTGGGATTACGAACTGTTGGTCAAGGATTCGAAACTGTGGCCTTTGACTCAAGTGAAGGTCGTGGACTATAAGCCGGCGGCGTTTGTCTCGATCACACCGTTGACTGAGGGTAAGAAGGATCCGGTCAGCACTTGGGTGCGTGACGCCGATGGCTTGGTGATCCGTCCGGATATGTCGCAGACAGAAGGGCCAGGCGGGCCGGTGAGCCCGTTATTGCTGACACCTACCACGAGTGCGGGCGATGTCTTCCTGTTCTATGACAAGCACAATCACACTCTCTATCGCCAGAAGATCGGGCCGGCAGTCACTGGCGTGGATGCGCAGGCCGAGCGCATCGATCTCTACAATGTGATTGAGGTCGTCGCCAATGAAGGGCGCTATGTCGCGTTGACCAGGGAGGGGCTGTATTTCGATATCGATGACCAAGGGCGATCGCAGCTGGCCGCGATAACGGAAGACTGGCTGGAGGATGCCAGGGGGCCGTTGGGCATTGGTTTTGAGTGGTGGACAGAGGTTGAGGCTGTTGCCAGGGAGTATCAAGCGTTGAGCTTTGCGATTCTTGGTCTGGGTAACGGCAGGGGAGGCGCAAAGCTGTGCGCCTGGTACACCGACCATCGATGGTTAATGGCTGACTTCGGGCCGGAAAAGGTGGTGCGGTTAGTGGCAACGACGCCAAATGATCAGGCGGGCTGGCTGTTGGATGTGTCCGCTGGCCAGCTCTATCGTCAAGCGTTTTTTGAGCCTGAAAAACTACAGATACTCTTTGAAAATGGCCAGCAGCTTCTGCGGCAGGACCTGCTGCCTGCGCCTCAAAAGGTTTGGTCGCAATGGTCTTTTGCTCACGTATGGGCACATGAAACCGGTCTGCGAGGGCGAACGCTTGAGGGCGTCGAACTCGAGATGCGCTTCGGTGAGCCGGCACGTATTGTCGGCGTCACGGGAGATTGGGTGCTGGCGAAGCAGGGAGCGAATGATCCTTACGATGCGGGTGTGAGGCACGCCTTGAAAGCTTTGGTGAGCGAGCATCCCCACGAAGCGTTTATATCGATTGGCGGTCACTCGGGGTATCAATGGTACGTCGTGGACATTGATCAGGTGGTTGGCGAGGTCAATACGGGCCTTGAAACCCGACTGCTGGGTGTTCGACAGAAAAAAACGGCCTTGCTCCACGAAGTGCCCAGCCAAGTGACTTACAGCACTTCGAGGGACGTATGGCTGGAGAGCAGCGTTGCACGTCGGGAGGGCGAGGTGTTGTCGCTGGAGTTTCAGGGCGAACTCAAGGACCTTATGCCGTTGATACCTGACGGCGTCAGTCAGTTGGTCTTGAGTTATGGATCGAGTGCGATCAGCTGCTGTTTGTCGAGCGCTGTCTGGCAGCAGCTTGAGTGCATTGTGGTTGATGGTCGCCGTTCGGTGATGCCGGGCACATTGATCGTAGAGACGGGCGCCCAGGATACCTGGTGGGTCAGTCGGGTCGAAGGGCAGCTGCTGTTGACTGACCCGGCCACAGGGCACACGCTGATCATGCGCGATCAGTTCGCCGATTCAAACTCGTACAACCCGGTGACGCTGCGCCTTCAGGTGCATGGCGCTACGATGACTGTTACCCAGGATGACTTGGTGCAAGTGTTGGCTATCGAAGATGAAGACAATCAGCTTGCGGCACTCTTGACGAAGATGGCCGTCACGGAACCTTTGACCCCTTAAAGATGATCTGTGGCGCGAGGTGATGGTCTGTGGAATGGCCAGCCTTGCGTTGCGCGCCTCTGCGGGGCGTTGTTGCTTCAATCGGAGCAGCAACGCCTTTCGGGGCTCATTTATCGCAGGGTTTATGGCTGTCTCTTCGCCAAGGCAAACCGCTTCATGATTTGATCTCTGAGTTTCTTCTCCATGAGTTCCCTTTTGGTGTCGAGTACCTCTCTGTCCAATTTAAGAAAGGCACTCTGCTGGACGATTTTTGCTGTTTGTTTCTCCCAAGACCAAAACAAAAAGCCGCTCTTCTCGGTATTGGCAACCAGTTCGAGATTAAAAACCGCCATATGAAGGTTTCCACTTGAATCGTAACGCGAGGGTGCTACCTGGAAGCGACGCCCTTTACGACTCTCTTCATCCAGTGAAAGCACGACGGGCTTTTCGGGCTTCAAAGCATCCAGGGTGTCGATCATGGCGTTCCCTTGCCTTGAGTCGCTCATGGATTGCGCACTGCGTACCAGGAGGTCGGCAACGCTCCCGGTGATATCCGAGCGTGTACGTGTCCTGATGACGCCTTCATGGAGCGACCATCCCAAAAACATCAACGTGCGAACATATTCTTCCAGCCAGTCTTGTGAGTTGGCAAAGCGGCCATGGCCGAGGTCGGCTGATCTTGTTGCAATTCGCGTGCAGTCTGTCATGTCATCAAAGTCTTGCAAGGATAGTTCGTCAATACACGAGATAAGATTGTGGCCTGTGACCATTCCGCAGGGTGTGTTGTTGCTCATAAGTATTCCTGATTAATTTTGGTAGTTGCTTTGCGTGCAAAGTAACTCAAGTAGATTGCATTTGTTGAGATGAAGTAGCGCTATGGAATTTGTTCTTAATATGTTTCTTGCTTGTTGGCCGGGTGAAGGGGTTGTTGTACATATGTGGAATCAAGATTCGGTTTGTTCGTTGGAGTGCTGTGCGATAAATTCAATGCATGCCCACAGGGAGCATGAATTGACTCATCAAAGGAATGTTGAATATGGAAGTTATGGAAAGTGCCGTTAGCCTTGATAAAAGCGTTGCGTTGATAAAGGCGCGTATTAGTAAACGCCAATTAATGCAGCCCTCTGTTGCTCGCGTAAAGGCATTTGCAGCAATAGACCCTACTAGTCCAGCCAAAGAATTGGATGCCGCAGTATTGTCCGATACGCTGGTGGGTTATGGCGCAAATATTTCCCTTGAAAACATGGCGATTATCGAAAATCTGATTAAGTTTTCGAAGCTGGAGGCGAGCTATGAAGTTCCTGGCAATGATCCGAAAGCCTGGTACCTCGCCTTTCTACAGTGCATGGATGAGGCGGGTTGTCTTGTCGCGGACTCCGGTTATACCGCCTATGAGAAGAGCTCTCATCAATTGACAATGGATAACATTGTTACCGATATTATCAAGGCTGGTGTTGAGGCGGCGAAAGCGGCAATTCCAGGGGCAACGGCTCTCAGCGCAATTGTCGACTCGACATTGGACGCGCTAAAGAAGGAACCTGAAGCGATTGATTTGTTTCATCGTGAAGTGACCAAAAGCAAAGGCGTCAGGTTGACGGTCATGCCATGTGACCAACTGGCGAACGGTCTTATTATTACGTCGTTAGCGTCGATCGATAGCGACGGTGGCGACAAGGAAACCGGGGTTGTTTTTTTCGACTGGAAAACATCCAGTCGTACTATCTTCCGGGGTAACTCTTACATTACCTTTAACCCCCTTCGTTATGCGGCAATAAAGGAGGATCTGGAAGGGTACCTTGGAAAGTATTATAAGGCGGTCCTGAGTAAAAGGTTTCAGCGACGCAAAAACGAGGCCCAATAAAACCTGTCAGGCCAGTGACCAATGTCACTGGCCTGTTTTTAGGCGGGGGGAGTACGGAAGTGAGATATTCTTTTTATTTAAATGCATGCAGTCTTCTGGTCGTGCCGCAGGCTTTATTGCCTGCCAGGAAACAAGACGTGCTTGATACTGTTCTATTTTCTCAACTTGCAGCTGACGAGGATTTTCCTGGCGGTTTGAATGACTCGCAATGGTTTGAGGTCTTTACGAACACCTTATCTGCCTGTGGTTGGACCTTTTACGCGAAGGAAGACACAGATGAGGTGTTTTCCAGGTCTTTTGATGCGACGTTTTCAGTGAGGAGGGTACTCGCCGAATCCGTTAACCGTAATTTTCCCGAACATCAGGTAGCGGCTGTTTCAGCTGTAATGAATAAAGTCGCGACGTTGTCGCCCGATTCGGACGCGGCACAAGTCTTTCGAGAATACTGCCTCTTGGGGGGCGGCGCAGAGACGACGCGGGTAAGGGTGATGACAGGTATTGTGGAGGCGGATGGGTTTTTGAATATGACGTCTGTGTCTTTCGCTACTCGCGGAGCAATAGGCGAACATGTCTTTGAGAAAGAGATTGGGTTGAATAAAGTTGACGGTGCCGTGAGACGCCGGTTTTACCGGGCTCGTTTTAATCAGGATCACTTTAACGAATACAGGGAAGACACCGTGCAGTGGTTAGGGGGGCTTCGGGGCACTCAATGTATCGAGATTGAGCCCTCTCTATCGATTGGCGAAAGCGAGGGCCGAGGGCTTTAAATCCTGCCTTGTGTATTCAGGGAACCAGATAGCCTTTCACGCCGGTAAAAATAATTTGCGCCGCCAATGCGCACACGAACAGCCCCATCAATCGGCTGACAATCTGCAAACCCTGATCACCCAGAATCCGTTCGATACGGTTCGACAGATACAGCACTACGCCGACGGTGAAACTGGCCAGGGCAATGCTGAGAATCGCCGTGAGTTTGTCGTCCCAATGTGGCTGACTCACGCCCATCACCAGCAAGGCGCCGATGGTGCCGGGGCCGACCGTCAAGGGGATGGTCAGCGGGACGATAGTCACGTCCTGTTGCACGTTGTCGGTCTGCACCGCCGATTTGCCTTGGGCCATGCCCAATGCCGAGATAAACAGCACACTGCCGGCGCCGATGCGGAAGGCGTCCACGGTGATGCCGAAGACATTGAAAATCACGCGACCGAACAGATACAGCAAGACGCTGGAAACCAGGGTGGCGGTTGCCACTTTCCAAGCCAGGCGTCGTTGCTCCTTGCGCGAATAGCCGCGAGTCAGGCTGATAAAACAGGACAACACGAAGAACGGGCTGTAGAGCACCAGCATCTTCAGGTAAACGCTGAACAACACGTGGAGCATGGTGCAAGCTCACTGGCGAGGGAAGTCGTGGGGGAGTCTATCAGGCGCTGCGGGGGCTGTCGGCTCAAGAAGTCTGAACCGCTGCCCGGTTCTGCTGATCACGCTGGGCAACCCAATGCTCGATCAGGTCGCGCAGTTGCGACAGCTCGACCGGTTTGGCCATGTGCCCGTCCATGCCGGCTTGGCGCGCGCGTTCTTTGTGCTCGGCAAGGATGTGTGCGGTCAACGCCACCACGGGGGTGCGAATCCGCTGGTTGCCGACTTCCCAGGCACGCAATTGCTGGGTGGCAGAGAAACCGTCAAGGATCGGCATTTCACAGTCCATCAGCACCAGGTCGTAACGCTGGGCCTTCATCGCCACCAGGGCTTCTTCGCCATTGCTGGCGGTGTCCGGTTGCAGGTTGAGTTTGCCCAGCATGCCGCGAATGACCTTGGTCGAGATGCTGTTGTCTTCGGCCACCAGAATACGGAAATCGCTCGGCACCTTGACCGGAAGGGTAGGGCCTGTGGGCAGATGCTGCGAGATGGCCGGGCCTTTGTTGCGCTGGTTCAGCTCGTCCGCCAGGGTAGTCTTGAGGGTGTAGCCGGCCACTGGCTTGGCGAGGATGCGTTTGATCCCGGAGTTACGGGCGATGATCTTGCTCGGTGCGTTGCTGATGCCGGTGAGCATGATCAGCAGAATGTCGTGGTTCAGGCTCGGGTCTTCCTTGATCTTGGCGGCCAGTTGCATGCCGGTCATGCCGGGCATGTTCTGGTCCAGCAGCACCACGTCGAAGTAATCGCGCAGGTGGGCCTTGGTGCGCAGCAGCGCCAGGGCCTCCTTGCCGGACGGAACGGCGCTGACATTCAGGCCCCAGGCGCTGCATTGCTGTACCAGCACCTTGCGACAGGTATCGTTGTCGTCCACCACCAGTACCCGTGCGCCTTGCAACGGGCTGTCCAGGTCCGAAGTCGGATGTTCGAGACGGTCCGGGTCCAGCGGCAGGGTCAGCCACAATGTGCTGCCCTGGTTGGCGCCGCTCTTGATGCCGAACTCGCCCTGCATCAAACGGATCAGCTGACGGGCAATCACCAGCCCCAGATTGCCCCCCAGGGTGCTAGCCGAGAGGAAGTGCTTGCTGTGCAGTTCGGCATGCATCAGCGCGTCGCGTTCTTGCGCTTCCATCGGCTGGCCACTGTCCTGCACGGCGATGCGCAGCCGCGGTTTGGCGCTGCGCTCATCCAGCGCGACGACGATCAGGACTTCGCCTTCGTCGGTTTTCTTCAGAGCGTTTTCCAGCAGGCTGAGCAAGGTCTGGCGCAGGCGCGTCGGATCGCCGCTGATGACCCGTGGTACCTGCGGCTGGATAAAGCTGATCAGCTCGACGTTCTGCTGTTCGGCCTTGGCGCGGAAGATGCTCAGGCAGTCTTCGATCAGGGCGTTGAGGTCGAACTGCACGTCGTCCAGTTCGATCTGCCCTGACTCAAGCTTGGAGATGTCGAGAATTTCGTTGATCAGTGTCAGCAGCTCGTTACCGGCGCTATGGATCGTCTGCACGTAGTCGCGCTGCTTGACCGACAACGGTGTGCCCAGCAGCAGTTCGGTCATGCCCAGCACGCCATTCATCGGGGTGCGGATTTCGTGGCTGATCTTCGCCAGGAACTCCGCCTTGGCATTGATTTCGGCATTGCTGGCGGCCAGGTCGCGGCTGACGCTGAAACGGTCTTCGGTGATGCTGCGCTGCCGCTCGCCCAAGGCAACACTCATCAACAGGCCACTGATACAGATAAACACCAACAGCGTGACGATCAGGCCTTGCGGGGCGACAAGGGTCAGCCCCAGCAGCGCCGGCAGGATAATCAATGTGCCGAGGTTGAACACCACCATGGCCGCCACGAACAGACGTGCCGGGCGATAACCTTTCTGCCAGTGATAGGCACTGACGAACAGCATGCTCAGGCCGGCCAGGGCAACCAGCGCGTACGTGATCAGGTTCAGCGGCAGCGTATTGACGAACAACAACAGCAGGCCGCAGGCCACGATGAACAGGATGTCCCCCAGCAGCAATTTGTTCAGCGGGTGGGGGCCGAGCGGGGCGAAGAAGCAGTAGGCAAACATCAGGCCGCAAGGTGCGGTCAGCAGCAAGGCGAGATAGGCGCCGGGGGTTTGCACGGCGTGCCAGTTCGGCAACCATGGGCCGGCCAGGTTCAGCAGCAGCACCAGGCTGAGCAGCAACAACACTTCGCACGCCGCCAGCCAGAGACTGCTGCGCGAGCGGGTGTAGGCGTAACGGGTCAGGTTATGCAGGATCAGCATCCCGATGCAGCCAAACAGCAGGCCGTAGATCAACGTCTGACTCTGAGTGGCCGCGGTCACGACCGCCGATTGCAGGGTGATGTAAGGCCGCAACTGATGTTCGGAGACCAGCCGCAAATAGACGTCGAGGGTTTTGTCGCTTTGTGGCAGCGGCAACATGAAGTCACTGCTGGGCAGGGGGCGCTCAGTCTGGGGCTGCCGGGTACCGGTATTCAGTTGATCGATCAGCTGGTCGCCGTCGAGCACATACAGATTGAGGTGCGACAGGTCGGGAGCGAATACCCGCAGCAATTGCTCGTGCTTGCCGGGCGCTAGCCTGAAACGCAGCCATAGCGCACCCTCGGGCCCGGCCGCGGTGAGGTGGTCGAGTTCGATGGGGCTGAATTGATTGGTGTAGCGGCTGGAGCGGATGTCGCTCAGCTGCAGGTCGCCCTGTTCGTCGAGCAATACCGCCCACCCACTGCCTTGCGTGGCCTGGGCCGGGAGCATGCAGAGCAAGGTCAGCAGAGTGACGGTGAAGCCTATGGCGATCCTGAGCCAGCGCACGGCGAAATCCCTTCGTAGGTTGATGCCAGAATATAACTATGCGCGGCGCCGGAATAGTCCGGCAAGGGCCGCAAGCCCTTGCCTGGCCGAATGGATGGCTTATTCCTGATTTTCGCCACGCTCACGGGCAATGGCACGGTAGCCAATGTCCTTGCGGTAGAAGCAGCCTTCCCAGTCGATTTTAGCCGCCAGTTTGTAAGCCTGCTGCTGGGCTGCGTCGACGCTGGCGCCCATGGCGGTTGCACACAGCACTCGACCACCGGCTGTCACCACCTGACCGTCCTTGAGTGCAGTACCGGCATGGAAGACTTTGCCTTCCAGTGCCGCGGCTGCATCCAGACCGTTGATGGCGACGCCTTTGGCGTAGTCACCCGGGTAACCGCCAGCGGCCAATACGATACCGACGCTCGGACGTGGATCCCATTGTGCTTCGACCTTGTCCAGCGCTTGCGCCAGGGCAGCTTCGACCAGCAACACCAGGCTCGACTGCAAACGCAGCATCACCGGTTGGGTCTCAGGATCGCCGAAACGGCAGTTGAACTCGATGACTTTTGGGTTACCAGCCTTGTCGATCATCAGGCCGGCATAGAGGAAACCGGTGTAAACGTTACCTTCCTCGGCCATGCCGCGCACGGTCGGCCAGATCACCAGGTCCATGACCCGCTGATGGACTTCGGTCGTGACGACCGGAGCCGGGGAGTAAGCGCCCATGCCGCCGGTGTTCGGACCGGTGTCACCGTCGCCGACGCGTTTATGGTCCTGGCTGGTGGCCATCGGCAGCACGTTCTTGCCATCGACCATGACGATGAAACTGGCTTCTTCGCCGTCCAGGAACTCTTCGATCACCACACGGGAACCGGCGTCGCCGAATGCGTTGCCAGCCAGCATGTCGCGCACGGCGTCTTCGGCTTCGGCCAATGTCATGGCCACGATCACGCCTTTACCGGCGGCCAGGCCGTCGGCCTTGATCACGATCGGTGCGCCTTTCTCACGCAGATAAGCCAGGGCTGGCTCGATCTCGGTGAAGTTCTGATAATCGGCGGTCGGGATCTTGTGGCGCGCCAGGAAGTCCTTGGTGAAGGCTTTCGAACCTTCCAGCTGAGCAGCGCCAGCGGTCGGGCCGAAGCAATCCAGGCCACGGGAGCGGAACAGATCGACAACGCCTGCGACCAGCGGTACTTCCGGACCGACGATCGTCAGGGAAACGTTCTTCTCGGCAAAGTCAGCCAGTTGCTCGAGGGCCAGCACGTCGATGGCGACGTTCTCGCACTTGGCTTCAATGGCCGTGCCGGCATTGCCCGGGGCAACGAAAACTTTCTGCACACGCGGATCCTGAGCCACTTTCCAGGCCAGGGCGTGTTCACGGCCACCGCTGCCAATGATCAAAACATTCATTTCAAAAACCTCGGATGACGCTAATTCTGTGGGGACTGATCGTTCCCATGCTCTGCGTGGGAATGCCTCTACGGACGCTCTGCGTCCGAGGGACGCGGAGCGTCCCGGGCTGCGTGCCCACGCAGAGCGTGGGTACGATCAAACAAAGAAATCAGTGACGGAAGTGGCGCATGCCGGTGAATACCATCGCGATGCCGGCTTCATCCGCCGCAGCAATCACTTCAGCATCACGCATCGAACCACCCGGCTGAATCACAGCAGTCACGCCAGCCTTGGCCGCATTGTCCAGACCATCGCGGAACGGGAAGAACGCGTCGGAAGCCATCACCGAGCCGGCTACCTGCAAGCCTGCGTGTTCAGCCTTGATCGCGGCGATGCGCGCGGAGTTCACGCGGCTCATCTGGCCAGCGCCGACACCGATGGTCTGACGGTTCTTGGCGTAGACGATGGCGTTGGACTTGACGTACTTGGCGACTTTCCAGGCGAAGATCAGGTCATTGATTTCCTGTTCGGTTGGCGCGCGCTTGGTCACCACTTTCAGGTCTTCACTGCCGATCATGCCGATGTCGCGGCTTTGCACCAGCAAACCGCCGTTGACGCGTTTGTAGTCCCAGGCCGGAACGCGGTCAGCCGACCACTCGCCGCAGGCCAGCAGGCGTACGTTGGCTTTTGCAGCCACGATGGCGCGGGCTTCCGGGCTGACGGACGGGGCGATGATCACTTCGACGAACTGACGCTCGACGATGGCTTTTGCGGTTTCAGCATCCAGCTCGCGGTTGAACGCGATGATGCCGCCGAACGCGGACTCGGTGTCGGTGGCGTAGGCCAGTTCGTAGGCCTGACGGATACCGCCTTCGGCGTCCGGGCTCACGGCCACGCCGCACGGGTTGGCATGCTTGACGATCACGCAGGCCGGCTTGACGAAGCTCTTCACGCATTCCAGCGCGGCGTCGGTGTCGGCCACGTTGTTGAACGACAGCTCCTTGCCTTGCAGTTGGGTCGCGGTGGCGATGCCGACTTCGGCAGGCTTGGCTTCAACGTAGAACGCCGCGCTCTGGTGCGGGTTCTCGCCGTAGCGCATTTCCTGAGCCTTGATGAACTGGCTGTTGAAGGTGCGCGGGAATTCGCTGCGACCTTCTGTGCTGAGGGTTTCAGCCGCCTGATTCACGGTGCCCATGTAGTTGGCGATCATGCCGTCGTAGGCGGCGGTGTGTTCGAAGGCCTTGAGCATCAGGTCGAAACGCTGAGCATAGGTCAGGCCGCCGGCCTTGAGGTTTTCCAGGACGTTGGCGTAATCGCTGGCATTCACCACGATGGCCACGTCTTTGTGGTTCTTGGCTGCCGAACGGACCATGGTCGGGCCGCCGATGTCGATGTTCTCGATCGCGGTCGGCAGGTCGCAGCCTGGCTTGTTGATGGTGGCTTCGAACGGGTACAGGTTGACCGCTACCAGGTCGATCGGCTTGATGCCGTGCTCGTTCATGATGGCATCGTCGATACCGCGACGACCGAGGATCCCGCCGTGGATTTTCGGGTGCAGGGTTTTCACCCGACCGTCCATCATTTCTGCGAAACCGGTGTAATCCGCGACTTCCACTGCGGCAACGCCGTTGTCGCGCAGCAGCTTGAATGTCCCGCCGGTGGAGAGGATTTCGACGCCCAGGGCTTCGAGCTCTTTGGCGAATTCGAGAATCCCGGTCTTGTCGGAAACGCTGATCAAGGCGCGGCGGATCGGCAGGCGGGTAGTCTGGTCGGTCATTTCAATGTCCATCAAAAGCAAAGGAGTCAGCAAAAAAGGCGACCGGTTTACGCAGGCGCCTTTCTGGTTTGATTGAATGCTTACAGCAAATCGTATTGCTTGAGTTTCTTGCGCAGGGTGCCCCGGTTCAGCCCGAGCAGCTCGCTGGCCTTGGTCTGGTTGCCCTTGACGTAGTTCATCACGCTTTCGAGCAGGGGAGCCTCGACTTCGGAGAGCACCAGGTTGTACACATCCGTGACGGCAGCGCCCTCAAGGTGGGCGAAATAATTGTGCAGCGCCTTCTCGACACTCCCGCGAAGGGTCTGACCTTCTTCGCTCGGCGTATTGAGGTGCTGTTTCAAATTCACGTTGTCGCTCACGGGTGTTGTTCCACTCACTAAAGTCTCGGTCATCATCGTCATGCAGCCACCCCTTCTCCGTCCCCTGTCAGGCTCTTGTAGCGTTCGGCGAAGAAGGCCCGAACGTAGGCGCATTGTGCTTCCGTATCTTCCAAACGATTGAAGTGGGCGCGGAACTCCCTGGCGCCCGGCAAGGTTGCGAGATACCAGCCCACATGCTTGCGAGCTATGCGCACGCCCATGACGTCGCCATAGAAGGCATGCAGCGCGGCCAGATGCTCAAGCAGAATACATTCCACCTCGATCAGTTCCGGTGCCGGGAGTTTTTCGCCGGTACGCAGATAATGGTCGATTTCACGAAAAATCCATGGCTGCCCCTGGGCAGCCCGACCCACCAACAGGCCATCGGCACCAGTCGCGTCAAGCACGTACCGGGCCTTCTCGGGTGAGTCGATATCGCCGTTGGCGAAGACCGGAATCGACACCGCCTGCTTGATCGCGGCAATGGTGTCGTACTCGGCTTCACCGGTGTACAGATCGGCGCGGGTGCGGCCATGCACCGCCAGCGCCGTAATGCCTGCCTGTTCGGCGATCTTCGCCACCGTCAGACCGTTCTTGTTCGCCCGGTCCCAGCCGGTGCGGATCTTCAGGGTGACCGGCACATCGACTGCGGCCACCACGGCCTGCAGGATCTCGGTCACCAATGCTTCATCCTTCAACAGGGCGGAACCGGCGGCCTTGTTACAGACCTTCTTCGCCGGACAGCCCATGTTGATATCAATAATCTGTGCACCCAGCTCGACGTTGGCCCGGGCCGCATCCGCCAGCATCTGCGCATCACCACCGGCGATCTGAACCGAGCGTGGCTCGGGATCGCCTTCGTGGATCATGCGCATCCGCGATTTGCGGGTATTCCACAAGCTCATGTCGCTGGTGACCATTTCCGAGACTACAAGACCCGCGCCCAGCCGCTTGCACAGCTGACGAAAGGGTTGGTCGGTGACACCCGCCATTGGGGCGAGGATCAAGCCGTTGTGCAATGTATATGGACCGATGCGTACCGCCGACATAGGACTTCCCTGTTGTGGGGCCGGATCATGAGAGTTCGAAAAAGGGTTGGCATGATACCCGCTCTCGATGACTGGATAAAGGCTGAATTGAACAAAATCTGAACAGTTAATTCGTTATCGCCAGCGGTTTGGTTGGAACGGTCTAAGTCAGGAAACCGCCGTCAAGCCCGTAACGCTCGAGCGTTTCACTCGGGAGAGTGGAAGCTCAGGCTGTAGTTCACCGCTTTGGGGCCTGGATCGAGAATGTCCAGCGCGATGTGGATCGGCGTTTGCGGCGGCATTTCCGCCAAGCCTTCAAGATCGCCGTTGAGGTACTCGCCGGGCTTGAAGCGGCGGCTGGCGATCAGGTGGCCGTTGAGGTCGGCAAAGCGCAGTTCCAGCAGCGGGAACGGCTGGGAGAAGGGGGCGCGGTTGTAGATGATGGCGTCGACCACCAGCGCACCGTTGAAGTCCGGGTGGCTGCGAACCACCAGGTTGCTGCTTTTGACTTTGGCGATGTCGACCTTGGACGGCACCGTGCAGCCGATGTGCGGGCACAGTTGCTGGAACCATGGACGGTACTGGTCCTGACGAGCCAGTTCGTCGAAGTGGTAGGCGACGTATTGACCGACGAGGCCGGCGGCACCGAGCAGGATCAGCAGCAACCAGAAAAAGCGCCGACCCCAGGGGGAGCGACGTCGTTGCCAATCGAGTTGCAACGGGTCGTCGGTCAGGTCCTGCAGCACTTCAGCGCGCAGGGCTGGTTCGCTGCGTTCGCGTCGCTTGCGCAGGGGTTCGACCGAGGGCAGGTCGTCGTCGATCTCGTCGGTTGTCGCCGACAGGCCGCCAAAGGGGATTGGGGCGTCGAGCGGGTCGTGCAGGCGCAGCTGTTGTATCTGGGGCTCGTCGTTCGGCTCCACGGGCTCCAGGGACAGCGAAGGCTCGGTGCGCGCGTGTTTGCCAGGCTCGATCGTCGGTTCTGGCATCGGCGCGTCGGCGGCTTGTGCGCGATCGGCGGCTGACTCACTGAAGAGACTGTCGGACCAGGGGGCTTCGT
This sequence comes from Pseudomonas sp. EL_65y_Pfl2_R96, assembly GCF_963970905.1. Taxonomy (NCBI): domain Bacteria; kingdom Pseudomonadati; phylum Pseudomonadota; class Gammaproteobacteria; order Pseudomonadales; family Pseudomonadaceae; genus Pseudomonas; species Pseudomonas sp. EL_65y_Pfl2_R96. Next base: position 30,545 of record NZ_CAXAQH010000006.1, on the reverse strand, counting down.
CGTGCTCGGTGTTATCACGGCGAGCGCTGAGGCTGTCTTCGCGGGGCCGACCGAATTCCGTTGTTGGCTGGATTTCCCGCTGTTCGAGCCGGGCAAGCTCTTCGTCCAGGTCCAGGCTGTCCAGATCCATTTCGGCAGCGGTCCATTGCTTTTGGCTGATGGCCCGCTGTACCGGCGGTTCGACGGGTGCCGGTGCAACCGGTTTGACCGCTTCCTTGCCGGTTGCTCGTTGCTCGAGCAACTGCCTGGCGGCGTTGAACACCTGCAAGCACGAGCCGCAACGAACCACTCCGCGGGCCACGCTCAACTGAGCATGGCTGACACGGAAGCTGGTTTGGCAATGCGGGCACTGGGTGACGAAGCTGTCGGTCATGCGGCAATCCGGTTTATGCAGGCACTCATTCTAGCGCCGACGGCCAGTGATGCGCACCCAGCCATCGCGATTGGCAATCGGGTCCAGATCGAAGTCCTGAGCGTAAGCGGCGGCAACTTCCTCGCCCTGTTCGGCGAGGATGCCCGACAGCGCCAGGCGACCGCCCGGCTTGACCAGGCTGGACAGTTGCGGCGCCAGGGAAACCAGCGGGCCGGCGAGGATGTTGGCGACCAGTACGTCGGCTTGAACCTGCGGCAGGTCTTGCGGCAGATACAGCGGGAACAGCGCTTCGGCAATGTTGTTGCGCCCGGCATTGTCGCGGGAGGCTTCCAGCGCCTGCACGTCGATATCGGTGCCGACGGCTTCCTTGGCGCCCAGCAACAGGGCGGCAATCGCCAAAATCCCCGATCCGCAACCGAAGTCCAGCACGTTGCAACCCTTGAGGTCCTGGCCGTCGAGCCATTCCAGGCACAGCGCGGTGGTGGGGTGAGTGCCGGTGCCGAACGCCAGGCCCGGGTCCAGCAGCAGGTTCACTGCGTCAGGCTCGGGCGCGGCGTGCCAGCTCGGGACGATCCACAGGCGCTGGCCGAAGCGCATCGGCTGGAAACCATCCATCCAGCTGCGTTCCCAGTCCTGGTCTTCGATCACTTCGCTGTGATGTTCGGGCAGCGGGCTGCCGGTCAGCAACTCGAGGTGGGCCAGCACGCTGGCGGCTTCGGTGCCACCTTCGAACAGGGCCAGCAGGTGCGTGTGCGACCACAGCGGGGTGGTGTTGAGTTCTGGCTCGAAGATCGGCTGATCTTCGGCATCCATGAAGGTCACCGACACGGCGCCCACTTCAAGGAAAGCGTCTTCGTAGGTTTCGGCTTGTTCTGGGCTGATGGCGAGACGGACTTGCAGCCAAGGCATGGCGGGCACCTTTGAAAAATATAGATTGCAGCCTAGCGGGCTGCGAGAAGCGCGCAAGTTTACGCGAGCGCGAGGCAGAAGACGACAAGGCCGATACGTGCATGCTTTTTTGTAGGGCCGAGGCTATCTCCAGAAACAACAAAGCCGCTCGAAAGCGGCTTTGTCGCTGGATCACATCTTAATGCTGGCTCCCTGCATTATTGGCTTTGAGCCATTGCAAGCCTTTGTTCGTCAGGCGATAGCGTTGCAGACGGCTGTTAGGTTGTTCGGGCAGCGTCATTTCAAGGGTCCCGGCAGCGATTGCCGGTAGTATGTAAGCCTTGCGAAAGTGGTCGGCATTTTTCAGGCTCATGGCGGTTTGAAGTTCTTGTCGGCTCATCTCACCGTCAATGACCTTCAGCAGCGCAGCGACTTCCATGGTGACTTCCATGGTGACTTCCATGGTGACTTCCCCGGTCGTTGCATCAGTCTTCTGCGATTGAGGGTGTGCGGACAGCCTCACGACGTACGAGATCCGGTCGTCGTCGCTTTCAAATAGTGGTGCGGGCGAACCATTGGCAGCCATGACCTTGAGGATTTTTGGGATCCCGGTCGAGCGGCCTTCGGTCAGGTCCAGCTCTTTCAAGAACTCCCCGATTCGCCGGTTGCGGTAGCGGCGGCTAACGGCGCGACCGGCTCGCAGGTCCTCCAGGCGGATTGAACGGTCGGGTCCCGGGAAACTCAAAATCACCAGCTCCTCCTGGCTGATGCGGACCTCGATCGGTTCGCGTTCTTCGTAGGAGCGGTGATACACGGCATTGACCAAAGCTTCTTCAATCGCCCCGTAGGGGAAGTTCCAGATCCTTGTGGCCTCGGCACGGTCTGGGTGTTTGATAACCGTTTGATGCAGGTAATTACGCTGGATGTAGGCCAAAGCCTCACGGGTCATGGTTGCTAGAGGGCCTTTGAAGATTTTTTCGTCAAAACGGTCGCCGCCAGCACCTTCGGGAAACCAGAGCACATCAATCTGGGTGCCGGGAAAGAACTGTTCCGGGGCGTTGCTGAAGAACATCAGACCCACATTCTTGGGCCACGGCGATTCAGTTGGGCCACCCACGACGTTCATTTGTCGGCCTAGCGCCTCGGTAGACAGGTGGTCGGCGTCTTCTGCGAGGGCGCTGCCAATCTCTTGCAGGAAGTTTTGCATCAACGGTTTGGACAGGTCGCTGACGCTGGCCCCCAAGTGGAAGCGATCATCGAAAGGCACCTTGGCAGTAAGGCTCAAGAGTTCCTGCTCAGCTTCTCCCTTGGCTTCCACTGTGCTGCTGTAGCGGCGGATGTAGTAATGCAGGCTCCGGTGTTTGGCTGTCACCGCCGCCGGGGCTTTATACGGGCGATTTTGCCCGCCCGGCGCCCACAATACGATCAGCTTGCGGCCTTCGACTTCTTCCACGCTCAGTACTGGAAAATAGGCGGGTTGAATCGATTGGCAAGCTGCTAACAGTTCAAGTTGGATCTTGTCGAGCATCTGATCAGCAAGGCCCGACGGTGGAAAAACCGGCTGACCGTTGGCGTCGCAATCTTGCCCAATCACCACATAGCCACCGCCCAGGTTTTCAAAGTCATTGGCGAAGGCGCAGAGCGTGCGAATGATCGGGTCAGGATTCCAGCCCGTTTTGTATTCGATTCGCTCACCCTCGACTGTCCGCTGACGCAGCAGGTCGTTCAGATTTATTGGTAGTTTTTCAGGCATGGGCGGGCTCTGGTTTGTGGCGGTGCGCTGATTAAAGGGGCGATTATAGCCAGCCCGGACATGCTAGTTCTTGCCAGTTAAACACCACAGAGATGGATGAAACCTCCAGAAACAACAAAGCCGCTCGAAAGCGGCTTTGTTGGTATGGATCACAGCTTAATGCTTTTCGCCAGCCAGCTTGTGTTCCAGGTAGTGGATGTTGATTCCACCTTTGCAGAAGCCTTCATCGCGGACCAGATCGCGGTGCAGCGGGATGTTGGTCTTGATCCCGTCGACAACGATTTCGTCCAGCGCATTGCGCATGCGCGCCATGGCTTCGTCACGGGTTGCGCCGTAGGTGATCAGCTTGCCGATCAACGAATCGTAGTTCGGCGGAACGGCATAACCACTGTACAGGTGCGAATCGACGCGAACGCCGTTGCCGCCTGGTGCGTGGAAATGCTTGACCGTGCCTGGGCTAGGCATGAAGGTTTTCGGGTCTTCGGCGTTGATCCGGCATTCCAGCGCGTGACCGCGGATAACGACGTCATCCTGGGTGTACGACAGCTTGTTGCCAGCGGCGATGCTGAGCATCTCCTTGACGATGTCGATGCCGGTGACCATTTCCGAAACCGGGTGCTCAACCTGAACGCGGGTGTTCATTTCGATGAAATAGAACGCGCCGTTCTCGTACAGGAACTCGAAAGTACCCGCACCACGGTAGTTGATGTCGATGCAAGCCTTGACGCAGCGAGCGAGGACTTCAGCGCGTGCTTTCTCGTCGATGCCCGGTGCTGGCGCTTCTTCGAGAACCTTCTGGTGACGACGTTGCAGCGAGCAATCGCGGTCGCCCAAATGGATAGCATGGCCTTGGCCATCGGAAAGCACCTGAACTTCCACGTGACGTGGGTTGGTCAGGAATTTTTCCAGATAGACCATCGGGTTGCCGAACGCCGCGCCTGCTTCGGTGCGGGTCAGTTTGGCGAAGGAGATCAGGTCTTCTTCTTTATGCACAACGCGCATGCCGCGACCACCACCGCCGCCAGCGGCTTTGATGATCACCGGGTAACCGACTTCGCGACCGATGCGCAGAGCGGTTTCTTCGTCTTCAGGCAGCGGGCCGTCGGAGCCCGGAACGGTTGGAACGCCGGCGGCGATCATGGCGTGCTTGGCCGATACCTTGTCGCCCATCAGGCGAATGGTGTCGGCTTTCGGGCCAATGAACGCGAAGCCGGAGTTCTCGACCTGTTCGGCAAAGTCGGCGTTTTCCGCAAGGAAACCGTAGCCTGGGTGAATGGCGGTAGCGCCGGTCACTTCAGCCGCGGCGATGATGGCCGGAATGTGTAGGTAAGAGTGCGCGGCCGAGGCCGGGCCGATGCAGACTGATTCGTCTGCCAGGCCCAGGTGCATCAGCTCTTTGTCGGCCTTGGAGTAAACGGCGACAGTCTTGATGCCCATCTCTTTGCAGGCACGCAGAATCCGCAGGGCAATCTCACCGCGGTTGGCGATCAGAACTTTTTCCAACTTCGCAGTCATCAAAGTTTCTCCGCGGTTCAAACGATGGTGAACAGCGGTTGGTCGTACTCAACCGGCTGGCCGTCTTCGACAAGGATGGATTCGATCACACCGCTGGTTTCAGCTTCGATGTGGTTCATCATCTTCATGGCTTCGACGATGCACAGGGTGTCGCCTTTCTTCACGGTCTGGCCGACTTCAACGAAGGACGGCGAGCTTGGCGAAGATTTGCGATAGAAGGTGCCGACCATTGGCGAACGGGCAACGTTGCCGTTCAGCGTTGGGGCAGCCGGAGCCGCAGGGGCGGCAGCGGCAACCGGAGCGGCAGCGACAGGCGCGGCAACCGGAGCAGGCATTGGAGCCGGTGCGTAGTACTGCTGAGCCGGCGTCTTGCTGTGACGGCTGATGCGTACGGACTCTTCGCCTTCCTTGATCTCGAGCTCGTCGATGCCGGACTCTTCCAGCAGTTCGATCAGTTTCTTAACTTTACGGATATCCATGAATCATCAACTCCCAAGGGTCGGTCAGGGGCGTTACGCTTGTTGTTCAAGCTGTTGCCGGTCTTTCAAGCTGCTCTAGGGCGGCCTCCAGGGCCAGTCGATAACCGCTGGCGCCAAGGCCGCAGATCACTCCCACCGCTACGTCGGAGAAGTAAGAGTGATGGCGGAAAGGTTCGCGTTTGTGCACGTTAGACAAATGCACTTCGATGAATGGGATGCTCACCGCCAGCAGCGCGTCACGTAATGCGACACTTGTGTGCGTAAAAGCTGCTGGATTGATCAGAATGAAGTCCACACCTTCGCCGCGAGCAGCGTGGATGCGGTCAATCAATTCGTACTCGGCGTTGCTTTGCAGGTAGAGCAAATGGTGGCCGGCATTGCGCGCCCGCTGTTCCAGATCCTGGTTGATTTGCGCCAGGGTGGTTGCACCGTAGACGCCCGGTTCCCGGGTGCCGAGCAGGTTCAGGTTCGGGCCGTGCAAAACCAATAGGGTCGCCATCTGCTGCTCCTTTGTTATCTGTGTGCAATTGTCAGAACCCGGCGACTATGCCGCAAAGCCTTTGTGACTGTCCAGTTCTATGCAATAGCCAGCACGATGGCCGATGTTTGCGCGAAATTTGTGACCGGGTAATTAAATCCGGTCATTTGCTTTCGCAACACGTTCGGCGAAGTCCGTGGCATTGATCTCGCCGATCACTCGCACATCGGTGCGTTCGACGCCGTCCTTGCCGAAAAACATCAGCGCCGGAGGACCGAACAGCGTGTAGCGGTCGAGCAGGGCACGTTGTTCGGTATTGCTGGCGGTGATGTCGAAGCGGATCAGTCGATAGCCTTTCAGGCGTTCGACGACGTTGGCATCGTTGAGGACTTCGTGTTCGATGACTTTGCAACTGATGCACCAGTCGGCATACCAGTCGAGCAGCAGCGGTGTGCCGGCGGCTTTGGCGTCATTGAGGGCGCGATCCAGTTCGGCTGGCGTGGTGATGGTCTGCCAGTTGCTGGTGTTTTGCGGTTGATCGTTGCCCGCGACAATGCGCGGTTGGCCAATGGGGTTGAGCGGATCGGTCTGACCGCTGAACGCGCCATACCAGCAGGCCAGCGCATAAAACAGCAGGAACATTCCCAGCAATTGCCCCAGGCGTTTTCTCGGCGGTTTATAGACGAACTCCAGCGCGCCCATGAACAACCCGACGCCACCGGCGAGCAAGCCGATCAACAGCAAGGTGATCTGGCCCGGCAACACTCGGCTGAGCAAGCCGATCGCCAGCCCCAGCAGCAAGACGCCAATCGCGTTTTTCACGTAGATCAGCCACGGCCCGCTTTTTGGCAGCCAGGCCGCACCACCGGTCGCCACCAGCAACAGTGGCGCACCCATGCCCAAGCCGAGCATGAACAGTTTCAATCCGCCGCCCAGAGCGTCGCCGCTGGCGCTGATGTACAGCAGCGCGCCGGCCAATGGTGCCGACACACAAGGCGAAACCAACAGACTGGACACCACGCCCAGCACCGCCGCGCCCCACAGCGAGCCGCCTTCGGTACGTCCGGCGATCCGGTCCAGACGGCTGCTGATGGCGTGGGGCAGTTTCAGTTCGAATACGCCAAACATGGCCAAGGCAAACACCGCGAAAAACAGCGCGAACGGCACCAGCACCCAAGCCGATTGCAAGCGCGCCTGAAGATTCAGCTGCGCGCCGAACATGCCCATCAAGGCACCGAGCAGGGCGAAACAGGCTGCCATCGGCAACACATAAGCCAGTGACAGATTGAAACCGCGTAAACCACCGACTTGCCCGCGCAGGACCACGCCGGAGAGGATCGGCAGCATCGGCAGCACGCAAGGGGTGAAGGTCAGGCCGAGGCCTGCGAGGAAGAACAGCGCCAGTTCTCGCCAGCTCCACGCCGTCGTCGCAACGCCGCTGCCATCAATGCTCAGGCGCTCGGTCTCGGGTGGGTAGCACAGGCCTTTGTCGGCGCAGCCCTGATAGGTCACGGCCAGCGTAAAGGCGCGAGAATCGGTGCGCGGCAGTTCTACATCGAGAATGCCGTGGTAAACCTCGACATCGCCGAAGTACTCATCGTGCTTTTGTTCGCCCTTGGGCAGTTGCACCGCGCCGAGGCCAACGTCGGCCGGATCGGCGCGAAACTGGAAGCGATGGCGATAAAGGTAGTAACCCTCGGTGGCGACGAAACGCAGCTTGACCGATTGCGGCGTGCTGTCTACCAGACTCAACTGAAAGGCTTCGCGCACCGGCAGGAAGTCGGCGCTGTTGTTGATCGAACCCAGGGTGGAACTGGGCCGACTGTCCAGCAAGCCGGCGGCGGTAGCCGGCAGGGCGAGCACTAAAAACAGCAGGCAGAGCAAACGGCGCATGACAATCTCGCGTATCGAAAGTGTGGGCATGATAGCGGACAGTCGCGGGGTGTGCAGGGTGGGGCGTTCTGTGGTGAATGTTCCGACGTCTTCGCGAGCAAGCCCGCTCTCACATTTAACCGAGTTCGCTCAGGGGAATGCGATCAAATGTGGGAGCAGGCCTGCTCGCGAAGGTGGCCTATCAGACGCGGAAGGCCTGAGCGACTGTATGCAGTCGTCCACCCGGCACCAACAAATTCCCCCCTTGCTCACCAGACGCCTGAATGCATGAGCGGCCATGTATAGGGGGCCGCCCATGTTGCCGGATCTTGACGTTTTTTCTGGTCGCTCCGGTGGGCAGCGTCGAGCTTACTTTGTTGATTGATCGTTGGAATGGTTGCACAAGTTGATTGTTACAGGGGTGTATTGGGTGCTGTTGGTATGCCGAAACAGCGTGCTGCTGTGATACTCGTACACTTCCTGAGTGGTCGATACATTGATGACCGAGCCTTGCGCATCGACCTTTATAGCCGGATCCCGGGTGACGAGAAACGGACCGGCATTCTTTAGCTCAGATGCTATTTGTTCATCGGATGTCAGTTCGCGATAGACATAGTATCGATAGCTGAACGGCACTGTTGCTCCGCCTCGATCATCCTTGAGACCGTAGATGAAGCCATTTGCGCCAAGGGGTAGTTTGAGTACTACATCGGTCAGCACCGGGGCGCTGGAAGACATAAGCCATGTCCAGCCGATGTATGCCAGGCATACAGCCAGCAGGCAGGAGGTGACAATTGTGTAAGTATTTTTTTTTCTAGTTCCTGAACCGGGCATTGATGCGTCTGGGGGCGAAGTTGGAACTATCACGGGGCACTCCTGTTGCGCGCTCGATAAATTGAAGCGCTAAACCCTAGCATCAAAACGACTACTAAAAACCACCGCATGGATAAACAGGAGTTTTCATGCAAGGGCTTAGGTGGCGATAGTCCTGCCCGTTAGTTGCGTTCGGGCCCGCAACCCTTAGACCCGAAATGCCTGCACCGCCGTATGCAACTGCCCACCCAGCGTCAGTAAATGTTCGCCCTGGCTGCGGCCTTCACCAATCCTCAGCAAGTTATCCCCACCCAATTGATGAATCCGTTCACTGTGATCGCGAATTTCGCTGACAGCGCCGCTCTGCTGGGCGGTGACATCGGCGATGCGCACGGCGGTGTCGGAAATGGTCTGGATCGCCCCGACAATTTTATCCAGCGCGCCGTCGGCCGCCTGGGCCTGATTGGCCGTGGCTTCGGCGTGTTCGACCTGGGCGCGCATGCCTTCGACCGATTGCCGCGCGGCGGTTTGCAGGCCGGCGATCAGTGTTTGAATCTCGGCCGTGGCACCGGCGGTGCGTTGTGCCAGTGAGCGAACCTCTTCGGCCACCACCGCAAACCCCCGGCCCATTTCTCCGGCGCGGGCCGCTTCGATGGCAGCGTTCAGGGCCAGCAGGTTGGTCTGGTCGGCAATCGAGCGGATCACTGTCAGCACACCGCCGATGGTCGCTGACTCTTCAGCCAGATGTTCGATCATCTGCGCATTGCCTTGCACTTCGCCCACCAGCGCATGCAGCCCGGTGAGGCTCAGGCCGATTACTTTCTGGCCGTGCTCCACCGCAAGCCCGGCGTGGCGACTGGCGTCAGCGGCCTGGCTGGCGTCACCGGCGACTTGTTGAATCGTCGCCTCGAGTTCACCGAGGGAGTCGCGGATCAGTGCCGTGTCGCCGGCCTGATGCTCGGCGCCGCTGTGCAGGTCGTTGCTCAATTCGGCCAGCGTTCGGCTGCTGCCGGCGACCTGTTCTGCGTTGAGGCGAATGGTACCTACCAGGTCGACCAGATAGGCGCGCAAGCGATTGAGCGAGGCTTGAATGTCATGCAGTTCGCGGTTGGTCGCGCCCAGTTGAATGTCGCGGCTGAAGTCGCCCTCGGCCCAGGTCGAAAGCGCCGGGGCCAGGTTGGTCAGGGTTCGGGCCAGGCGTCGCTGCAAGGTATCGATGAGCAATGCGATCAGCAGGATCAGCCCGATCATCACTCCCTGCATCAGCCGTACTTCGCCCTGGATTTGCCCGTGCTGGGCGCGCACCACCGGTTCCAGCCCGGCGATGGCCTGTTGCACGGCGGTAATTTTCAAGTGCGTCGCGGTGCTGAGGTCGGTGCGTTTCTGGATCTGTTCGCGCGTGCGTGCCAGTTCAGCGGGGTAGCGGGTGAGCAGGCTGTTGAGTTCACGCTTGAGAGCGACACCGGCGTCTTCGGCGACGGTTTTTTCGGTGTTCTCCAGGCCCATCATGGCGGCGAAATCATCGGTGTTCGATTCACTGCTGGTGGTTACCCCCAGCAGCGGCAAGGCGCCCAGTTGTTCGGCCTGAATGCGAATGCTGGCGACTTCGCGCTCGACATCGGCAGCCAGTTCGCTGCGTCCGCTGCTGACCAGTTTGTCCCGGGCCAGAGACAGCTTGCCCAGATGCTGGGAGGCGGCGAGCAAGGGCGCAAGATACGCTGCGTTGCCACTGGCGTACTGGCTGAGCTGATCGAGGCTGGCGCCGAGCTCGCGTTCAGCTTGCAGCAGCAGGGCCTGTGGATCGCCGGCGAGTTTGCCAGCGGCCAACAGGTCCGTCTTGCTGAACTCATCCAGGCTCGACAGGCTGGGCCGCAAGGTGTCAGCCAAGGGGGGCGGCAACTCGCCGAGCTCCTTTTGCAGGCTGTCGATGGCCTGGCTGGCGCTGCTCAGGCGCAAGGCATCGCCGCTGGCCAGGTAATCCTCAACGTTGCGCGCCACTTCATTTTGAAACTGCTGAGACAGGCCCAGGTAGTGCTCCATTAACAGATAGGGGCGTTCCAGGGCTTTTTGCGACCACCAGAGGGTGACGCCGAGGGCCACGCACACGGCGACCAGAAGGAGGGTATTGAGATTGGTCAGCAGCTTCAGGCGCATCGTGGTCTACCAACGGCAGAATGGTAAGTGCCTGAAGTTATTGCGTTTTTGTTACAGGGTTATGACCGAATCGGTCGATTCCGATGAAAAAGTGGCACTTTGCTTTGACTCCCGCGCGGCTTGCACACGGTTGCGTCCCGCGTTCTTGGCGCGGTACAGCGCCTCGTCCGCCTGGCTGGCCATCAGCAGGCTGTCGGAGTCTTCGCGCAGATCGACGACGCCGGCGCTGAAGGTGCACCAGAGGTCCTGGGGCTGAGCGGGGTAGTGAATCTCGGCAAAGCGCTGGCGGATCTCATCGAGCACCTTGCAGGCCGATTCGATATCGGTGTCCGGCATGACGATGGCGAACTCTTCACCGCCGTAGCGGCCGATGAAGTCGGTCTTGCGCAACCGTTGCTTGAGGAACAGCGCCAGGCTCTTGATCACCCGGTCGCCCATGGGATGGCCGTGGCTGTCGTTGACCCGTTTGAAGTGGTCGATGTCGAGCATCGCAAAGCTCAGTGGCTTGTTCTCGCGACGGGCGCGGAATGAACAATCTTCGAGCAATTGCAAAATATGGGTGTGGTTGTACAAACCGGTCAGGCTGTCGCGAACCATCCGCGCTTTCAAATTGCGCGCCCGCGCCGCACGGTTGCGCACGGTGGTGATCAGGTGCCGTGGCTTGATTGGCTTGGTCAGGAAGTCGTCGCCGCCCTCGCTCATGGCGTCGAGCTGCTTGTCCAGGTCGTCTTCGGCCGACAGATAAATGATCGGCACGCTGACATAGCGGTCGTTGTGCCGGATCACCTTGGCCAGTTCAGTACCGGTGCAGGCTGGCATGTACATGTCGAGGATGATCAGGTCCGGCTGGAAATCCGCCAGTTCGGCCATGGCGTGGATCGGTTCGATCAAGGTTCGCGTGACGATCCCGGCGCTATTGAGCAGACGCTCGGTGTGCAAGGCCTGGGCGCGGGAGTCGTCGATGATCAGCACTTTATAAGGTTCGTACTGGGCGACGCAGGTCAGGACTTCGATCTTTTCCAGCAGGCTCGAGGCTTCGAGGGTGCCGGTGAGAAACTCCTGGCCGCCGGCGCGCACGGCGGCGAGGCGGGTCGGGGTATCGGTTTCGTGCAGGCTGAAGAAAAGTAGCGGTAACGGTTCATCCAGACCGATCTGGGCTTCGGCCGCCAGTTTCAGGCCGATGCCGGCACCACTGAAGTCGACATCCATGACAATCGCCGCCGGCAAACGCTCGACCATCGAGGCGCGGAACGCGGCGACACTGTCGAGGGATTGAGCGCTGAGCCCGAAGAATTCAAGTTGCTTGGCCAGCCGCTCGGCCCGGTCGTGATCCTGCAGCATCACGTAGATCGGTTTGCGCAGCGGCGGCAGGAAGGTTTGCTCGAACTGATCGCCATGGCGCAGGCCCGTGCGGGACAAGCGCTGCATCAGGCGATTAAGGTCAGTGATCAGTCCGCTGCTCAGGCGTCCGCGGTTGGCATCCACCGCTTCCAGTGACTGGCCGATGTGGCGTGCCAGCTGGGTGTGTTCCGGCTGTTCGAAGCGTTCGGCAAAACGCAGCAGGCGCAGGTTGGCCTCACTCAGCTCCGACAAGTCGGTGGTGGACCATTCGTTGCGTTGCAGGCGTTGCCATATTTCAAGAATCTGACGCGCCTGATGAATTACCCGCTGGGCAAAGTGGTGCTTGAGGCGCTCACGGCTGGGGTCTTCTGGCTCGGTCATATCCTGACTACTAGTTAGGGTGCATGCTGAGATCGACTGATGGCTCTATGCTAGCACCTCTTTTCGATTGCATGAGTGTCGTACGTCAATAATCTGCAAAGCGACTTCATTCAGTTCCCGACCGACTGGTCGGATAGCCGTGTAGCAGCAGGCTTCGCCAGCTGCTACAAGGGGCGTGCTTCATTTATAGTGGCGCATCGACCATGCGATTGTGTGGCTCAGTGCTCCGCGCGGATTAATGCGCGGCAAAATGAGGCACGATGGCGTAGGGTTGTGGTCGAACCGATGAACTCAAGTGATTGAAAGGATACCGCCATGCTGGACTGGAAGAACCGCACGGGCAGCGCGCCTGAACGTGCCGCTGAACCGAAATCGGCCACCCGCAGTTATTTGGGCGGCCTGTTGTTCAGCCGGGCGCTGGCCACTCTGACTGGCCTTTACCTGTTGGTGGCTATCGCGCTGGGCTGGTACTGGAGCCAGGAGCCCGCATTGTTCCCGGTTCAGCAGAATGCCCAGATGGCGGCCGAAAAAGAAGGCAAGCAGATGGTCGTGGGTTACACCACGGTGGAAACCCTCAAGACGGTTGCCGGTACCCTGCTGACCAAACCGGGTGGCTATATTTCCAACGACCGCTTTCCGCCGGGCCTGTGGATGGACAACATGCCGAGCTGGGAATATGGCGTGCTGGTCCAGGTTCGCGACCTGAGTCGTGCGTTGCGCAAAGACTTCGCCCGTTCCCAGTCGCAGTCCGCCGAAGACGCCGACCTGGCCAAGGCCGAGCCGCGTTTCAACTTCGACAACAAGAGCTGGGTGCTGCCGTCCAGTGAGTCCGAGTATCAGGAAGGCATCAATTCCCTGAGCCGCTATCAGGCACGTCTGTCGGGGGCTGACCAGAAAAGTGCGCTGTTCTATGCCCGCGCCGACAACCTGAACAACTGGCTGGGTGATGTGGGAACCCGTTTGGGTTCGCTGTCGCAACGGCTGTCGGCCAGCGTAGGCCGGGTCAAGCTCAACACCGCGCTGAAAACCGAAGTCCCGGCGCTCGGTCAAGTGCCGCAGGTTGATGAAGAAGTCGTCGAAACCCCGTGGATGCAGATCGATAACGTGTTCTACGAGGCCCGCGGTCAGGCCTGGGCCTTGTCCCACCTGCTGCGCGCCATCGAAGTCGACTTCGCCGATGTGTTGGCGAAGAAAAACGCCACGGTCAGCGTGCGCCAGATCATCCGTGAGCTGGAGGCCTCGCAAGAGCCGGTCTGGAGCCCGATGATCCTCAACGGCAGCGGCTTCGGCGTGCTGGCCAACCACTCGCTGGTCATGGCCAATTACATCTCCCGGGCCAACGCCGCGGTGATCGATTTGCGTCAGTTGCTCAATCAGGGCTGAGTCATGGTCGATAACTCCGTCGATAGCATGCGGGAGGCCGCCCACCGTGCGGCCTCGGATGCCGAGCAGATCGCCTGGGTCGACGAGCAGGACAACCTGCTCGGCGCACTGGTCCGCTCCGACCTGCGTGAACGAGGGCTGATCGGGCGCGGCACCTACATCATGCTGTTCAATTCTGCCGGTGAGCTGTGCGTGCACCGGCGTACCCTGAGCAAAGCGATATATCCCGGTTATTGGGACGTGGCGGCCGGCGGCATGGTGCTGGCTACCGAGACCTACGCCGAATCGGCGGCCCGTGAGCTGGAAGAAGAGCTGGGTGTGAGCGGTGTGGAACTGAGCGCCCATGATCACTTTTTCTTCGAGGACACCGGCAACCGGCTCTGGTGTTCGGCGTTTTCGGCGGTGTGGGATGGCCCGTTGATCCTGCAGCCGGAAGAAGTGCTTGAAGCGCGCTTCATCCCGATCGATCAGGTTCTGCTGGAAATCACGCAGAAGCCTTATTGCCCGGACTCTCTGGCGGCCTTGAAGCGCTATCTTCGTGCCCAAGGGGAGAACGTCGCAAAAGAGCTGTAAATTGGCGCCGATTGGCTCTTAGCAAGTCGGCTTTTTGCCGTTACACTGCGCGACCTTTTCAAGCTGAACCGGTAATGCTTGTTGTAGGAGCTGCCGCGGCTGCGATCTTTTGACTTTAGCTTTTGAGTCAAAATCAAAAGATCGCAGCCTCGTTGCACTCGTCAGCTCCTACACCGGGTTTTCCGTTTCAGTAGCGCTGCCCCTGCCTGAGTGGGGCTTCGCGGTCGATGGCACTCAGTTGCCGCGACCAGTCTTTGTCCTCCCAAGAGGATTGCCGGTGGCCAAAAAAGCCGCATCCTTCGCCGCCCTTGGTGGCCTGGTATTTTCCACCGACGCAGGTCGTCATTGCCCCGATTGCCGTCAACCGGTGGATGCCTGCATCTGCAAACAAACCGTCATCCCGGCCGGCGACGGCATCGCTCGCGTGCGTCGCGAAAGCAAAGGCCGTGGCGGCAAGACGGTGACTACCATCACCGGCGTGCCGTTGGCCGAAGACGCACTCAAGGAACTGGCCACCACGTTGAAGAAACGTTGCGGGACCGGTGGGGCGTTGAAAGACGGGATCATCGAAATCCAGGGCGATCATGTCGAGCTACTCTTGGGCGAGCTGATCAAACACGGTTTCAAGGCGAAGAAGTCCGGCGGCTAGCAGCCTCTGTGAAAACCACCCGCGGCTTGATCCAGTCCTGATTTTTCATTTTGGCCTGGCGTCGTCTCCATGGTTTTCACAGAGCCTGTTCATGACCGGCTTCTAAACTCACTGCGGTCAACGAGGTCTACCCCCTCGTTGACGAACCGTCATTTTCATTCTTTAGACTGCGCCGGCCTGAACTCAAGGCGACGCTCTATGACTTCTTTATAGGGGACTTCGATGTCCGTAAGACGCACACGCAAAGACGATGGCAGCCAATGGACAGTTGCGGACAGCCGCAGTGTTTATGGGATTCGCCATTGGGGGGCCGGGTATTTCGCGATCAATGACGCCGGTCGCGTCGAAGTTCGTCCGAACGGCCCGACCAGTTCGCCTATCGACCTGTTCGAGCAAGTCGACCAACTGCGCAAAAGCGGTTTGTCCTTGCCGTTGCTGGTGCGCTTCCCCGACATTCTGCAAGACCGCGTGCGTCAGCTGACCGGTGCGTTCGACGCCAACATCGAGCGTCTGGAATACCAGAGCAAGTACACCGCGCTGTACCCGATCAAGGTCAACCAGCAGGAAGCGGTGATCGAAAACATCATCGCCACCCAGAACGTATCGATCGGTCTGGAAGCTGGCTCCAAGCCTGAGCTGTTGGCGGTACTGGCGCTGGCGCCGAAGGGCGGCACCATCGTCTGCAACGGTTACAAGGACCGCGAGTTCATCCGTCTGGCGTTGATGGGCCAGAAGCTCGGTCACAACGTGTTCATCGTCATCGAGAAAGAATCCGAAGTCGGTCTGGTGATCGAAGAAGCGGCGGCGCTCAAGGTCAAGCCACAGGTTGGCCTGCGCGTGCGTCTGTCGTCCCTGGCGTCGAGCAAGTGGGCAGACACCGGTGGCGAAAAATCCAAGTTCGGCCTGTCGGCGGCGCAGCTGCTGTCGGTGGTCGATCGTTTCCGCGCTGCGGGTCTGGACCAGGGCATTCGCCTGCTGCACTTTCACATGGGTTCGCAGATCGCCAACCTGGCGGACTACCAGCACGGTTTCAAGGAAGCGATCCGCTATTACGGCGAACTGCGCAACCTTGGCCTGCCGGTCGATCACATCGACGTCGGTGGCGGCCTGGGTGTCGACTACGACGGTACTCACTCGCGTAACGCCAGTTCGATCAACTACGACATGGACGATTACGCCGGTGTCGTGGTCGGGATGCTCAAGGAGTTCTGCGACGCGCAGAGCCTGCCGCACCCGAACATCTTCTCTGAAAGCGGCCGCTCCCTGACCGCTCACCACGCCATGCTGGTGGTGCAGGTGACCGACGTCGAGAAACACAACGACGACGTGCCGAAGATCGATAACAAGGAAGAGCTGCCGGAAACCGTGCAGTGGCTGGTTGACCTGCTCGGTCCGACCGACATTGAAATGGTCACCGAGACCTACTGGCGCGCCACGCACTACATGAGCGACGTGGCCACTCAATACGCCGATGGCAAGCTGACCCTGGCGCAAAAAGCCCTGGCCGAGCAATGCTACTTCGCCGTTTGCCGCCGCCTGCACAACTCGTTGAAGGCCCGTCAGCGTTCCCACCGTCAGGTGCTCGACGAACTCAACGACAAGCTGGCCGACAAGTACATCTGCAACTTCTCGGTGTTCCAGAGCCTGCCGGACACCTGGGCCATCGGCCAGGTTCTGCCGATCCTGCCGTTGCACCGTCTCGACGAAGAGCCGCTGCGCCGTGCGGTGCTGCAAGACCTGACCTGCGACTCCGACGGCAAGATCAAGCAGTACGTCGACGAGCAGAGCATCGAGACCAGCCTGCCGGTGCACGGTCTGAATGACGGTGAAGACTATCTGCTGGGGATTTTCCTGGTGGGTGCCTACCAGGAAATTCTCGGCGACATGCACAACCTGTTCGGTGACACCGACTCGGTGAACATCTACCAGAACGCCGACGGCAGTGTGTACCACGCCGGTATCGAAACCCACGACACCATCGAAGACATGCTGCGTTACGTGCACTTGTCGCCGGAAGAGCTGATGACCCACTACCGCGACAAGTGCGCCAGTGCCCGCATCAGCGCCGCCGAGCGCACCCAGTTCCTCGATGCCTTGCGTCTGGGCCTGACCCGTTCGTCTTACCTGTCTTCTTGAGGTAAGGCGCTGCGCCCATCGGGTTGTCTGAAAATTCTCCGTACGTTGCGGAAATTTCAGATGACCTGGTGCGGGGCTTCTCTTTTTTCACGCGAAATGACCCACATTCCTAGCAATCCAAGCGATGTGGTCTTCTTTTCACGTAGGTCATTTCCTAAGTTGTACTTCGGCACTCTACTCGGCCATGTCTCTCAGCGAGAATCCCCAGCCGCCCCTCCTGTAGAGAATCGCCGATGTTCGATCCAGTCAACGAGCCGTCATTTCGTCTGGATATAGCGGGTCTGCCCGACTCCTTTGAGGTCTTGGCCTTTACCGGTAGTGAAGCCATCAGCGAGCCTTTTGTGTTCGACGTGGATCTGCTGAACGATGACCCGACGCTGGACCTTGCTAGCCTGCTGTACCGTTCGGCCTTTTTGCACTTCGGGCCGCCGGGGGAGGGTATTCACGGGCAGTTGCTTGGCCTCGCTCAACCCGGCCATGGCGACGAACCCAGGCTTTGCCGTGTGCATCTGGGACCCAGGCTGGCGTGTCTGGCCCAGCGCTTCAATCAGCGAATCTTCAGCAATCGCTCGGTGCCGCAGATTCTCGCTCAGGTGCTCAAG
Source organism: Pseudomonas sp. EL_65y_Pfl2_R96 (assembly GCF_963970905.1). Classification (NCBI taxonomy): domain Bacteria; kingdom Pseudomonadati; phylum Pseudomonadota; class Gammaproteobacteria; order Pseudomonadales; family Pseudomonadaceae; genus Pseudomonas; species Pseudomonas sp. EL_65y_Pfl2_R96. Next base: position 13,155 of record NZ_CAXAQH010000006.1, on the reverse strand, counting down.
GAGCACGGCATTGCCGGCAAGGATCGTCGCTTCGAGTTGAGCGGCGATTACCCACCCCGTGATTTCTGCACGCAGTACCGGGAATCGGACCTGCAGTTTCTCCAGCGTCTGTGCGCCCAGGAACGGCTTCATTACTATTTCGAGCACCGCGTGCACGGGCACAGCCTGGTTTTCGGTGATGGCCTGGGGCCGTTTCACCGTGGCGAAGAGAGCGTCTTCGAGGGTGAGAGCGAACGGCCGGGGGTGCACCCGTTCAAGCTTCACGGCTGCGGGCAGATTGCCGAAGGCCAGACGAACCTGGCGACGCTGCGCAGCGGTCAGCTGATGCCGTTGTCCGGCCATCCTTGCGCGGACTTGAATCGTCTCTGGCTGTTGACCCATGTCGGGCATCAGGGAGGGCAGGAACCGGGGGGGTCTTATAGCAATCAGTTGCGCGCCATTGCACAGGAAGTGCCTTTCGTGGCGGCTTATGCGGGTGTGAAACCCAGAATGCACAGCTTGCAGCGGGCGTGGGTAGTCAACGTCAGTGAGTCTCGCCCCGATCCATCCAGACCGGTTGCCGTGCAGTTTGACTGGCTTTATCAGGGCGAAGGCGCAGCCCCCAGCCACTGCTGGTTGCCGTTGGCTCCCGAGCTGGAAAGCGCAGGAGCCATGCCGTTGAGTGAAGGCACGCAGGTGCTGGTGAGTTTTATCGAAGGCGATCCGGATCAACCCTTGATCAGCGGATTTCTTCCCCGACCACCGTCCAGCGCAGAGCCAGCCCTACCCGACCTGCTATCCGCCTCGACGACTGAAGCCAGCCGCGCGGTCGATGGTTTATTGGGTTTACTGCAATCGAGCGAACCTTTGGTGCTTCTGTGCCTGCTGCCGGGCGGGGGCAGTTTCAGTCATTGCGCGCAATCCTTTTGCACGTGCCGGGCAGCGGCGCAGCTCGGCCAGAGCGGTGCGGCATGATCGCCGCTCAGGCGCCCGACTCGACCCCGCAATGGCTGTTGCTCGATATACCGGGCGTGCCTGGGGCCGGTGTGATGCTGCGGCAACAGTTCGCTCATGCCCGATGGTTCTGGCTGTTCGAAAGCACCGAGTTTCACCCGTTGCGTGAGCGCGGGCCGGCGTTGGTCGACCTTCGCGAGTGCCCGGCACTCGCCGAGCTGTACTCAAGTGAGCCGCACATCTGGAGTGGGTTGCTGCTGGTCAGTGAAGCACCGCCATCGCAGTTGCTGGAGCATTTGCGACGCATGCTCACAGTCACCTTCGGTCTGCATCACCGGGCCTTGCTGAGCTACTACAACCCTCAAGCGGCAAGTTACTTTTTTGATGCCTGCGACGCGCTGGAGCTGAGTCGCTGGCTCGGTCCGATCGACCAGTTGCGCTGGTTCGGAGGCACCTGGGCCGATCGAGCCATTGGCTGTCCGGGCTGGCAGCAGTTGCTCAATCCGCGGCTTGCCGTCAGGCCGCTGGCCATCGAAGAAAACCTCAGCCTGCGTCAGCGAGACTCCTTGCAAACCTGCCTGCTGGAGCAACATGCCTGGCGCTGGAGCCGATCCACCGGGACTGACTACAACAGCTTGTGGGCCCATCTGCAGGAAGGGCTGGCGCTGGGTTTCAGCGAACGCCCGGTGCTCGATGGCTGGTTATGGCTACGCTTGCAGCACCCCGATGCTATGCCCCAGCTACCGTTGCCGGGAATCACTCAGCAGGAACGTCTCGATAGCCTGCGCAACCTGTGGCAGAACGATCAACCCTGAATGTGTTGAAGGTCTGCCCCTCGTCAGCCTTTGAACCAGCTGTCGTTCTTGCGCAAGTACCAGGCGAACGCGCCAAGGGTCAGGCTGCGCAGCAACATGAACAGCAGGAAGGTTATCCACAGGCCATGGTTGCCCAGACCTTGCAGCGCCCAGGCGAAGGGCAGCAGCAGGAGCACCGTCAACAGCATGCCGTTGCGCATTTCCCGGGCACGGGTGGCGCCGATGAACAGGCCGTCGAGCAGGTAACTCCAGACGGCAATCAGCGGCAGTGCGGCGAGGTAAGGCAGGTAGATGAAGGCGGTGTCGCGCACGCTCTGGATGTCGGTCTGCATCTGGATGAACAGGTGCCCGGCGAACAGAAACAGCAAGGCAAACCCCACACTCGCCAGCAACGACCAGCCGCACGCTACCACCAGTGAGCGGCGCAGGGCCTCTCGGTCGCGAGCGCCGATGGCGTGTCCGCACAGGGCTTCCACGGCGTGGGCCAGACCGTCCAGTGCGTGGGCGGTCAGCAGCAGGCCGTTGAGCAGCAATGCGTTGGCGGCGACCGTGGCGTCGCCCAGCCGCGTACCCTGCACGGTGATCAGGAAAAACACCGACTGCAACGCCAGGCTGCGGATGAAGATGTCGCGGTTGACCGCCAGTAATGGGCGCCAGCTCTGCCACAACGCCAGCGCGGCCCAGGCGATATGGCCGGGATAGGCGCGCAGGGCTTTGCGGGTCATGAACAGGCCGATCAGCGCGCCGGTCCACTCGGCGATCACCGAGGCCCGCGCCGCGCCGACCACGCCCCACTCCAGGCCGAGCACGAACCACAGGTTCAGCGCGATGTTGACCAGGTTGGTGCTCAACAGAATGGCCAGCGGTGCCCGGGCGTTCTGGGTGCCGAGGAACCAGCCGACCAGCGCATAACTGGCCAGCGCCGCCGGCAAGCCGAACAGCCGCGTGTGGAAGAACTCGCGGGTCAGTTGATCCAGCTCCGCCGACGGTTGCATGAAGTGCAACGCGACGCCGCTCAACGGCACGCCCAACGCCCCCAACAGAATGGCCAGGCCCATGGCCAACAACAAACCTTGCAGCAATATCTGCCGCAACGCGGCGCCATCCCCGCGCCCGGCAGCCTGGGCGGCGAACCCGGTGGAGCCCATGCGCAGAAAACCCATGGCCCAGGCGAGAAAGGTATACAGGCTGGCGCCCACCGCAACGGCACCGAGCTGATGAGCATGGGGCAGGTGGCCGATGACGGTACTGTCGACCAGCGCCACCAGCGGTACGGAAATGTTCGAGAGAATCATGGGGGCGGCGAGCGCCCAGACGCGACGATGAGTCGGACGGTCGCGCCAGTCGGCAATCAGGTTGGACATGCAGGCTCCTTGGGGGCGCCTGCATTGTAGCGGCAGGTGAGCGCGATCTGCATGATCGTTCCCATGCTCTGCGTGGGAATGACTCCTGTGACGCTCTGCGTCACGCCGTCAGGGACGCGGAGCGCCCCGGGCTGCATTCCCACGCAGAGCGTGGGAACGATCAGGGCGGGAGGGATTGGGGTTAGTGAATGATCCAGCTCAGCAACCACAGCCCCAGCAGCAACCAGACAATCCCCATGATGATCGACGCGTTCATGAAGGCGCGGATCGCCGACCACAGCAGCATCAGCCCGATGATCAAGATGATGATGCTGATGATCGAAGTTTCCATGCCCAGTGCCTGGGCCAGCCCTTCGACAAAATTGCTGCCGGCGTTGCTCAACAGGTTGAACAGACCACTGAGGGTATCGATGATAAAGCGGATGACCGAACCGATTGCCTGGCCGAGCCATTCGAAAAAGCTTTCTACCTGCATGTGTACGTCCTGATGGAGTGGTGGCGTGGTTGCCGGGTCCGAGCGTTGGGCTACTGATCGTGCTCCCGGGTTCCCCACAAGCATAGAGGGTTGCACTATTCCTGTAGGAGCGAGCCTGCTCGCGATGGTCTGTCAGTCAACATCTACGTTGAATATCAACGCGCATTCGCGAGCAGGCTCGCTCCCACAAAAAATCGCCTCCGCCGCTTAACCACTGCCACTTGCCTTCACCCGCCATCCCCCTGAAGCTATACGCCTTCAGGAGAGCCCGATGAACCTTGTTGAACTGACCGAACGCCTGCACGCCATCCGCGACCGCAATGACTGGCGGCAATTTCATAGCCCGAAAAACCTGGCCATGGCCGCGAGCGTGGAAATGTCCGAACTGGTGGAAATCTTCCAGTGGCTGAGCGAAGACCAGTCGCGCCAGTTGCCGGCGGACAAACTCGCCCATGCCGGGCAGGAAATCGGCGACATCGTGCTGTATCTACTGCTGCTGTGCAGCGAGTTGGGGTTGGACATGAATGAAGTGGTGCGCAACAAACTCGCGGACAGCGAACGGCGGTTCAGCTGATGAGCGACCGTCATTTCGATCAGCTGGCGACCCGCTTTGCCGAAAAAATCTACGGGGGCGCCAAAGGGGCAATCCGGCTCGCCGTGCTGCAGGCCGACCTGGCCGAAACCCTGCCGGACCGCCCGTTGCGGGTACTGGACATCGGCGCCGGCCTGGGCCACATGTCGTTGTGGCTGGCCCAGCGCGGTCATCAGGTAACCCTCGCCGAGCCCGCCGAACCGATGCTTGAAGGCGCCCGCCAGCGTTTCGCCGAAGCCGGGCAGACGGCGACATTCATTCAGGCGCCGTGGCAGGACCTGCTCGGTCAGCTCACCGAACCCTACGACCTGGTGCTGTGCCACGCCGTGCTGGAATGGTTGGCCGAACCCCATGCGATTTTGCCGGTGCTGCATCAGCTGACGAAGCCGGATGGCTGGTTGTCCCTGGCGTTCTACAACCGTGACGCGTTGATCTACCGGAACCTGCTCAAGGGCCATTTTCGCAAGATGCGCAAGAATGACATGGCCGGCGAAAAGCAGAGCCTGACGCCGCAGCAGCCACTGGATCCACGGGAACTGGCGGCGCAACTTGAGGGCATGTGGCAGGTCGAAACCCAGAGTGGGATGCGGGTTTTTTACGACTACATGCCGGTGGAGTTCCAGGCCCGCGTCGAACTGCCGGACTTGCTCGAAATGGAACTGGCGCACCGCCGTCACCCAAGCTTCGCCGGGCTTGGGCGCTACTTGCACTGGATCTGTCGGCCGATCTGACCGGAGCACAAAATGCATAGTCGTTCAGGGTTACTGGTGATCTGTCTCGGGTTGGCGGCCTGTCAGGGCAGCAACCCTTATGTCGCGACGTCCAATCCTCTGCCACCAGCCCCCCCGCAGGCCGCCAGCACCTTCGACCGCAGCGCCTACCCGGCGGCGCCTCGGGATTACGGGCGCTATCGCAGTTGGGCCTGGCTCAACGGGCGCCTGCCTCCGGGCACGGCCTGGGCCGACTCGGCGCAGGTGGCCGAAGCCGTCAGCAATGCCCTCGATCAACGCGGCTTGCGCCCGTTGCACGACAACCGCCCGGCAGACCTGTGGGTCAGCGCCGATTTGCGCTTGGAAACCCGTTTGCGTCAGGTGCAGGACGGCTCTGATTACGGTGGCGGTTATGGCGGCTACAACCGCTACGGCAGTGGTTACGGCATGTACAACACGGTGCCGGTCATCCGTACTTATCAGGTGCAAGTCGTGGTGGTGCGGGTCGATCTGTTCGACGCGAGTACCGGTCAACCGGTGTGGAGTGCCAGCGCTGAAACCAGCAGTCAGGGCAACCAGGGCGAGCGTGCCGATGCCATTCGCGAAGCTGTGGAAAAGGCCATGTCGGCGTATCCTCCCAGTTAGCCTCCTGTTCAGGTGCATGTCCTCATCGGAGAAAAATCATGTTCCGCCGTCTCGTTTCACTGGCCATGGCCGCGCTGCTCACTGCCTGTGCCGCCAACCAGGTCTACCATGACTTCGATGCCAGCCGCGACTTTGCCGCCTATCGTAGCTGGAGCTGGAAAGAGCCCGCCTTGCAATACCGTCCCGACGACCCACGGATCAAGAGTGACCTGACCGAACAACGCATCCGCCAGGCCGTTGCCGATCAGCTGGATCAGCGCGGTTTGCGCCCAGCCGCCGCCGGCGCCAGCTCGGATCTGAAGGTGCAGACCTACCTGATCGTCGAAGATCGTCAGCAACAGGTGACCACTAACTATGGCGGCGGTTGGGGCAGCCCATGGAACGGTTATTGGGGCGGGCCGATGTATAACGAAACCCGCAACATCAGCTACAAGGTGGCGACCATCCAGGTCGACCTGCTCGATGGCAAGGATGGCAAACTGGTGTGGCGCGGCAGCGACGAGCAGACCCTCAGCCGCACACCGAATCCGCAGGAGCGCAGCAATACGATCCGCGAGACGGTTGGGCGGATATTGGCTAACTATCCACCGCGCTAAACGCTGAACGGCCGCCTTCGCGAGCAAGCCCGCCCCCACAATTAGCCCATTCCCACATGGGTTTTTTGTTATCTGGGATGGCGAGTTGCCAGCAATCTGGCGATCCCTTGTCTACACTGCTGCTCACCCATGGAGGTAACCCTCGGCAGTGCGCCGGCAAAGGAGTGCGTCATGTCTCCCGGCTTGCAGTTTCGTAGCCCGGCCCGGCAACGGGGAGCGATCGGTTTGATGGCGGTGCTGACGCTCGGCATGGCCTTGGTGTTCCTGCTGATCGTGGTCGACAGTGGTCGCCTGTACCTGGAAAAACGCCACCTGCAGCAAGTAGCGGACATGGCCGCGCTGGAGGTTGCCACGCGCAACGGTGATTGCGCCGTGGGTGACACCGCTTCCGCCTATGCCACCGCCAGTGCAAACCGCAACGGCTTCACCCTTCCTGACCCCACGCGCAGCCTGGCGGTGGCCTGTGGCACCTTGAGTCTGGATGCCAGTAATCTTCGGGTATTTGCGGCGGATCCGAGCAGCAGCGAAGCCATTCGGGTGAGCGTCAGCCATTCGGTTCCGCAGAGTTTCGCCGCAGGCATTGGCGCCCTGTTCGGCGGTGCTCCAGCCGGGGCGACCCTCAACCTGACCGCGATCGCCGTGGCTGCGTTGCCGCCACCGCTGGCATCGCTGACCATTCGCAGCACGGTGCTGACGATCGATACCAGCAAGTCGGCCACCCTCAATGGGCTGTTCGGCGGTTTGCTGGGCGGCAGTCTGAACCTCTCCGTGGCAGGCTGGAACGGTTTGGTGAACACCAATATCAGCCTGCTTGATTATCTCGATCGGCTGAAGGTCGACCTTGGCCTCAATGCCGCCGGGTATGACCAGGTGTTGGGCGCTTCGGTGACCGTCAGCCAGTTGATCCAGACCACCGTCAATGTGCTGGACCCCGGCGGCACTCTCGGCGCGACGGCGACCATCGTCGGGCTGCAAGCACTCAAGGTTGCCGCTGGCTCAACGACCGTGGTGCTGGGCAATATGCTGCACGTCGAGAACGGCAGCAATATGTCGGCGTTGGCGACAAACGTGAGCGTGTTCAACCTGATCGAAGGCATCGTGCAACTGGCCAACAAGAAGAATGGTCTGGTGGCAACGCTGCCGATCAATCTGGCAGGGCTGGCGCAAATCACGGCCCGGGTGCAGGTCCTGGAGCCGCCGCAACTCTCGGCAATCGGCAACCCGAAAAACGCCGCGCTGGATCCACTGGGCCCCAATAGGATCTACGTGAGAACCGCGCAGGTTCGCACATTGTTGTCGATCGACTTGCCGGCACTCGACGCCATTGTGGCGCTGGTCAATGCAGTGGCGGACCTTGCAGGGCCGCTGACCAACACCCTCAACGCCTTGCTCAACCTCAACCTGGTGGCGGTGCTCAATTCACTGACCTGTGCCTTGGGCGTGCCCTGCCAGACGCCCGATATCATCGTCCTACCGGGGCCGATACGGCTCGATGTAGCGCTGGAGGTCGCCAGTGCCAGCAGTTACGTCACGGCCTACAGCTGCGTCAGTAATACCAACAAAACCCTGACCACCAGCACCAATACGTCGCTGGTCAACCTGAAAATCGGCCGGATCGATGCGGCCAGCATGTTCGGCAGCAACACCACGCCGCCGACGGTCACGGTGCAGCCGTTGAAGGTGATCGATATCGGGATCAAAACCTGTCGCAGGCTTCTCTTTCTGCCCATCACCTGCGATCCGCGTGTGCCCGGCGTCGGTGGCGGTATCGATATCGTTGCCGACACCAGCGTGGCGGCGAACACCAACATCTCCCACATCTACTCCGCACCACCCGCCAGCAGCCTGCCGGAAATCAACCAGCCACCGTTCTACTACTCGTTTTCCACCAGCAGCATCGTCAGCAGTCTGCTCAACACCCCGCTTAACATTCACGTGGATATGTATGGTCCGTCGGGCAGTCTCGTCAGTGATCTGGGGACGATCCTGAGCAGTGTCACCACTTTGCTGGTCAGCGCGATCAACAGCGTGCTCAGCCCGTTGCTCGACAGCTTGATCAACACCTTGCTGTTAAGCCTCGGGATCGATTTGAACATGGTCGACGTCGGTGCCAACCTCAGTTGTCACTCGGGGCGCGCGACGCTGGTGATCTGATCGCCCGTGGCAATCGGCAACTCGATACAAAACCGCGCGCCCTCGGTCGAGTTTCTTACACTCAACTTACCGCCCATGTTTTCGACGATGCCGTAACTGACCGACAACCCGAGCCCGGTGCCGACGCCCACCGGTTTGGTGGTGAAGAACGGTTCGAAAATCCGCTCCAGCAGCCGTGGATCGATACCACCGCCGTTGTCCTCGACCCACAGTCGCACCGAGTCTTCATCGCGTTCGGCGTACACCGAAATCCACGGTTTGAACTCCCGATCGGCCTCGCGTTTGCTCAACAATGCATCCCGCGCATTGACCATCAGATTGATCAGCACTTGTTCCAGCTGATCGACGTAACCGCGCACCTGCACTTCAAAAGCGGTCTCGCTGACCCGCAGCTCGACGCCTTTGCCGCGCATGCCTTCGGACAGCAGTGACAGCGTGCCCTCGATGGCTTGAGCCGGATTGAACGGGTGCTGCTCGATCTCCGAACGCCGGCCGAACACCCGCATGTGATCCACCACCCGCGCCGCACGCTGAACTTGCGCGTCGATGCGGTTGAGCTTGTCTGTCAGGTAATCGATTTGCGCATCGCCATTGCTCAGGCGCTTGAGCACATTGACGATGGCCATGCGCATCACGTTCAGTGGTTGATTGATTTCATGGGCCAGCCCGGTGGCCATTTCGCCGAGGGTGGCCATTTTCGCGCTTTGAGTGAGCTGTTGCTGGGCGCGCCGGACTTCGGTGTTGTCGCGGCCTACGGCTTGAATCTCAAGCAAGCGACCCTGCTCGTCGAACACTCCGCGATCCGACCAGACCCACCAGGCGTGTTCCCTTCCCGGCAGTTGCAGGTTGATTTCCGCGGTGCTGACCGGGAACTCCGGGCTCAGCCGACTGAGCCGCTGGAGGAACGCTTCGCGCTGTTCCGGCGACATCCAGCTGCCCAGGTTCGCCCCCGGCAGTTGCTCGGGCTGGCATTCCAGGTAGGTCGCCAGCGGCCGGTTGCCGAAGGTCAGCGTCAGGTCTGGAAGGTAGCGGCAGATCATCGCCGGGGAATCTTCAACGAGAATCCGATAGCGCTCTTCACTCTGTTTGACTTGCTCGGCGGCCAGGGTCGCCTCGGTGACATCCAGCCACAGCCCCACGGCTTCCACCGGCAGCCCGAGGTCATCGCGCAGCAGTTTGGCTTCGTCGAGCAGCCAGTGGTAATCGCCGCGACTGTCGCGCAGCCGATAACGGGCGCGCACCGAACCTTCGCGCAGCAGTTGCCGGGTGCGCTCGAAATAGCGATCACGGTCTTCGGGGTGGACCCGTTCCACCAGCGCGCCGGCGGCGCAATCGGCAAGCGACCAGCCGAGCAGCGGCAGCAGGCTGTCGCTGAAAAATGTCGGTTGCAGCGCCCCTTCGACATAGCGCTGCACGTAGATCACCGCCGGTGAGCTGGCGATCAGGTTGTCCAGCCGGGCATGGGCGGCAGCGGCGTTCTGTTCCTGATTTTTGATGTCGCTGATGTCGAGCATGAAACCCACCAGCCGCCGGTTTTTGCCGATGCCCAAGGCCTGGCCTTGCAGTCGGTACCAGATCGGTGTTTGCGCCATGTCGGGGCGATGCAGGCGCACGCACAGCAGTAGCGGTGTGCTTTCGTCTTGCAAGGTTTGCAGGCGAATCGTCAGCTCTTCACGGTCGGCGGGGTGAATCTGTTCGAGCCAGTCGTGCAGCGGCAAACGAGTACTCGCAAGGTTCAGCGTACTGGCGAGTGACGGCGCCAATTGCACCTCGGCGGTGTCGCTGAAGACCTCCCACCAGCCGGTGCCGAGCAAGGCTTGCAACGACTCCAGCCGCTCCAGTTGCAGATGGTGCTGATGCTCGCGCAAGCGCTCAAGCAGCGGCCCGGCCAGGGCGGCGGTGAGTTGCAACCAGTCGCGCTCGTTCAGGTCGGGGGCGCGCTCTTGCACCGGGTAGAAACCACAGAGTAACCAGGCGACCACACCCTGGGCATTGTGATAAGGCACCGCGAACCCTTCGGCATTGCCGAAGATGCTTTGCAGACGCGGGTGCTCGCTGGGTGTCAGGTGTTGGGGCGCGGAGCCATTCAAACTGTCGAGGCCGGTGCCCAGGCGTTGATTGATGTCCCACAAGCGGGGTGCATCGAAGGCCGCGTAATGCTGGTGAATCAGCCAACCCTCTGCCTGTTCGTCGAGCAAGGCCATGGCCATGCACGGGATCTGAAAGCGCAGGGCCAGGCCTTGCAGTTGCTCCGCCAGCACCTCGGGCAGACGCGTCAGGCTGCACAGGCGCAACTGTTCACTGACCTGAGCCGCGAGCAACTGGCATTGTTCACGGCTGCGTGCTTGTCGGCGTTCGAGCAACAGGTCGCCGATGTCGATCAACTGCAACAGCCATTTTTCGCCCAACGGCTGCACCCAGCCACGCAGGTGCAGCGGTTGCCCGGCGAGGCTGAAAAAGTCCAGGTCCAGGCTCTGTCCCTGCCAGTCGGCTGGCGCGCCTTCGACCGACAGGCTGCTATGGGGCATGAGGTAATCGAGCAGGTGCGGTGTCTGTGCGTGTGGCACTTGTTGCGTCAGCAAATGCCGCAGCGGGCCGTTCAGGTGAATCACTCGACCTTCGTCATCCAGATGCAGCTGCAAACCGACACGTTGCACGCTCGCAGGGTCTGGCGTGTTCGGAGGCTGTGGTGGCTGGCGATTGAGCAGACGCCCGAAGAGTTTGTCCCCGGAACTCAAAACTGCAGGCTCGATCGGGCGGTAAGAGTCGCCGGCAGATTGGGCACCGAGCCGATCCCCGGTAGCACCAGGAACGGCAGCACTTGATTCAGTTTACTGGTGGGGTAGTTGATGGTGACCGTCAGCACGCCGCCGGTGTAGGTGGCGCTGGCGTCGGTGGCCACATTGAAGTTCAGTGCGGCGGGAATCCAGGCCAGTTGCCGTGTGAGTTCGGTGGTCGCTATGTTTCTGACGGCGATGTCGTAATTGGCGGTACTCGGGTCCAGCGCCACACTGCGGCGCACCGCTTCGGCCGTCGATTGATGGAACGATTGCATCAGCAACAGCGGCAAGCTGTAACTGACCAGCCCATAAAACACGGCGAAGAAGATGATGAACACCAAGGCGAACTCAATCGCCACGGCACCTTTTTGTTTGCGGGGGAGGCCTGTTTTCATGAGTGCGTCTACCCTGACCATCACGGCGTAACATCAGCATAGAATCATTCAGCCAAAACGGACGTTTTTTACCGGATGCAGAACGTTGTCCTACTTATCTGGCTGGCGCTTTGCGCCGCACAGGATGTCCGGGAGCGGCACATCGCCAATGGCCTGACCCTTGGCGCGGGTGGGCTGGCGCTGGCGTATCTGCTGTGGACGGGCACCACGTGGCTGGGGGCCGATGCGGTACAGGGGGGGTGGGCTTTTTTGTTGGCATTGGCCTTCACCTTGCCCGGTTATGCCTTGAGACGTCTGGGGGCGGGCGATGTGAAACTGATGGCGACGCTGGGCCTTGCGACGGACGGCATGCACCTGCTCGGCGGTTTCATCGGCGCCGGATTGGCCAGTGCGTTCTGGCTGCTGTTGGCGCCAAGACTCTGGCTGTATATGAGCCAGAGACTTAGGGATCGTCTTCGCTACCTGGGACCGGGAACGTCAAAAAAACAGCCCTTTGCGCCGTTCGTGCTGGTGGGCATGTTGCTCACACTGGCCTGGATGCATTAGTCGCAGGCGCCAGCCGTTCTATGTACAGAGCTGGAAAGTGCGTCTACTTTCAACACTGTAGTGGCACAGCCTGTGGCTGTCGGTACGGGAGCGGTCAAGCCTGACCAGGTATGGAGTAACACGTGAACAAGCTTACCTCGGCAATAAAAGTCCTTGTGGTCGATGACGAGCCATTGATTGTCGAAGAGCTATGCGAGTTTCTCGAGCGCAGCGGTTATCGCTGTGTGCCTTGTGTCTGCGGCAAACAGGCGATCGAACGTTTCAGAGAAGACGTGAATGTCGGCCTGGTGCTCTGTGATTTGCAGATGCCCGACATGGATGGCATCCAGCTCGTCCAGTCGCTGCAACGGTTGTCCGGCAAGCACCGGGCGTTCGAGGCGATCATGCTCACCGGGCGGGCGGACAAGCAGGATGTGATCAAGGCCTTGCGGACCGGGTTCGCCGATTACTATCAGAAGCCGATTGATCTGACTGAGTTGCTCGAAGGTTTGCAGCGTCAGGAAGTGGCCTTGCAGGAGCGGCAGAAAAACCTGCAGTTGGGGCATTTGAGTCAGAAGCTGCAGTACCTTTGTGAATCGATCGACGAGCTTTATCAGGATCTGGACAAGGTTCGTCGGGGGCCGTCCTCGGTGCCTGCGTCAGATTCGGCTGACGGTGTGCTCAGTGAGACGGAGCGAGTGGCGATGCCGGCGGTTTTCAATCAACTGTCGCCGCGGCAGTTGGAAGTGGCGCGGCTGGTGGGCAAGGGGCAGACCAATTATCAGATTGCCTGTGAGTTGGGGATTACCGAGAACACGGTGAAGCTTTATGTGTCGCAGGTGTTGCGGTTGACGCATATGCATAACCGCACACAAGTGGCGTTGGCGTTGTCGCCCGGTAATGCAGGTGTGCGGGGGGTTACTGCACACTAGGCGAGTACGCTGATCAACTGTGGGAGCGGGCTTGCCCGCGAAGGCGGCCTGACAGCCGACCTGTAGTTTGTTGACTGAGTACATATCCATTTCTGCGGTAACGGCCACCTATGGTTCCGCTCTTACAGCGGGTCACTTTTGGCAAACGCCCTCCGTGTCAGGCTACCTGTCGCCCTTGTTGATTGACTCAGTCACTCAAGAGGGCGAAGGTGATTAGCAATGGCAAAGCGTTATGACGA
>NZ_CAXAQH010000005.1:0-279067 GCF_963970905.1 Pseudomonas sp. EL_65y_Pfl2_R96 | reverse complement strand
TGCCTCAAAGTGTCCGGATGGCCGTGGAATCGGTGTCCGGATACTTGTGGAAAGAGTGTCCGGATCAGCGTGGAATCAGTGTCCGGATGTTGGTGGAATGGGTGTCCGAATGGTCATGGAATCCGCAGATTGGGTTGGCGGGGGACTAAATGCTTACGGTTATGCCTCCGATCCGCACAGTTATATCGACCCACTGGGTTTAAAATGCTCTCATTTTGCTAAAAGCCCTAAGCAAGCCCATGCTGCGATCAAAAGCAAATGGGGGCACAGCATGTCAAAACAGGAAATGAGAGAGCTGCAAAGCACCATTAACCGAACTAAATTAAGGTAGCCTCGCTACTCCAACGACGGCACGCCTTTCAGTAACACCCACACAATCGGCATCCCCAACAGCCAAAGACTGAACACAGGAAGCGGGCCCTATCACGAATGGACGGTTAAAACGCCTAATGTAGGAACCAATGGCGCTCGGCGCATCGTCGTCGACAAAAAAACAGGCCAAGCTTATTACTCTCACGATCACTATGATTCATTCATAGAAATAAACCTTGGTGGATGGAAATAATGAACATAAAAGCAACGATTGAGCTGGATTTTTCTGAAATAAAAGATACCGAGCAACTGTATGAAGCCCTCGCAGAAAAATTCGGCTTCCCTGATAGTTATGGCAAGAATGTCGATGCCGTAATTGACTGTTTATTTGGCTTGCGGTATCCAGAAGAAGGAATGACCAAAGTAAGAATAGATCCTTCTGAAAAAATAATTATCCTAACGAAAAATATTACCTCCGCCCAACAAAACTTACGAGAGACGCTTATCTTCATTGTTGAATTCGTTAACTACAAGTGCAAATTTAAAGAAACACCCTCCTCAATCCTTTTGCTCCTTGAGCGCTAGCCCTGAAAATAAACAGAATCATTACACCAGAAAATATCCATATTCGTCGGTCTCATGACGCAACGGTGCGACTTCAAATTCAATCGCTCCCTTGGGATTAGTGATGCTTGAAACACATTCTCAGATGACGGGCACCAGGTTATTAGGCAAACTGAATAGCACCATCACATCGTTTCGTGTCGAGAAAAAATGTGCGAGAGGCAAGTGGAAAACCTTAAAAAATGGACATATTCAATCTACTTTCATACAAGCTTGAAAATTTCCTGAACATCCGGCCGTACCCAACGAAGCTGGGCGCTGTTTTTTACGAAGAAGACGAGCTCGCCTTCTCGTCCTAAAAATTAGGTACCCCTATGCCACTCGATTTTATGGCTTCAGAAAGTCAAAAAAAAATCAATGAAAAAACCTCCGTATTTTCTCTGAGTGAAAACGCACACGATATTCTGCTGAGCATCGCAAAACCCAAAAAAGACTTCCCGAAAATACATAAATTTTCCGATTACTACTCCGACACCAGCATTCTTTTTGGCGAAATAAAACCTCTAATAGTTGAAATTGAAAAAATAATGAAAACCGGCAAACCAAATTCAATCGAGCTGAATGACTTTATAAAATTCCTAAATAATACCTACGATGAAAATTTGAATTTGTACATTTATTGCGATTAAACCCATTTTTCTATACGAGGACGAAGGCTACGAACCCCGGCCCCGTGTCGACGGCACCCGCATCAGCGGCCTCCCGGAACAACTCACCGAAGCGGAGGGCCACAACGTCTGGCAGGCGAGTTATCGGGTGTGGGGCAACATGCTAGAAGAGGTGCGCGAGCCGTATTACATTGAAGAGCAAAACCTGAGGTTTCAGGGGCAGTACCTGGACCGGGAGATGGGGCTGCATTTCAATATGTTCAGGTTTTATGATCCGGATGTGGGGCGGTTTATCACGCCGGATCCGATTGGGTTGGCGGGAGGGCTGAATTTTTACAGTTATGCCCCACTCACCCTGACCTGGATAGATCCGCTTGGGCTATACAATGGTGAAGGATCTCGCGACCTAGGGAAATATCATGTGTTCCATGAGCACTCACTGAACGCGTCCGAATACAAAATGACTGACGCAGAGCACTTTAGCCGCGCAAATGAATCTGTTTACAAACGAATGCAAACAGATCCGGACTTTAAACGTCAAATGCAGACTAAATACCCTGGCGCTGTAGAGCTTGTGCAGCCACGGCCGAATGGGACGTTCAGAGGAACATCCCCAGCCAATATGACTTGGCATCATGGAAACAAACCAGGCTCATTACAGCTAGCCGACTTCAATGATCATAAAACGTATCATAAAATCTACCACCCTGATGGTAAAGGCGGTCGAAATAAATGGGGCGGCGGTACGAAATGTCGAAAACAAGGAGTACTTATGATAACCATTAATGGCTTTGACGAACTTCTGCAAAAACGTAATGACCTACCCAATGTCGGCTGGTTATATGTGGATACTGATTTCGATTTGGAGTCAGAAAACGACATCCTAAATAGAAAGTATTACCTTGCAGAAAATGACGACGAAGAAATGGAGTTCGATGACGAATACGGAACATTCCTTGAGTCTCCAATACTCAAAGCGATCATTGAAAATAAAATAGAACATCATCCGAACTCCGGCAAAGAAGAACTACTGAAAGCAGTTACGTATTATTTGGAAAACGATGACTTTCTAGACTAGATTAGAAAAATAGCCGGAAGAGCTAAACAACTTCCGGCTCTATTTTTTAGCGAAAACCATAACATGCATGTATGGATAAAAAACGGGAATAAGTTTTTTCTACCGAGAGACCGGGCTGCACTACAACACGTTCCGGCTTTATGATCCGGGGGCGAACACAAAATCTGGATTCGAGTCGGGTTTAAATAAATTCAACTTTGAGCTCAACGGCGGAAAGGTTTTCCCATTAGCAAAGTAGGAGATGCCCCATGAAGGACTTTTTACACGCACGACTCAACGAATATAAGGATAAATATTCAGAGCTTATATCGTCTGTGGAGAAAAACTACAAAACGACAATCTGGGGCATGGGGATCATGCCTTCCTATTCGCCGGCCCCCTATATGTCGGAACTCCAGGGATGTAAGCCTGGGCATTTTTTTAAAAAAAAATCTGAGCCAGCCAAAAACAGACAACGTTATTTCTTAAATGAGGATAACAAAATAATAGGCGAGTTAAAATTTGCGAAATACGTAACAATTAAAAAACAATGGATTGTTTATAGACGGTTTTTTTTGCATGAGGCCGATCAAACCCTTGAACTTACATTCGGCAGTGAGCTAAACGGCAACCTAGAGGCCAACCTTGACTCGGTTTCCCTTATTAAGTTTCTGAATGACAAACCTATAGGGCATTACTGTTTGAACAATACAGGAGAATACTTCGAAACTCTTTATAAATACAATGCCGATAAAATCACTTCGATTACTGAAAAAATATGGCGAAGCACCTTCACGGAAAGATTTTATGAGATCAATCACGCAGATGATTCCCTAACCATTTTTGAAATACTTACGGACAATAGCAAACTGAAAATTTATCCTGAGGAATGTTTGACGAGATCAAACTCTTGACGAGCAAGCACTTACCCACACTTGAATACTCAGAGCATTCGAGAGGCGGTCGTACTCTACGAGTATTTATTACCGTCCAAGATTACGGTTCCATCCAGCCCAACATTCACGAAAACGATTATTGGACAGTGTACAAAGCCAATAAATCTGGAGAAAATATTGTATTTGGCAGAATTGGACATGGCGACTTCAAAAATTACGACCTAATAAAAGACTCTCCAGTCTATGTTAATGGCACGTTAATGAATGGTGGAACTTAAATATGATTGACTTTGCAGCAGACATCAAATCCAAGCACTCAGCAGCAAACGTACTATTAGGGGAAAACATTTCCAGCCATATCGATGAGTTATATAGAAAACATAACGTAAAAATAAAAAATTATAATCTACCAGACGGAAAAACAAGGATGGCCTATGTGGTAAACGACACCATCACCATAGCAACCCTTTCTGACGGAGAAATATACTCAATCGGCTGTAATGTACATTACCAAGGACTTTACAGAGGTGTGCTTTCTACAGGGATGTCTTTTGGCCAAGTAAAAAAACTCACAAAGCGTCAACGCATTTTTAATGGCTCAATAATTATCGATGATGACTTCGGATTTTCCTATGTATTACCCACCCCTTATGACGAGATAGCCGATAGCATTGAGGATATACCTCTAGAACTGATTTTAAATGAAATTTATATTTCTGACTTCTCCTCCTGGCTTAGTAGCTCGTGTTAATCGAACCAGTATGAAAAACAACTATCGACTGGAAAAACTCAAAGTGCTTGAATTGGCTCCGAATGAAAGCAGAGAAGCTATCTATTCAATGATGTTACAACCAACGCTTTCAGGGGATTACATTCAAGCACTCGACTCACTTAGAGATCTAAGGCCTCACATGACTTCAGATTACTATTATGTGGCACACAAACTGATCGCTTACAAAGGTAAAAAAATAATTTTCAAGGGAAAATTATATAAGGCAGAAAGAAACGATCTCTTGAGTTTTCTTGACGGCGCCGTGACTTCAGGCGATCTGCGCGAGTTATTAATCTCTCCAGTTCAGGCACATCCAAGCAGAAAAATAATATACATTTCAGAAGATGCAATTCATTTGTATGCGGCAGAATAATACTAAGTACCAGCTAGTTTTTTAAAGCGAACACAGCAATGAATCTGAATATGTTCACCCTACAAGAAAGCGACTCGGCCATTTTGCCAGAGAATGTCCGTATTCGTTGGTTAAGCCACCCCATTACGCAGATATTTATGGCGTTGCTGCCAAAGATAGACATCAACGGAAGCAGTAAAATAGTCGTGAAATTGGGTCCGAGGGGCGAGGAGGATTTATTTGATAATGTGCTAGGCGTGACTAATATTTTTATTGAAGATTTCGATTTCAAAGGTTTTTTGTCACTAGACCGCTTCACTCAGAATACCAAGCTGTTAGACGAGTTAGGCAACGCGCTTATTACCATCGCCACAAAAAAAGTCGAAAATAAAGAAGTCATCAGTGTAATAAATTCCACTCGCAACGCGGTGAAAAAGACTCAATTTCAATTAACAACTCAAATTAAAAAACTCTCGAAAATCAGTAAAGACAAAAAACAAAAAATCAATGTTTTTAGACTTTTAAGCCCTGAAGTTGGCGAGAGCTGGTATTGCGAAACAACTAACTCACAGAATTCGACGGAGAAGAAAATTTGGATGAACGACATCCCAAGCTTTATTGACAGGAGTGATTATTTTAAAAGCGCAGAAATAAAAGACAATATTTATTTTGTTAAGAACCGTTTAGGCAAGATTGTTTTCGAAATGCCGTTGTCGTGATCAAATGGACAGAAGGGTAAATTCTTCTGAAAATACGAATAAACCATTCAGGCAGGGTCAATTCGCGCACGAAAGCTGCGTATTCAGTGAATAATGCGCAGCGCGAACGTCGTTACTGAAGTTGAAGATTCGATCTCCGACTGGAGGGTTCGCAACGTCATTCGACCTAGGCAGAGATCCTGATGAGCAAATATTTATCGGCACTCGAAATCGACTCCCCTACGGAGCGCCTCCAGGCTCACAGCGTTCGGGAGGCAGCCGTACTCTACGTTTATCTCCTTGCTACTAAGTGCAAGCTACCTGCTGGCGGCATTTCCAAAGTAGTTCTTCAGCCAGCTCCAGTCGAAGCAGAGAAAACGCTTCTGGATGTTTGCACCTACTCTCATCCGTTCAAGCACCTCGATAAGCTACCTGCGGACGCTACGGACAGCGCCATTCGCCATTCGCCAGTCGCTAATCGAGGACATTAACGAAGCGCTTTTGTCGCTGGCGGCGCTCAAAGGGTGGGATAACGACCCGATACATAGGCTCCAAGCTGAGATCATCAAACGTGACTATCGGTTCTCAGGCACCTCGGGACGCTCACTAAAAAACCCGTCCAAAACGCTCAAAGCAACGGTTGCTTGGCGCACGGATCAATACATCAAAATCGGCGTCCTGGTGCAGGGTTCAAAAAACACGCCTGAAGCATTTTTCACAGCCACGCGAATCAGCGTCGCGCGGGGTCTTTTTGAGTCGTTGCTAGGTCCTGTTGAATGGGTGAACGATCAAACCGTTCGGCTATTCCAGGTAAACAAACGCGATTATTGGGAGATTGATACCACATCCAAAACGGTGGAATTTCACTTTGCCCGAGCCGAATCCGGTGATGCCCACGGTCAATATGACATGGCGAAAATGTACCTTGATGGATGGATAGTCGAGCAGGACTTTGAACGAGCCAGGCGGTGGCGACCACCAATCCGATTACTGGAAGGTATACAGGAATGGCGAGGTTCAGGGTCGTATAGGAGCCAAGCGTGTTGAAAAGTACGAGAAAATTGTGAACAGCCCTGTTTTCGTAGACAGCGTCTTAATGAATGCACCAAAGTAGAGTTAGCAATGGATATCACCAAGATAATAGTGCCAAAAAAGTCCATCGGCGGAATATGCATAGGCGAAAATGTAGAGAAGATTGAAGCACGTATCTCAGGTCGATATAAGATCCACAAGGAAGTTAACTCACTCACAATAGACGATGGGCTTATCGGAGCCTATCACGGTACTGACGGAATTATTTCTTCCATTTCCTGCAATCGATCTTTTACCGGAAATTACCAGAATAAGCTTTGGGCTGGAATGACGGTAGCCGACGTTCTTAGGCACTCCAAAGAGCAAGTAGCATGGTCCGGCTTCGTGCAAATAGATAAAATCAGCGGCATTGGCCTTTCATTGCCCGAAGAACATGATGATTTCGAGTCCTTAGCTGATTATCTTGGACTTGACTTCGTATTCGATGAACTCTGGGTATATAATTTCTAGTGTTTACTCAGAGCAACTCAACTTAGTTAGAAATTTTAGACTGCTGATAAACTCCACCTAATACCAGGCTCACACTAACCACACTATTCTTGAGTAGTTTGAAAATTATTTACAATGAATATAAAATTCAAAATGTGACCATTCAACGTAAGACCGCCAAGGGACTGGGAGGCCTATGGCGTGAACTCACGCAAGACCGCACTAGGAGAGGTCAATCACTGGGGGGTTGATCTGTCCAAACGGGTACTGGTCAGCAAAAAATTGCAGCTCAACAACGTCCTGGATTTGACCCGAGCCGATGTGCGCAAACAATTAGGCGCCTCCCTTAAAAGCATTACCGGCGATAAATGCACCCAAACCCATCAGATTGGCGTCTGGTCGAAAGCCAATGGTTATGATGGAATTCGGGCGCCGTCGACGCGAAACCCGACCGGTAGTAACTTAATATCATTTGCAGGTTTTTAGAATGGGACTGGAAGACGAATACACCGGCGATGCCGATTGGCAGGATTTCGTGGATTTGTATAACAAAGTCTATCTCGACGACGACGCCTGCACGCTGGCGAAAGCCTTGGATGGCAACCTCGATATGGCGGTCGTCCTCAACGGTAAAAGAGGGCTTGAGGAAGGGTTGTGGTGGATCGAACAGAAAGTGCCCGCCCTCGGTAACAAACGACCGGCCGATTGCCTCAAGAATCCGAAGCTGATCAAACGCCTGAGAATGGCGCTGATGAGTATGCCGTAACCGACAAGGAGAAAGGTGCAATGGAAGGCATACAATTGCGCAACGATTGCGCGGCGGTCAGACGCTTGCGTCGGATAAACATCCCGCATGTCTGACGCGCTCTGGGCCGCCCGACTGGGTGATGCACTCAACCATACCTCGATGATGGCCGACATTCTTGGCGGCGTGCTAGAGGTGGCGGCCAACATCGCGATCACCTTCGTCACCGGGGGGTTGGGTTGCTTCGTGCTCGGCTTGGTGGTGGGCACGATCGTGGGCCTCGCCATGAGCAAGAGCGGGGTCGACAAGGGCTTGAGTAACCTGTGCGAGAGTTTCAGCAACGCGCTGTTTCCGCCCACGGTGCAGGCGAACATTCTCACCGGCTCCACCAACACCCTCACCAACAACATCCCTGCTGCCCGCGCCGCCGGGGCGATCCCGTCCCATGTCGCGCCGGCCGGTACCGAACTGGAAATACCCGAGCCGGAAGCCGAGCCCACTTACCTGGACATGGCCGAAAGCTTCTTCTCCCAGATGTGGCGCCCTACTGTCGCCACCCCGGCGCCCGGCGCCGTGCCCAAGCCGCTGGACCTGCTCGTCTGCATGAAGCATCCGCCGATGCCGCCGCAGTTCATGGCCGAGGGCTCGGACAAGGTCACCATCAACGGTCAGCCCGCCGTGCGCAGCGGCGAGCGCAGCACCTGCGACGCCAAGGTGGTGGGCTCCGGGCTGATCTCCTCCAACGTGACCATTGGCGGCGGTTCGGTGGTGGTGCGCGAGATCCGCACCGGCAAGACCCCGGACGTGGGGCTGGCGGTCCCGGCGTTGCTGGCACAGCAACAGGTTTCATCACTACAAAGCAGCCCTCGCAAGAAGACTGTTTCAGGAAGAATACGAACCTAATCCAGTACCGGTCGACTTTGCTGACAAGAGGCTTTCATGTTCTATACCCTTGCATTCAAGAAAGACAAAGACTGCCCCACCTTCATTGATGGCGTTATTCATGAGTCGTACAGCCCTGGCGCCTATGACGATGCGATGGATGCCGACTGGCACGACGCGGGCCCCGACGAAGCTCTCGCTCCCCTCCCGAAAAAGCTGGTGCTGATTACCAAGGACAAGCGCTATGACTTTGACTTTCGCACAGCCTTTGAGGGGCATATTGTCAGTGAGCGCTTCCTGAAAGCCTTCCAGCCCCTCAAGACTTCCCGATGGGAGATCGCAGAACTGGAGATCGTCAACCCGAAGGGCGTTTCGGTCGCACAGCGCCAATATTTTTTCATGCGCCAGCAACGAATAGACAAGGAGCCTGTGGACGTGATCGATCAGACACTGTCGAAGATTAATTTTCGAGCGAGCGGCGAAATCAAAAATATCATCAGCCTGACAATCAAAGAAAATATCAGTACAGATTTTTTTAGTATCGATGAAATTACTTTACTTGGATTCGTATTTCTTTCGCCTCACGCCGCCACTGCACTTAAAGAACTAAATCTGGTAGGTGCAGAAGTGGTCGATACGGAGAAGGTCGGCTCAATCGATAGAGCCTAGCTCCCACTCAGCATGCAGGTAATTACCCTTTTCAAGATCCAGCTAACCGAAACCGAACCAATCGATTTACTCACGGGTAACTGAATTGATCCCCTATGAAAAAGTGGATCAGAACGGTGACGGTTCTATTAAAGCTGAGATTAATGATGATCGAGAACACATTTTCGAATAACGAGGCGGCCACAATGGTCCGTATCGACATCACAGGTTAGAACATGAATAAACTCATAGATGCACTCAACACCGGTAAACGGCGAGGCTACGAGGAAAGTCGCTTGATCGAGAGGGGGGCTTTTCTATTCCAGTACGCCATAAAAAAACAAGACAATATTTATTACACATATTATTTTTCAATCGACGAATCTCGCATGGACTTACTTGAAGATGATGAAAATGAAGAAATCGAAGAATTTTCAACTTTAGACGCCGCGTTGGACTATTTGAGAGATAAAGGTGCTGCGTTAGAAAAATTCGCAGCAATAAAAAACTCCTTGCCCTTCTAAAAACAAGCAAAGGCTAGCCTGACCAAGGCCGAGGGCTCTAGAGCCGACGCATCGTAGAAACCGAGCAGGATGCCGATCGAGGTTTATAGATGAAAAAGATAGCTCAAACTGTGGACCTATTAATCTCCCACAGCCAGATTCAATTCCGCTCACGGGACTTCGACGAAATCTCATGCCAGTGGGACAGGGTTAACCTGGAGCAGGGTGCGATCATTCATAGCGACTATGTTGTGTTTGACCCTCTACCCGAAGACGCTTTCGGGGCAAACGTGCACCTGAAACTGGAAGACCGCTTCAACCTCGACCCCACCGCCCAGCGCTGCATCGTCGTGCCGTTTCATGTCTCGGACCCCGGTCATGTGGAAATTGCATCCGCTGCTGAAAAATTCAAGGTCGAGCTTGATCTAGAGAAACGCGACTATGCGTTGTACTTCGAGGTTTGTGAGGGTGAAGAAATATTTTACAAAATCACTCTGGTCCCATCAGACAGCAAAGTTCCAGCCAAGTACCTGCTGGACGATCCTTGGGGCGGCGAGAAAGACAAGGTACTGGTAGGGGGACTTCGTTAGAAGTTCATCTCTGCGTCCAACAAAAATGGGCACCTGATCCAATCGGTGTGCCCATTTTTCCAGCTCGCGCTCATGTTCCCTCGCCATCCGATCAGTCGAATCCATCGCGTCTTTACCTATGACACCCGCGGTCAGTTGCTCGCCGAACAAAGCGCGACCGGCACCCTGCCCTCCCACTACGACGAACTCGTCAACCTGATCCAGACCCAACTGCCCGACAGCTGCTGGCTCAATCGCCTGTACTACGAAAGCTATGATCAGGCTGGCGCGGACAGAATGAAGAAAGGCCTGGTTACTGATGGCTTTGATATACATCATAAAAAGCCGATTTTCAGGGGAGGCAACAATCGTCAAAGTCATCTTGTTCCCATGGACAAGGCCTACCATAAAACCAATAGCAAGACCCTACATTGGTATCCTGAAGGGGAAAATCCATATGGACTCAATTAAAAGTACACAGTGCCAAGTCTGCAAGGAAATCTTTGAACTGAATGCGCAGCAGCAAAGTTTCGTCTTGCCCCTGGTCGAAAAAGGTCAACGTTTCATAATGATAGAGTGCCCCTGCTGCGGCTCCTCTACGCAATGCGTCAAGACTGCGGATAGTGCTCAGAATCAGAATCAAGACATACATTATCGATGCCCTATTACTCAATGCGCAGGATGGGTAGATTTGATTGACACCCATTCGCCGCCATTCTGGGGATGCGGTGAATGCGGCAGCGTTTGGTATGAAGAGAGTAATTTCCAAAAAGAAATTACCGAAATTATCGCCCGTCATCCTTACAGAGGAGGTAGCTATGAGAAAATCAATGGCAAATGGCTGCCTGCCACCTTAAGCTCAGAGCCTGTAAATTACGAAGAACTCGTCAAGAAAGAACCGCCTGATGAAAACGATGAGTTGGTACGAGACTGATTGACTAGTCGATGGTCGTAACAGAGTAGAACCTGAAGTTTCAGAGGCAGTACCTGGACCGGGAGACTGGGCTGCCTTTCAATACGTGATCCGGATGTGGGATGGTTTACAAAGTCGGATCCTATTGGGTTGATGGGAGGATTAAACCTCTATCAATATGGACATAACCGATGGGTGGACCCATGGGGTTGGGGTTGTGTCCAGTTCAAAACGCTGGAAAAAGGCGACGCTAACGGTGCAAAGCTCCTGCATGAGACGTAGTGAGATCAAGGTATTGGAAGAGTCGACACGAAGCCTCGAAAACTTCAGGCGGCGTGAACGACCCCCGAAACTTACGGGAAGTCACACGAGAACAACATGCCGAACTTGATAATTTCAGACATCTAGGAGCTAAGTAATGACTGCTATAGAAATTGTGAAGCAATTTGTCGAAGCATCCATTTCGCCAAAAGAATTCGAAGCGGAAATTTATGCCAACTCATCAATTGAAGAGTTACTAAGAATCGAGAAAAATTTACCAGCTTACGTGGCAGAGTCAGACCTATACACATACGCCATCAGTCAAAACTATGAAAACCTTGAATCCATATATAACACCCAAACTCTTCTATCTGACTTTCTAAACAAGAAAAACATACCCCACAAGATCAAAAAAAAATATAAAGAGCCATTCAACCTAACGCTGAAAGTTCAGCCAAAATGGTTGTCCCTACCATCAGACTATCTATCCAGCCTCATTGAAGACAAAAAATCACTTAGCACCAAAGAGCTGCAGCTATGGTTAAAGGGAAAAATAAAAAGTGATTTTCGTTCTCTGAAGACACCACCTAAATGGCTCCAAAACCCCGAATGGCCTATACAAGATGGAAGACCAATGATTTTTTTGGGGCAACTCGATATTAGTGGTTTAAGCCATGATAACTCGCAGGCTTATTTGTTTTGTGATGAAAACAAGAAAACTTTTCATACGGTCACGCAATCTTGCTGATCAGCATTGATATTGAAAAATGTCGAGCTAGACCATCCTTGGCGCCGTGCTGGCGGCGTAATTTCACATTAAGTACCCTTGGGATTAGTGATGATTGAAAACACATTCTCAGATGACGAAGCGGCCATTACCTCAGTGGATCTGGACCATCTGGAGTCCGCTATCGGAAAGAAGCCTACTTTTCGCGAACTACTGGGGCGGCAACTTCTTTTGCCCGAATCTTGATTCGGGGTCCATCAGTGATTTCACGACTGATAGCTTTGATAGCGATCTTAGCCCTGAAGAGAATCAGGCCCAATCTGAAAAACATGTCTGCTCTAATTTCATCCGGTTTGTTCAAGGACTGACTAATGAACAATATATATATGAAGAGTAAGCGTCTGAATGGCATTTGGATCGATCTCGTGCTGGACGACAGCAAAGTTCTGCTCGGGGGTTTTGCGGGGGGCGAAAAATGAACATGAGCACGTTACAAAAGGCATTGATAGAGCTGCACCGTATCCATAAGAAATTCCTGTTGGACGGCAAATTCGAAAAGAATGGCCAAGTCAACGCCACATGGCCGCAAACGCTTGAGCGCTCTGTCGAAACTGATTTTTTCTATGACAACTACGAGCCTGTGGGTGTAGAGATGGAGACAGGTTTGACTCCGATACGTTTTTTTGACCTGAACACCATTGAAGATGACCAAGCGGGCTACAAATGGGATGGCAATTCAAACAAGTCGCAGCTCAACCCACGCTGGCCAGCCAGTTTTGTAGTATTTATGGATGATATCGGAGGCGGTAAACCTGTCATCGCCGTTACCGACACTGAGGGTACGCCTGTATTTGCCAGCTATGACGTGGCTTTGCCTTTCAAAATTGCCGACTCATTGGCTGATTTCTTTTTTGCTTTTGCCAAATTGATTGAGGTTGTCCACGGCGAATTCGAAATTTTTGAGATCTATAACGATGATGACGAACTTTCCAGCAAGTTCGTAGAATTACTCACAAAGGAAGTCAGCCCCCTACTTGGGGAAGAAAACTTCGAACGGTTTTTTGATTATTTTTATGGTTAATCTTCAGGTCATGGATCTGACCCGGCCAGTGAGCGCAGAAGATGAAACAACTGGAAGACGAATACCTCGGCGATGCCGACTGGCAAGTGCTTGTGCGGTTATTCGAAGAGGACTATCTCGACGACAACGCCCGCACCCTGGCGAAACAACTGGATGGCAACCTCGACATGGCGGTCATCCTCTACGGTAAAAGAGGGCTCAAGGAAGGATTGTGGTGGATCGAACAACAAGTGCCCGCCCTGGATAGCATACGGCCGGCCGATTGCCTCAAGGATCCGAAGCTGATCAAACGCCTTAGAGCCGCGCTGATGCGCATGCCGTAACCAACAAGGAGAACAGTGCAATGGAAGGCATCGAATTGCGCAACAAACGCAACGATTGCGCGGTGGCCAGACGCTTGCGGCGGATGAACACCCTGCATGTCTGACACGCTCTGGGCCGCCCGGCTGGGCGACGCACTCAACCACACCTCGATGATGGCCGACATTCTTGGCGGCGTGCTGGAGGCGGCGGCCAATATTGCGATCACCGTGGTGGCGACAACTGCAGCGGTCGCGGCCATGGGCATCACCGTCGTCACCGGCGGGCTCGGTTGCTTCCTGCTCGGCGTGGTGGTCGGTACCATCGTCGGCCACGCCATGAGCAAGACCGGGGCCGGCAAGGGCTTGAGTAACCGGTGCGAGAGTTTCAGCAACGCCCTCTTCCCGCCCACGGTGCAGGGCGCACATTCTCACCTCACCAATAACATTCCCGCCGCACGAGCCGCCGGAGCGATCCCGTCCCATGTCGCGCATTCAAAATTAAAGGTTGTTCATGATGCACAGAGATAATTTTGTCGATGGGATGGTTTTCCAAGATGATGATGACCTGGTTGAAACGGTTATTTTCAACATGCGTAGTTGGGTCGAAGTCATCCGAGGAATTATTGTTCACTATGCCAACAGGACCGAAGCGGAAGCCGATTCGCTTATGGCTGCTGCGCCTGTAATAAACAAGCCTGTCAGTAACTACATGGCTGTCATTTCAAGGAGCCACGAACTGGAGTACCACTGGGCCATGTTGATAGCCTATGGAAAACAATATTGGTCCACCCAGGGAATCAGCCAAGAACCTCCCGAAGACTACCTTGAATGGGAAACCAATTACCGGACCGAACATAAACTGGCACAAGAAAGCTTTGTATTCAGTGAGTAGTGAGCGCACGGGGACCTTACCGCAGTGGTCGCTTACCTACGCGACAATGCCAAACACACTAGACGGCCCTCGATAACGCCGGCCGCCTTGCAAAGGCATTTCGAGTACGACCCCACCGCCAACCTGCTGGACGGCCGGTGCCTATTACGACTAGGAAATTCAAACATGATCTTAGGTTGGAAAGCCCCTACTTACTACAGCGAACAGCTGATCGGCTCGTATGACATCGAAAGCGGTTCCTATGAAACCGCCGACTCCAACTTTGACTACCTGTCATTGTTGGCGGGAAAACCCTACCCATTGAATATGGACAAGCCAAAGGTTTATTTTTCGTGTAAGAAAAATAAATTGCTTGCGTATGACTGCCTATGGCTACTAGGGGGAGTTCCACTAGTCACTGAGCGACTGGCAGATTTTCTCACCCATCGATCTGCTCAGGACATCCAGCTCATTCAGCCTGCTGTCGTCATTGCAGACGGGGAAGAGGTCGACGAAACTTTTTTCATTGTGAATGCCATCAATACCGTCAACGCGATCGACAAAGGGCAATCTGTCGCCGAACGGGACGATGATGGATCGATTATGTATTTCACTAAAACCTGGTTCCTGGACAATGCTGCAGGAATGTGCGGGATTGCTCGTGAGCCACAGTCGGGAGACCTGCTGATCTCTCAGCAGTTGGCCGATTCTATGATCGAGAAAAAATTCGAAAGCTACAAAGGCTTGGGTTTCTATATCGCCAACCGCACGTTTGTCCCTTATAAAAATCAAGCCTAGGCTTCTGGCCCCCATGATGGTCGACATTTTTGGGGCATGCTGGAAGTGGCGGCCAACGTCGCCCTACAAACTGATACCGCCCCCTTGAGATGAGTCATGATCGAAAACACATTCTCAGATGACGAAGCAACCATTACTCCAGTGGATCTGGACCATCTGGAGTCCGCTATCGGAAAGAAACTACCGCCCCCTTTTCGAGACCATTACCTCAAGTACAACGGCGGTATGCCGGAACGGACATATTGGCTCAGCGAAGATTTTGACGAGCCACTGGAAGTGGCCGCCTTCAAGCCGATTGCCCATGGCTCCCCCTCGCTGCTGTCCACTTACCAATCCATGCTGAAGAAACAGGTTATTCCTGCGCACCTCCTACCTTTCGCGAACGACTGGGGCGGCAATTTCTTTTGCCTGAATCTTGAATCGGGCTCCATCAGTTATTTCACGACTGATAGCTTTAATAGCGATCTGAGCCCTGAAGAGAATCAGAGCCGATCTGAAAAACATGTTTGCTCAAATTTTATCCGATTTGTTCAAGGACTGATTAATGAGGAGGATATAGACGAGGAGTAAGCGAACCAGTGTGGATAACATACGTCCAGTCGATGCCTCAAGTATCCGAAGCAGATCAAACGCCTGAAGGTTGCGCTGATGCGCGTACCGTAATCAACAGGGAGAAAGGGGGCAATGGAAGGCGTCGAAATACGCAACCGGCGCAACGATTGCGTCGCATCCAGCCCCTTGCGGCGGATGAACCCCGCGCACGTCTGACGCGCTCTGGGCCGCCCGGCTGGACGATGCACTCAACCACTCCTCAATGATGGTCGACATCCTCGGCGGCGTGCTGGAGGTGGCAGCCAATATCGCGAAGGGCGGCAACTTCTATATCTGAGTCTTGATTCGGGTCCATCAATCGCCATACGGGCGGGACTTAGTGAAAGTTATAAAAACTACCGGGCAATGGTAAAGCAGGCTTCACAGGAGAAAACATGAGCGGGTTGACGGATTTTCACGTTTTCTGGGGTGCTGCGATGGAGATTGCAGAAAAGCAATCCGCGTCGATGGAGGCCGAAGGTGCAGAAGATTTTGCACGGGGCCTTTACGACGAATACGTTAAGCAAGGCGCCCCCAAAAATAAAAAGAAATGGCTAACAGAACGTCTGGAAAATGAGTTCCTGTATTTGAAGGAAAAACCTGTATGGGTGGGAGGACCAACCTGGTTGTATCATCAGGGCCGACCCATGGTTTTCTTACATCAATTTTTAATTTCACCTTCGGCACAGCACATAAAAGAAAAAATTTCACTTGGCGACACCATCTACGTGTTTGGTTCAAAACATATTCTTAAAAGATCGCCAGAGGATAGTTGGACGGTCATTTATCGAACGGCCGTTCAAGCCTTAGAAGGGGAAACTGCAGTAGAATTCCTAGAGTAGGCTGTTAGTAATCTGACGCCACTTATAGCGATCAAAGTGTCAAAAGGACGCCTACCATAAATGCAGAGTTATCATATGAAAGACTTAGCCGATGAAAATCCCGAACTGGCAGACGAGATAATGGCCATTATGGCCTCGGGCAATGAGCTCGATGAGCAAAACAAAAAAAATGAAGGCCAGGCCTTGTACCAAAAAGCATGGGACTTGCTTCCTGAACCAAAACTTGAATGGACACCTTTGTCGTCATGGGTCACAGGTTCTTTTTTCAACCTGCACTTCGACAACGGTGACTTCGAGGCCGCTAAAGACTGGGCACAAAAGACCCTGGATGGCCGAGAGTCAGATATCGATACAGGTCCGTTGATCAACTTGGGAATGGTCTACTTTGAACTGGAAGATTATTCACAGGCTTATAAATACTTTGACGATGTTTATAGCTTCGGTAAGGCGCGAGCCTTTCAAGAAAGACCAAAAAAATATCTGAAGTTCTATTTAGAGAAAAAAGCCTGAGCAAGGCCGGGGACTCTAGGATCAACGTGTCGGAGAAACCAAGCAGGATACCGATCGAGGTTTATGGATGAAAAAGACAGCTCAAGTTATGGACCTATTAATCTCCCACAGCCAGATTCAATTCCGCTCACGGCCCTTCGACGAAGCCTCAAGCCAATGGGGCGAGGTTAATTTGGAGCAGGGTGCGATCATTCATAGCGATTACGTTGTGTTTGACCCCCTACCCGAAGACGCTTTCGGTGCAAACATGCACCTGAAACTGGAAGACAGCTTCCGCCTCGACCCCAGCACCCAGCACCCAGCACCCAGCGCTGCATCGTCGTGCCGTTTCATGTCACAGATCCCAGTCATGTGGAAATTGCATCCGTTGCTGAAAACTTCAAGGTCGAGCTTGATCTAGAGAAACGCGACTATGCGTTGTACTTCGAGGTTTGCGAGGGTGAAGAAATCTCTTACAAAACCACTCTGGTCCCATCAGACAGCAGAGTTCTAGCCAAGTACCTGCTGGACGATCCTTGGGGTGGCGAGAAAGACAAGGTACTGGTAGAGGGACTTTGTTAGACGTTCATCTCTGCGTCCAACAAAAATGGGCACCTGATCCAGTCGGTGTGCTCATTTTTCCAGCTCGCGCTCATCATGTTCCCTCGCCATCCGGTCAGTCGAGTCCATCGCTTCTTTATCTACGACGCCCTCGGTCAGTTGCTGCCGAACACAGTGCGGCCAGCAGCCTGCACCACCATTACGACGAACTCGGCAACCTGATTCAGCCCCCCCAATCCTGATCAAAAATGGTTTTCCAATCGATCCCACGCCAATGCCTGACAGTGCTTGTTTAAAAGCCTTGTAGGTAACGCCGTGAAAGCTACAACACCTTGCGTCGTTGCCTACGGCTACGCCAGAATCCGCCGGCTTGTGCGCTTTGGGGTCGGTCGGTAACTTGACTCGTGTCACTGATCGTCAGTGGTCGGGTTTAGTCGCCCGCTGGTAATTGAAGTTGTACAAGCGTCCGTCAGACAGGTACTTGCTACCTGCATTTTGATGGTGGCTGTGCGTAGGGCACCTTTGGGTGCGCCGGCTTCTTCAATTCCCCGGTCCGACTAACCTGCGTACAGCTGCCACCCCTTCGTTTAGTCGGCGAAGTGGTGTCAGCATCACTCAAGGAATTGAAGGTCATGTTCAAGGTCACACCTAACCCACCGGACACCGATCCGGTCTCCCCATACGAAAGCCCCGATTCAAAAAAACTCAACGACGCCGCCGAACGCGCCCTCGACCATCACTTCCCGCCAGCCGAACCAAAGCCACCGAAACGCAAAGGCCAACTCTTCAGCGTCTGCCCGGGCATCAACACTGAAGCCCTCCTCGCCAATGCCTCGGAAGATATCTTGTCCATCAGCGCCATCGCCGCCGACCTCGCCGACGACGTGGACGGTTCACGCCGCTCCGTAGCCCTGTCGCTCAGCCGCCTGGCCGACGGGGTGCATTTGTTGGTGGAGCGAGCGCTGGATCACCTGAATGAGCCGGAAATAGCAGCGATTCTCGCCAGGAAACAAAGCCGAGTCAGTTGATCCACCAGGAAAGAAAGTACTCCGCCCCCCATAAAAAATGGTTCTTCCCGGAAAACCGTGAAGAACCTTTTTATTGGTGCGCCAGGCATGGCGAATAGCGCCGTCACTGGCGCTGTTTGGCTCACTGTGGTGGTGAGTTGGATGACTTGGAGGTAGAAGCCCTTTACACACCCGGCAAGAGGAGGTGTTAGCCAGAGGCAAGGGTGTCGCGGGTGACTGCGAATCTGAAGGAAACGCGAGACAAAATGCTGGCCTGACGAACAGGAGGCGGTAGCGGAGGGAAGATACCCGTTACTGGCTGCATCCTTGCAGCCAGTAACGAAGGGCTGTTACTACACATTATTCAATAGGGCTTGCGATCAACGTCGCAGTGAATCAGGCGGGATATCTCGATCATATCCACAACGGTTTTTTCATCGACCTCAAACCCGCTGCCTGAAAGCCCTGTATCGCTATCATTTGAGCGTGACGTCTAGCATCGGCGGGATATAGCCGTAGTCGTACTCGGCCACCACGAACGTCTGCTGCCCTTTTATCTTCATGCCCACCGTCGGTGCCTCAGTGCCGCCGATACGAATCTGCGTGCCGGTTGCGTCGGTCGGTACGCTGTCGATAAAGGAGGTCACCAGGCCGTTGGGCATCACATAGTGCGAGTAGGTCTGGAACGGCTGAGAGGACGGGTTGCCCAGCACCAGGCCGGAACCGTTCAACGGCACGTAAGGGCCGAACAGCGAATCCGCGACAAAACCGTACACCCCATCCGGCCCGGTCACACCGTCAGCATAGGTGAACGTATGGCTGATGGTGAACAGGTAGTACTTGCCGTCCTGGAACACGAAGTGCGGGCGTTCCGTCTGGTCGTTGACCCCCACGGCGGTCAGCAGCGGCGGTAGCATTTCCCAGTCGTCGCCGTCCGCGTCACGGGCCACGGCGATGCCGACACAGGCAGTCTGAAAACGCGAGTTGCCGACGTTCTCATAACCCGGCGGCACATCGCCAATTTCCGCTTCGCCCACCTTGTGCGAGCCGCGCTCGCCGGCCACGTTGCCCTCGAACAGCATATACAGCTTGCCGTCCTTCGGGTCGCGGAATGGCCATGGATCACGGAAGCCCCAAAAGGAGTTCTGTGCTTCGGTCTGGTACATCTTGCCGTCGGCCTCGAACAGCGGCTTGACCTTCTCGAAGCCGACCATGCTGACGCCATGTTCGGTGGTCACCACCCGGCCCCGCACCTTGACGATGCTCGCGCCCGGGGTGACAGCGGTGTAATACAGGTCCACCTCACCCTGGTCGTTCAACAGGATCGGCGTACCGGCCCATTCGCGAGCGGTCGGCGAAACCCCTTCAGCCATCACACGGCCACCGAGTTTCCAGTCCTTGCCGGTACGAGAAAACCAGTAGTACATCTTTGCCCGACCGTGGCGGTCGTTCCAGTCGCGGATGACGTTGTAGTTGCCGTTCTCGTCGATGTACTCCGGGTCGTTTGGATGACGATCGGCAGTCAGGGTGAAGATCACCGACCAGCCATCGACGGACGTCACGTTACCGTCCAAGTCGCGCAGCGGCATGGTGTCCCAGATGAACACTTCGTTGCTCAATACCGGGAAATCCGCGCTGACCAGCGGCTGAGTGGTGGTGGGATCGTCCGCACGGACTTTCAACGCATCAGCGCGGGTCCAGAGGCTGGATTGATGGGGCGTTTTGCCGAATTTTTCAGTGTTGCTTTTCATAGGGTGATACCTCGTCCATGAATGAATTCGAATAAATATTCGATCAAGAAAATACTGTATATACATACAGCAAATTAACCTTAAGGGACTCGATCTTGCGGGTCAAGAAAAAATGCATTTGTGCATAATTTGATATTTTTCTGAAGCTGATACGTTTCAGCTTGCGAGGTTTCTAGAAGTTTATTCTCGACCAGTTCGGCGACGTTACTTGCAAAAGAAGTGCTTTGAACCGCTGGTCGGTCGAGGGTGCGCGTCATTGATGCAACGGGCGGAAGCAGGCCTGGGTGGATCAGTCAACTGAGTCGGCGCATCCTGCGCAAAGCCCAGCACAAGGCCGTGAAGAACCAAAAAAAATGGGCACCCAACCTCGTTGGCGTGCCCATTTTTGATCTCGCTCACCCGCCAGGCGGGTAGTCGGTGCGTGTTACGGATTTACGCTGTCTTTCAACGACTTGCCTGGCTTGAAGGCGACGGTGTTGCTGGCCTTGATTTTGACTGGCTCACCGGTTTGCGGGTTCTTGCCGGTACGGGCACCGCGATGGCGTTGCAGGAAGGTCCCGAAGCCCACCAGCGTGACGCTATCCTTGCGATGCAGAGCGCCGGTGATTTCTTCGAGAACGGCGTTGAGAACGCGGTTGGCCTGTTCTTTGGTGAGATCTGCTTTTTCCGCGATTGCAGCGGCGAGTTCTGGTTTACGCATTAGTGAAGCCCCTTTGACGGTTTTTTGTTGTTATGTCCGTGCCGTTCTCGTTGGAACAGCGCCCAAGGCGCCGCAGGTGCTCTACTCTGCGGCAGACGGGAGTGAGAATGGCACGCGCTTTAGAGCGGCGCCAGTCTCCCCGCGACCTTTGTAGGGGCAAAAACGGGGTGATTCCGACAGAACGACCGCTATTTAGGCCAACAGGGCCGGAAGCTCTTTGTTCAGGGCGAGTTTTTCCATCACCGCCGCGCCTGTCAGGGCGTAGCCCAGCAATTTGCCGGCGCTGTCACGGCACAGCACCTTGATGTCCGTGCCTTGCCCTTCGACCGTCCACACGCCTTCCGCACCCCGTGGCGGCGGCGAAACCACCAATGGGCAAATCGGGGTTTTCACGGTGATCGGCATCGGGCCATAGCTCACCGTCGTAGGGTTTCCGACGAGGGTCTGAGCCAGCGCTCTCGCACAACTCATGAGGGGCATGACGTACAACAGATTCAGCCCATCGACCTCGGCGCAGTCGCCCAGGGCGTAGATGTTGGCGTGAGAGGTTTTCAGCTGACGGTCGACCACCACGCCGCGATTGACCTGCACACCGGCAGCAGCGGCCAGGTCGATGCGCGGACGCAGACCGATGGCCGACACCACTACATCGCACGGGATGACTTGGCCGTCGGACAGATGCGCTTCCAGGCCGTCAGCCACTCGCTGCAAGCGATTGAGCACCGGCCCGAGGTGGAAGCGCGCCCCCAGGCTTTCCAGGCCGGCCTGGACCGCAGCGGCCGCCGCCGGGTGGAGCAAGGTCGGCATGACCTGTTCGCAGGGGGCAACCAGTTGCACCTCGTAGCCACCGAGAATCAGGTCGTTGGCGAATTCGCAGCCGATCAAACCGGCGCCCAGCAGCAATACCCGACGCTTGCCGGCCGCGGCCGCGCGAAAGCGTGCGTAGTCTTCAAGGTCGTTGATCGGGAAAACGGCGTCCGCCGCATCACCTTCGATCGGCACTCGCACGGTTTCCGCGCCCCAAGCCAGGATCAGGTCACGGTAGATCACCGATTCTTCGCCGATCCACAGGCGCTTGTGGCCTGGGTCGATGCCGCTTATGCGCGTGTGGGTGCGCACTTCAGCCTTCAATTGCTCGGCCATGGCACCCGGTTCGGCCATGCTCAGGCCATCGGCGTCTTTATTCTTGCCGAAGCCGGCGGAGAGCATCGGCTTGGAGTAGGAGCGTCCGTCATCTGCGGTAATCAACAGCAGCGGGGTTTCGCCATCGAGTTTGCGAAACTCCCGGGCCAGGTTGTAGCCAGCCAGCCCAGTGCCGACGATCACGACAGGTGCGTTCATTCCTTGTTGCTCCTTTGATTCTTAGTTGATTTCAATCATTTCGAAATCCATTTTGCCCACGCCGCAGTCCGGGCACAGCCAGTCTTCCGGCACGTCCTGCCACAGCGTACCCGGCGCAATGCCTTCATCGGGCCAACCGTCGGCTTCGTTATAGATCAGGCCGCAGACCACACATTGCCACTTTTTCATTCAGGTACTTCCTCAGATTCAGGCTTTTGCCGGCGCGAACGGTCGATGAGTGAAGCGCTGCCGTCCGGCTCAGGGCGTTTTGTACTGATCGGGGCCGGCAGATGCAAGCCTGTTCGGCGCAACGGCAGGCCGGATCAATCAAAATCGCCGTCTGACATGGTAAGCTCGCCGCCTCATTTGCTGCCAATAATGACTCACTGTGCCGCACTCAAAAGCCCCTTCCCCGACGCCGCTCTGGCTTCCACAAAGCCAACTGACGCCCCTCCCCGACACGTCTACGCTCGATTGGCTGTTCGATGAAGGGTCGCTGACCCGGCGCTTGATCCGCCTGTCGAATGACGGTTTCAGCGTCACGCCGCTGTTCGAAGGCTGGCAACCGCTTCGCGCCGACGAATGTGCCGCACTGGAGCTGGCCGAGGGCAGCGAAGGCTGGGTGCGCGAGGTGTATTTGCGCGGTAACGGCGACGCCTGGGTATTCGCCCGCAGCGTGGCGGCGCGTAGCGCGTTGCAAGGCGACGGCTTGCATATGGACGAGCTGGGCAGCCGCTCCCTGGGTGAATTGCTGTTTTGCGATCAGGCGTTTCAGCGCCGGGCCATCGAGGTTTGTCACTATCCTCAAGCATGGTTGCCGGTGGAGGCTCAGGCGCCTGAACTGTGGGGCCGGCGCTCGCGTTTCGACCGTGGCGCGTTAAGCGTGCTGGTGGCCGAGATCTTCCTGCCGACCTTGTGGCACGCCACCCGCGCCCATCCGGAGAACTGCTGATGTACCAGAGCCTGCTCAAGTCCCTGAACCGCTTGAATCCACGGGCCTGGGATTTCATTCAGCTGACCCGCATGGACAAGCCGATCGGCATTTATCTGCTGCTATGGCCGACGTTGTGGGCATTGTGGATTGCCGGTGAAGGTTCGCCGTCATTGGCCAATATTGTGATTTTCGTGCTCGGCGTGGTGCTGACCCGTGCTGGCGGTTGCGTGATCAACGATTGGGCGGACCGCAAGGTCGATGGCCATGTAAAACGCACTGAGCAACGGCCACTGGTGAGCGGCAAGATCAGTTCAAAAGAAGCCCTGGTGTTCTTCGCGGTGCTGATGGGCGTGAGTTTCTTGCTGGTGCTGTGCACCAACGCGGCGACTGTCTGGCTGTCGCTGGGTGGTTTGGCCTTGGCTTTCACTTACCCGTTCATGAAGCGCTACACCTATTACCCGCAAGTGGTGTTGGGCGCGGCGTTCTCCTGGGGTATGCCAATGGCGTTCACTGCCGAGACCGGTGAGCTTCCAGCCTCAGCGTGGTTGCTGTGGATCGCCAATTTGTTGTGGACGGTTGGCTACGACACCTATTACGCGATGACTGATCGCGACGACGACTTGAAAATCGGGGTGAAATCCACCGCGATTCTGTTTGGCGATGCCGACAGGACGATCATCGTGACCCTGCAAGGCCTGGCGTTGGGTTGCCTGCTGCTGGCGGGTTCGAAATTCCATCTCGGCGGCTGGTTCCACCTTGGGTTGCTGGTGGCGGCGGGCTGTTTTGCGTGGGAGTTCTGGTACACCCGCAGCAAGGACCGGATGCGCTGCTTCCAGGCGTTTTTGCATAACCATTGGGCGGGGTTGGCGATTTTCGTGGGGATTGTGCTGGATTACGCGTTGCGCTGACTGCGATTGAGCTATAGCAGCTGCCGCAGGCTCCCCGTGACCAAGTCCGAGGAGCGGATTACACGGGTCAGTGCTTCGGCATGTGCCACATATCTTTGTAACCTTCGCCGTTCTTATCGCCAGGCTTCATGTCCATTTTGTAGGTGTACATCGGCTTGCCGTCATAAGCCCACTGCATCATGCCGTCATCACGCTTGATGATCGTCCATTCACCTTCGGCCTTGGCACCCGCTGGAGCCATCATCGGTGGCCACATCTTGGCGCAATCGGCATTACACATCGACTTACCGCCAGTGTCCTTGTCGAACGTGTAAACGGTCATACCCTTGTGGTCGACCATCACGCCGTCTTTCATCATGGCCGGTTCGGCGGCAAAGGCCACGGACGGCAACGTTAGCGCAGCCGTGACCAGCAGGGCCTTCCAGGATTGAGCAATGTGATTCATGGAAACCTTCCTCTTGTGGTTGTCAGGATTTGGACTTAGAGCTTAGTTCAGGATCGCGACAATCGCAGGGCGGCTAAAATACTGTCACACGACTGCAATAATTCCGTTATCTAATGCGGCGCAAGACAGTTAAATGACAAGAGGATTAAGGCATGGTTGGCAGGAGCATTCTGATCGTCGACGACGAAGCGCCCATTCGCGAAATGATCGCTGTTGCGTTGGAGATGGCCGGCTACGACTGCCTGGAGGCGGAGAACTCGCAGCAGGCCCATGCCATTATCGTCGACCGTAAACCGGACCTGATTTTGCTCGACTGGATGCTGCCCGGCACCTCCGGCATCGAGCTGGCCCGCCGCCTCAAGCGCGATGAACTGACCGGTGATATCCCGATCATCATGCTTACCGCCAAGGGCGAAGAGGACAACAAGATCCAGGGCCTGGAAGTCGGCGCTGACGACTACATCACCAAACCGTTTTCCCCCCGTGAGCTGGTTGCGCGCCTCAAAGCCGTGCTGCGACGCGCTGGCCCGACCGATGGCGAAGCGCCGATCGAAGTCGGCGGCCTGTTGCTGGACCCGATCAGCCACCGCGTGACCATTGACGGCAAACCCGCCGAGATGGGCCCGACCGAGTACCGTCTGTTGCAGTTTTTCATGACCCACCAGGAGCGCGCGTACACCCGTGGCCAATTGCTGGATCAGGTCTGGGGCGGCAATGTCTACGTTGAAGAGCGCACCGTCGACGTGCACATCCGTCGCCTGCGCAAAGCCCTCGGCGATGCTTACGAAAACCTGGTACAAACCGTGCGCGGCACCGGCTACCGGTTCTCCACCAAGGCCTGAGCCGACCGCCAGACTCGCTGACAAGGATGCATATTTTTCGTGAACCAAAACTGGCATGGCACCCTGATTCGCCACATGCTGTTGCTGGTCACCGCCTGCCTGGTGATCGGCCTGATTTCCGGCTATTACGGCTGGAGCCTCGCCGTGGGCCTGGGCCTTTACCTGGCCTGGACCCTCAAGCAACTGCTGCGTCTGCACGAATGGCTGCGCCTGCACCAACCCGATGAGGCACCGCCCGACGGCTACGGCCTGTGGGGTGAAGTATTCGACAGCATTTACCACCTGCAACGCCGTGACCAACGGGTACGCGGGCGCTTGCAAGCGGTGATCGACCGGGTCCAGGAATCCACCGCCGCGCTGAAAGACGCGGTGATCATGCTCGACAGCGACGGCAACCTGGAATGGTGGAATCGCGCTGCCGAAACCCTGCTGGGCCTCAAGACCCCTCAAGACAGCGGCCAGCCCGTGACCAACCTGGTGCGTCATCCGCGCTTCAAGGAATACTTCGAGCAGAACAGCTACGCCGAGCCGTTGGAAATTCCTTCGCCGATCAATGATCGCCTGCGCATTCAGCTGTACATCACCCGCTATGGCAACAACGAACATTTGATGCTGGTGCGCGACGTGACGCGAATTCATCAGCTGGAACAGATGCGCAAAGACTTCATCGCCAACGTGTCCCACGAGCTGCGCACGCCGCTGACGGTGATCTGCGGCTACCTGGAAACTCTGCTCGACAATGTCGAGGAAGTGAACCCGCGCTGGAGCCGTGCCCTGCAGCAGATGCAGCAGCAAGGCGGGCGCATGCAGACCTTGCTCAACGATTTGCTGCTGCTGGCCAAACTGGAAGCCACCGATTACCCGTCGGACAACCAGCCAGTGTCCATCGACAGCCTGTTGCAATCGATCAAGAGCGACGCTCAGCAGCTGTCCGGTCAACGCAATCAGCGCATCACCCTGGAAGCCGACCCGACAATTCTGCTCAAGGGCAGTGAAGCCGAACTACGCAGCGCGTTTTCCAACCTGGTGTTCAACGCAGTGAAATACACCCCCGCCGAAGGCAATATCCGCATTCGCTGGTGGGGCGACGATCAAGGCGCACACCTGAGCGTGCAGGATTCGGGGATCGGCATCGACAGCAAACACTTGCCGCGCCTGACGGAACGCTTCTACCGCGTCGACTCCAGCCGCAACTCCAACACCGGCGGCACCGGGCTGGGGCTGGCCATCGTCAAACACGTGTTGCTGCGCCACCGGGCACGCATGGAAATCAGCAGTGTGCCGGGGCACGGCAGCACGTTTACCTGTCATTTTGCGCCGGCCCAGGTCACCAAATCCCGCGTCATCAGCGCCGCCGACTGATACCGGCCAGCACTCGCCACTAGTCAATCATCCGGTCAGCCGCTACATTGGCTGACTTGTGCCTGCCCTTCAGGCGCACTTTTTTCTTTCCTTTCGAATACACGGAACCTGCAAAACTCCATCATGGACCCTTCCCCTGGCTTGACCCTCGCAACAATATTCGCCGACTTCGGCATGATTCTTTTTGCTCTGATCCTGGTTTTGCTCAACGGCTTTTTCGTTGCGGCAGAGTTTGCCATGGTCAAACTGCGCTCGACCCGGGTCGAAGCCATCGCTGAACAGCACGGCTGGCGCGGACACATCCTGCGCACCGTGCACAGTCAGCTCGATGCTTACCTCTCGGCCTGCCAATTGGGTATCACCCTCGCCTCCCTCGGCCTGGGCTGGGTCGGCGAACCGGCGTTCGCACACCTCCTGGAACCCGTGCTGAGTGCCGTGGGCGTAGATTCCGCTGAAGTGGTCAAGGCGGTTTCGTTCTTCACGGCGTTCTTCATCATTTCGTACCTGCACATCGTGGTCGGCGAACTGGCCCCGAAATCCTGGGCCATCCGCAAACCCGAGCTGCTGTCGCTCTGGACCGCCGTGCCGCTGTACCTGTTCTACTGGGCCATGTACCCGGCCATTTACCTGCTCAACGCCAGCGCCAACCAGATCCTGCGCATCGCAGGGCAAGGTGAACCCGGCCCGCACCACGAGCACCATTACAGCCGTGAAGAACTGAAACTGATCCTGCACTCCAGCCGCGGCCAGGACCCAAGCGATCAAGGCATGCGCGTACTGGCCTCGGCGGTGGAAATGGGCGAGCTGGAAGTGGTCGACTGGGCCAACTCCCGGGAAGATCTGGTCACCCTTGAGTTCAACGCACCGCTCAAGGAAATCCTGGCGTTGTTCCGTCGCCACAAGTTCAGCCGTTATCCGGTGTACGACAGCGAGCGTCAGGAGTTCGTCGGCCTGCTGCACATCAAGGATCTGCTGCTGGAACTGGCCGCCCTGGACCACATTCCCGAGTCGTTCAACCTCGCCGAACTGACCCGGCCGCTGGAACGCGTGTCGCGGCACATGCCACTGTCGCAACTGCTGGAACAATTTCGCAAGGGCGGCTCGCATTTCGCCGTGGTCGAGGAAGCCGACGGCAACATCATTGGCTACCTGACCATGGAAGACGTGCTGGAAGTGCTGGTGGGCGACATTCAGGACGAACACCGCAAGGCCGAACGCGGGATCCTCGCGTATCAGCCAGGCAAGCTGCTGGTGCGGGGCGATACGCCGCTGTTCAAGGTGGAGCGTCTGCTGGGTATCGACCTGGACCACATCGAAGCCGAAACCCTCGCCGGGCTGGTCTACGAAACCCTGAAACGGGTGCCGGAAGAGGAAGAAGTGCTGGAAGTCGAAGGTTTGCGGATCATCATCAAGAAGATGAAAGGGCCGAAGATTGTTTTGGCCAAGGTGTTGATGCTGGATTAATGCCCTGATCCAGATCCGCGTCGACCCCTTCGCGGGCAAGCCCGCTCCCACAAGGATTTGCACAGGACCTGTGGGAGCGGGCTTGCCCGCGATGGCGTTGGGTCAGGCAACTCCTTACTGCTTGCCCAACGCAAAGTTGGGCAACGCGCCTACCGGTTGATTGAACTGGTACGGAATCGACACCAGCCCCAACCCGGTATTGCGCTGCACCACGAAGTGCAGGTGGGGACCGCTGCTGTTGCCAGTGTTGCCCGACAGCGCCAGCGCACTGCCTACCGTCACCCGCTGACCTTCCCGCACGCTGACCGAACCCTTCTTGAGGTGCAGGTACACGCCCATGGTCCCGTCATCGTGCAGCACCCGCACGAAATTGCCCGACGGGTCGTTGCCGCGTCCGGTCTGGCCATTCTCGGTTTTCACCACCACCCCGCCGCGCGCCGCGATGATCGGCGTGCCTTCGGGCATGGCGATGTCCATCGCATAACGGTTCTTCGGCCCGTAGTGGCTGTATTGGCCATTAGGGCCCTGGCTCAGCCGAAACGGCCCGCCACGCCAAGGCAGTGGATATCGATAGGCCATGGCGGCCCCTGAGGGGTCGCCCAGGGAATACTCGAACCTTGGGGTGTAGACCAGCGGCCTTCCGGCGTTCGTCGCCTTGAGCAGTGCCAGACGTAGGTTACTGCGCGCCGGCATAACCCGACGGATTGGCCGGCTCGGCGCACCGCTGACGTTCTTCAGCCCGTCGAAACTCAGCTCGATCTCGACCGGCGCATACAGGTCGTTACGCACGAACACACTGTCCATGCCCCCCTGCTTCTTGATGTCGAGGTACACCTGCCGCTCAAGGCGCTCGACCATCCGGTCCCGAAAAACGAACACCTTCGCGCCTTTGGTGGGGCGGTCGCTGTAAGAGACCACGCCACTGGCGTCGGTGGACCTGTAGATCGTCATGGCCACAGCCGAGGTGGAGGCCATGAAAAGACCACAGAAAAACAGCAGGCGCGCGAGCATGGGCAAGATTCTGTCGAGTAAGGCCTGGGAAGGAGCCTAGCAGCAGAAGTGGACCTGCGTAGTCGACAGATGTTTCAAAATGGGCGGATCAGGGGATGTGTGGTGAATGTGATGGCCCCTTCGCGAGCAAGCCCGCTCCCACAGTGGAATGCATTCCACTGTGGGAGCGGGCTTGCTCGCGAAGACGGACTGTCAGGCGGCGAAGATTACGCGCCAGGAACGAAATGCTTCTGCGCAGTACCACGGGCGATCAGGCGGGAGATGTAGTCAAGCTTCTGCGCATCCTGATCGACAAAGCGGAAGGTCAGTTGCAGCCACTCGCTGTCGGGCTTCGGCTCGTGGGCGACGATGGCGTGCAGGTAGCCGTTGAGACGGGCAATTTCGGCGTTGTCGCCCTGCTCCAGGTCGAGTACGGCGCTGTCGAGGACTTGCGGCAAGGTGTCGCTGCGCTTCACCACCAGCAGCGCTTCCTTGATGCTCAAGGCCTTGATCACACATTGCTGAGTGCCGCTCGGCAAGCGCAGTTGGCCTTGGCCACGACCGCCAGCTGAGGCGGCGACAGAGGCGGCAGGTGCCTTGACCGGCGGGCTGTTGAGCAAGCCACGGGCAGGCGCGGCCGCCGGGGCTGGCGCAGCGGCGGCAGGTTTGGCGAACGGGTTGACCGGCGCAGCCGAGGGTGCGACCACCGCCGCTTTGCCGCCAGTCAACGCGCTCAGGGAATCGTTACCGAACGCCGAGTTCATTTTGGTTGGCGCGCTGTTCATCAAGGTGTCGAGCTTGCCGACCTTGTTCAGCGCCTGCTTGACCTTGGTCAGTAGCTGCTCGTTGGTGAATGGCTTGCTGACGTAGCCGGAAACCCCGGCCTGGATCGCCTGGACGACGTTCTCTTTATCGCCACGACTGGTCACCATCACGAACGGCATGCTCTTGAGGTTGTCCTGCTCGCGGCACCAGGTCAGCAGCTCCAGGCCGGACATTTCCGGCATTTCCCAGTCGCACAGAACCAGGTCGAACGCTTCCTTGGCCAGCATGGCCTGGGCCTTTTTGCCGTTGACTGCATCTTCGGTCCGGATCCCCGGGAAGTAGTTACGCAGGCACTTCTTTACCAGGTCACGAATGAACGACGCATCGTCCACGACCAACACACTGATCTTGCTCATCCAACACCCCTTTAAAAATCCCGGCAAGCATAACGCTGGCTGATGGCACTTTGCCAAAACTCTTCAGTCACGCCGGGACTTTTCGTTCGCGGGTGCTGCTTTTCTATTCGGTTTTTCAATTCGGCTTTTCAATTCGAGAGCCTCACGCAAACAAAAACGCCCGGCCAAAGGGCCGGGCGCTTTTCTTGGGCAATCTTACTTATCGTCAGCTTTGCCCGGAACATTAGCGGTTTCGGCACTTGTGCCTTCAACTTCTTCTTTCATGCGCTTGAGGCCCAGATGACGCACGTCGGTGCCGCGCACCAGGTAAATCACCAGTTCCGAGATATTGCGCGCGTGGTCGCCGATC
This sequence comes from Pseudomonas sp. EL_65y_Pfl2_R96, assembly GCF_963970905.1. Classification (NCBI taxonomy): domain Bacteria; kingdom Pseudomonadati; phylum Pseudomonadota; class Gammaproteobacteria; order Pseudomonadales; family Pseudomonadaceae; genus Pseudomonas; species Pseudomonas sp. EL_65y_Pfl2_R96. The sequence goes on along the minus strand of NZ_CAXAQH010000005.1, from coordinate 248,170 downwards.
CTTTCCAGGGAACGCAGCACCCAGATAATGCTCAAGACCCGTGAGATAGAGCGCGGGTCTTCCATCATGTAGGTGGCAAGTTCACGCAGCGCGGTCTTGTATTCGCGGTCGATGATCTTGTCGTACTGCGCCACCGACAACGCCAGGTCGGCGTCGAAGCGGGCAAAAGCGTCCAGTGCATCGCGAACCATGTTGCGCACCTGGTCACCGATGTGGCGAACCTCGACGTAACCCCGTGGGGCTTCGCCTTCTTCGCACAACTGAATGGCACGACGGGCGATCTTGGTGGCTTCGTCGCCGATGCGCTCCAGGTCGATCACCGACTTGGAGATGCTGATGATCAGACGCAAGTCCGACGCCGCCGGCTGACGACGGGCCAGAATGCGCAGGCATTCTTCGTCGATGTTGCGTTCCATCTGGTTGATCTGGTCGTCGATCTCGCGCACTTGCTGGGCCAGGCCAGAGTCGGCCTCGATCAGCGCGGTCACCGCGTCGTTGACCTGCTTTTCCACCAGCCCGCCCATGGCCAGGAGGTGGCTGCGCACTTCCTCGAGCTCAGCGTTGAACTGCGCGGAGATGTGATGGGTAAGGCCTTCTTTACTAATCATGTTGGCGTCCTTGGAGCGTCCGGTAAGGTGCGGTGGACCGCAGCGTCAGTTCAGTGAGCAACAACAGCTTCCTAGCCGTAACGACCGGTAATGTAGTCTTCGGTCTGCTTCTTCGCCGGATTGGTGAACAGGGTATCGGTGTCGCCGAATTCCACCAGTTTGCCCATGTACATGAACGCCGTGTAGTCGGAAACCCGCGCGGCCTGTTGCATGTTGTGGGTCACGATAACAATGGTGAACTTGGATTTCAGTTCGTAGATCAGCTCTTCGACTTTCAGCGTGGAGATCGGGTCGAGTGCCGAGCACGGTTCGTCGAGCAGCAGCACTTCCGGCTCCACGGCGATGGTGCGGGCAATCACCAGACGTTGCTGCTGACCACCGGACAGGCCGAGTGCCGACTCGTGCAGACGATCCTTGACCTCATCCCACAGCGCCGCGCCTTTCAACGCCCACTCGACAGCTTCGTCGAGGATGCGTTTCTTGTTGATGCCCTGGATGCGCAAACCGTAAACCACGTTTTCATAGATGGTTTTCGGGAACGGGTTCGGCTTCTGGAACACCATGCCGACCCGACGACGCAGCTCGGCAACGTCCTCGCCCTTGCGGTAGATGTTGTTGCCGTAGAGGTTGATCGCCCCTTCGACGCGGCAGCCGTCCACCAGGTCGTTCATGCGGTTGAAGGTGCGCAGCAGCGTGGACTTGCCGCAGCCGGACGGGCCGATGAAGGCGGTCACGCGCTGTTTCGGGATGTTCATGCTGACGTCGTACAGCGCTTGTTTCTCGCCATAGAACAGGCTCAGGCCCGGTACTTCGATGGCCACGGTTTCCTGCTCGAGGCTCAGGCTCTGTTTGTCGCGGCCCAAGGCCGACATGTTGATGCCGTGAGTGTGTGCTTCGTGCTGCATGGGAGGCTCCCTGTGCTAACAAATTCGGTTCATTTTTTGTGGGAGCGAGCCTGCTCGCGATTCAGGCAATGCGGTTTAACTCTGAAACCGCGGTGATGCCATCGCGAGCAGGCTCGCTCCCACATAGAAATCAGTGCTGCTTCAAATCAGCTATCCAGCGCTTTGTACTTTTCGCGCAGGTGGTTTCGAATGTATACGGCCGACAGGTTCAACGTGGCGATCACCAGCACCAGCAGCAGCGCCGTGGCGTACACCAGCGGCCGCGCGGCTTCGACGTTCGGGCTCTGGAAGCCGACATCATAAATATGGAAGCCCAAGTGCATGATCTTCTGGTCCAGGTGCAAGTACGGGTAGTTGCCATCCACCGGCAGCGACGGCGCCAGTTTCACCACACCCACCAGCATCAGCGGTGCCACCTCACCGGCGGCACGGGCCACGGCGAGGATCATGCCGGTCATCATCGCCGGGCTGGCCATTGGCAGCACGATCTTCCACAAGGTCTCGGCCTTGGTCGCGCCGAGGGCCAACGAGCCTTCACGCACGGTGCGAGGAATCCGCGCCAGGCCTTCTTCGGTGGCCACGATCACCACCGGCACCGCCAGCAGCGCCAGGGTCAGGGAAGCCCAAAGCAGGCCCGGCGTACCGAAGGTCGGTGCCGGCAGTGCTTCCGGGAAGAACAGGCGGTCGACCGAGCCACCCAGCACATAGACGAAGAAGCCCAGACCGAACACGCCGTAAACGATCGCAGGCACACCCGCCAGGTTGTTCACCGCGATGCGGATCAAGCGAGTCATGGTGTTCTGCCGCGCATATTCACGCAGGTAAACCGCTGCCAGCACGCCGAAGGGCGTCACGATCATCGCCATGATCAGAGTCATCATCACGGTGCCGAAAATCGCCGGGAAAATCCCGCCTTCGGTGTTGGCTTCACGCGGGTCATCACTGAGGAATTCCCAGACCTTGCTGAAGTAGAAACCGATCTTGGTGAAGGTGCCCATCGCGTTCGGCTGGTAGGCGTGAACCACTTTGCCGATGCCGATTTCGATCTCTTTACCGTTCGCGTCGCGAGCGGTCAGGCTGTCACGGTTGAACTGCGTGTGCAGATCGTTCAGACGCGCTTCGATTTCCTGATAACGGGCATTCAACTCGGCGCGTTCGGACTCCAGGTCCGCTTGTGCGGCAGCGTCGAGATGGCCGGCCAGTTCCAGTTTGCGACCGTGCAGACGCACACGTTCGAGACCGGCGTTGATCGCGCCGATGTCGGTTTTTTCCAGGCTCTTGAGCTGCACAGCGAGCTGGTTGACGCGCTCGACACGGGCCTGCAACTCAGGCCATGCGGCCTCGCCTTCAGCGATGACCTTGCCGTCCTGTTTGACGTTGACCAGGTAGCCATAGAAGTTGCCCCACTCGCGACGCTCGATGGCCATCAGCTCAGGTGGGGTTTTCTGGCTGGTCAGCCACTCGCCGACAATCCAGGTGAAGTCGGTGCCGTTCAGATCGCGGTTGCCGACCTTGATCAACTCGCGAGTCATGAACTCCGGACCCTGATCGGGCACCGGCAGGCCAGCGCTTTTCAGGCGCTCGCGTGGCACTTCTTCCTTCTGCACCACTTCGCCGATGACGAGGTGATTGGCTTGGCCCGGCACGTCGTAGCTGGCGTGGATCAGGTCCGCCGGCCAGAAGTGACCCAGACCGCGCACGGCAATCACCGCCAGCAGGCCAATGGTCATGATGACCGCAATGGACACCGCGCCACCGCTGATCCAGACGCCGGGGGCGCCGCTCTTGAACCATCCATTCAGGGAGTTCTGTTTCACAGACTTCTACCTTTGTTAAAGCGACGAGTATTTCTTGCGCAGACGCTGACGAATCAGTTCCGCGAGGGTGTTCATGACGAAGGTGAACAACAGCAACACCAGCGCCGAGAGGAACAGCACGCGGTAGTGGCTGCCGCCGACTTCCGATTCGGGCATTTCCACCGCGACGTTGGCTGCCAATGTGCGCAGGCCTTCGAACAGGTTCATTTCCATGACCGGGGTGTTACCGGTGGCCATCAGCACGATCATGGTTTCACCGACCGCACGGCCCATGCCGATCATCAGTGCCGAGAAGATGCCCGGGCTGGCGGTGAGGATCACCACGCGGGTCATGGTCTGCCACGGTGTGGCACCGAGGGCCAGGGAGCCCAGGGTCAGGCCGCGAGGCACGCTGAACACGGCGTCTTCGGCGATGGAGTAGATGTTCGGAATCACCGCGAAGCCCATGGCCAGACCGACTACCAGAGCGTTGCGCTGGTCGTAGGTAATCCCTAAGTCGTGGGAGATCCACATGCGCATGTCGCCGCCGAAGAACCAGGTTTCCATGTACGGGCTCATGTACAGCGACAACCAGCCCACAAACAGAATCACCGGGATCAGGATCGCGCTTTCCCAGCCGTCCGGCACTTTCAGGCGGATGGACTCAGGCAGGCGACTGAAGACGAAACCCGCCACCAGAATGCCGATCGGCAGGAGCATCAGCAGGCTGAAGATGCCGGGCAAATGCCCTTCCACATACGGCGCCAGGAACAGGCCGGCGAAGAAGCCGAGGATCACCGTCGGCATCGCTTCCATCAGCTCGATCACCGGCTTGACCTTGCGACGCATGCCCGGAGCCATGAAGTACGCGGTGTAGATCGCCGCGGCGACGGCCAGCGGCGCGGCCAGCAGCATGGCGTAGAACGCGGCTTTCAGAGTACCGAAGGTCAGCGGCGAGAGGCTCAGCTTGGGTTCGAAGTCGGTGTTGGCGGCGGTCGATTGCCAGACGTATTTAGGCTCGTCGTAGTTCTCGTACCAGACCTTGCTCCACAACGCGCTCCACGAGACTTCCGGGTGCGGGTTGTCGAGCAGCAACGGCTGCAGCTTGCCGCCCTGCTCCACGATCACGCGGTTGGCCCGTGGCGACAGGCCAAACAGGCCTTGGCCGTCGACCACCTGGTCCACCAGCAAGGTGCGGTGAGCGGTGCTGTGGAACACGCCGAGCTTGCCGGACGCGTCGAGGGCAACGAAACCTTTACGACGTTCTTCGGCGGTGATTTCAACGATCGGCGCAGTGCCCATCTGGAAGGTACGAATCTGCTTCAGGCGCAGCTCGCCATCCGGGTCGCGGGCCATGAACCACTGGGCGAGGCCACCCTTGGAGTTGCCGACGATCAACGAGATACCGCCCAGCAATTGAGTGCTGGCGGTCACTTCGGCATTACCGTCTTCAAGCAATTTGTAGCGCCCGTTGAGGCTCTTGTCGCGCAGGCTGAAAACATCGGCCTGAGCGCGACCGTTGACCACGTATAGCCACTGCTGACGCGGGTCGACGAAAATGTTCTTCACCGGCTCGGTCATTTGCGGCAGTTCGATGCGCTTCTGCTCGTTGGTGACTTCGCCGGTCATCATGTTTTCTTCGCTGGTCAGCGACATGACATGCAGCTGCGCACCGGTGGAGCCGGCCAGCATCAGGGTCGAATCGGTAGCGTTGAGGCTGACGTGCTCCAGAGCTCCGCCCGCCTCGTTCAGCGCGATGGGTGTCTCGCCGTACGGGTATTCGATGGCCGGGGAAATGGTTTTCTTGCCGTCCGGGTAGCTGACTTTATACGTGTGACGGAACACCAGCGCCTGGCCGTTGGACAAGCCCACCGCCACCAATGGATGGCCGGGCTGGTCTTCAGCGATGGAGGTCACGCTGGTGCCGGCCGGAATCGGCAGGTCGACGCGGCGCAGCTCGGCACCAGTATCGATATCGAAGAACAGTGCCTGGCCCTTGTCGGAAACCCGCATGGCGACCTGGTTCTGTTCTTCGAGGGAGATCATCAGCGGTTTGCCGGCGTCTTGCATCCAGGCGGGCGTGATGGCGTCTTTGGCGGTCAGGTCGGCACCCTGGAACAGGGGCGCGACGACGTAACCGAGAAAGAAAAAAATCAGAGTGATCGCACCAAGAACGGCGAGGCCGCCGACGAGGACGTACCAGCGGGTCAGGCGATCTTTCAGCGCACGAATGCGGCGCTTGCGGTGCAGCTCAGGCGTATTGAAGTCAATTCGCTTGGGGGGATTTGTAGTCATGGTGGAGTTGGCCAGATCATTCATGCGCACACCCTAGCGATCCTGTATGACAGAAAGATGACAATGCAGTGACGCAACAAATCCGCCGCCCGTGGGAACTGGCAGTGGATCGGAAATTTGGGGGTTGCAGGAGCTGTCGAGGGAACCGAGGCTGCGATCTTTTGGTCTTGCAGCTGGAAGCCAGATCAAAAGATCGCAGCCTCGTTTCACTCGACAGCTCCTACACAGGTCCGGGGTTTAGCCCGGACCTAGGGTTTTACTTTTTTGCGACGTTGCCGCCTTCTTGCAGACCCAAGTCAGCCAGTGCTTTTGCAGCAACCTTGGCTGGCAGCGGGATGTAGCCGTCTTTCACAACCACTTCCTGACCCTGCTTGGACAGAATCAGTTTCACGAACTCGGCTTCCAGCGGGGCCAGAGGCTTGTTCGGGGCTTTGTTGACGTAAACGTAGAGGAAGCGCGACAGCGGGTATTTGCCATTCAGGGCATTTTCTTCGCTGTCTTCGATGAAGTCAGTGCTGCCTTTCTTGGCCAGGGCCACGGTCTTCACGCTGGCGGTCTTGTAGCCGATGCCCGAGTAACCAACGCCGTTCAGCGAAGAGCTGATCGACTGCACGACCGACGCCGAGCCTGGTTGTTCGTTGACGTTTGGCTTGTAGTCGCCTTTGCACAGGGCTTCTTCCTTGAAGTAGCCATAAGTGCCGGATACCGAGTTACGACCGAACAGTTGTACTGGCTTGTTGGCCAGGTCGCCGGTCACACCCAGGTCGCCCCAGGTTTTCACGTCGGTTTTGGCACCGCACAGACGAGTCGAGGAGAAGATCGCGTCGACTTGCTCCATGGTCAGGTGCTGGATCGGGTTGTCTTTGTGTACGAACACAGCCAAGGCATCTACGGCAACCGGGATAGCGGTTGGCTTGTAGCCGTACTTCTGCTCGAAGGCAGCCAGTTCGGTGTCCTTCATCTTGCGGCTCATCGGGCCCAGGTTGGAGGTGCCTTCAGTCAGCGCAGGTGGCGCAGTGGCGGAGCCAGCGGCCTGAATCTGGATGTTTACGTTCGGGTATTCTTTTTTGTAGTTCTCAGCCCACAGGGTCATGAGGTTGGCCAGGGTATCGGAGCCGACGCTGGACAGGTTGCCCGACACACCAGTGGTCTTGGTGTAGCTCGGGATAGCAGGGTCAACAGCGGCAACCGCGTTGGCAGTCGCAACGCCAGCAGCGACAAAAGTCATTGCCGCCATCAAACGCTTCAGTTTCATGCCTTACTCCTAGCAGATAGGTGTGTTAAGTCGGGGCCAAGTATCAGCAGGCCGTGTGAACACTCTATGGCTGAAATATGACAATTGGATGAAAGGCCAGTATTTGGATTTACAAGATGATTCGCGTCACCTTCATCGCGAGCAGGCTCGCTCCCACAGGGGATCTGCGGTGAACACAGAATAAATGTGGGAGCGAGCCTGCTCGCGATGGGGCCAGTGCAGTCGATGAAAGCGTCGGCTTAACGCCCTTTCTTCCAGAGATACCCGCCCACCAGAACCCCGACCCCACAGATAATCGCCACGTAATAGGCCGGCCCCATCGGGCTTTCCTTGAGCAGCAGGGTGACGACCATCGGGGTCAGGCCACCAAAAATCGCGTAAGCCAGGTTGTAGGAAAACGACAACCCGCTAAAACGCACCACCGCCGGGAAGGCTTTGACCATCACGTACGGCACCGCACCGATGGTGCCGACCAGCAAACCGGTCAGGGCATACATCGGGAACAACCAGTCGGGGTGGTTGAACAGGCTGTGATAGAAAGTCCACGACGTCAGCAGCAGCAAACCGCTGCCGAACACGAACACCCGACCGGCACCGAAGCGGTCAGCCAGTGCACCGGAGGCGACACAACCCAGGCTCAGGAACACGATGGCCAGGCTGTTGGCCTGCAACGCGGTAGTCGGCGCGAAGTGGTAAACGGTCTGCAGCACGGTCGGGGTCATGAGGATGACCACGATGATGCCGGCGGACAACAGCCAGGTCAGCAGCATGGAGATCAGAATCGCACCGCGATGGTCACGCAACACCGCGCGCAGCGGCACTTCTTCGGCCAGGGCCTTGCGCAATTGCAGTTCGGCGAATACCGGGGTTTCGTGGAGCCAACGGCGCAGGTAAACCGAGAACAGGCCAAACACACCGCCCATCAGGAACGGGATCCGCCAGGCGTAATCCGAAACTTCAACCGGCGTGTAAATGCTGTTGATTGCGGTGGCGACCAGCGAGCCCAAAAGAATACCGACGGTCAGACCGCTGGTCAGCGTGCCGCAGGCATAGCCGATGTGCCGCTGTGGCACGTGTTCGGAAACGAATACCCACGCCCCCGGCACTTCACCGCCAATCGCCGCGCCCTGAATCACCCGCATCAGCAGCAACAGGATCGGCGCCCACATACCAATCTGCGCATAAGTCGGCAGCAAGCCCATGATCAGGGTCGGCACGGCCATCATGAAAATGCTCAAGGTGAACATCTTCTTGCGCCCCAGCAGGTCACCGAAGTGCGCCATGACGATGCCGCCCAGCGGCCGCGCCAGGTAGCCGGCGGCGAAGATGCCAAATGTCTGCATCAAGCGCAGCCATTCGGGCATGTCGGCGGGGAAGAACAGTTTGCCGACCACCGTGGCGAAGAACACAAAAATGATGAAGTCGTAAAACTCCAGCGCGCCGCCCAAGGCAGACAGCGACAATGTCTTGTAGTCGTTACGGGTCAGCGGACGTGCGGGTTGGGCTGGCTGCGCGAGGCTCGAGGGCGCTGTGGTCATGGCAAGGGCTTCTCTTATAGTCGGATCTGCAACCTCAACAACGCTGGCGGAGGCTTGGGCAGGTTCGGCACGATAGCAAATTGTTCGAAAAAGCACATAGAGGCGCGTATTTGACGGTCAAAATGAGAACCGGACGGTCGTCTCGGAGTCTACCGATCGATATACTCGCAACATTGCAACGGCTTGTAAGGGGTTGCTGTGCGAAACCGTCGTTGGCGCCCGTCAGCCGATTTCGCAGAGTTTCCCTTTAGGCGCCTTACGAAAAACGTGACGAACGTAGTATGTTCGGGGCTGAATCGTTTTTCTTAGAGACGGCTATTCAACCTGAAGTACAAATGAAGAGTCACGGGTCAGAGGCACCCCCGGCATGATAGAGCTCGAACAAGAAGATCCAATCCCGCAAGGCGATCTGGCCCTGCAAATCACCGCACTTCCGCGCGAAACCAACGGCTTTGGCGATATTTTCGGCGGCTGGCTGGTGGCGCAGATGGACTTGGCCGGCACAGCAATGGCCAGCAAAGTGGCTGGCGGGCGCGTGGCCACCGTTGCGATCGACCGCATGGCGTTCCTGGTACCGGTGGCAGTGGGCGCTCAGCTCTCCTTCTATACCCAGGCCCTGGAAATCGGCCGCAGCTCGATTCAGATGATGGTCGAAGTCTGGAGCGACGATCCACTGTCCAGCGAATGGCGCAAAGTGACCGAAGCGGTATTCGTGTTTGTCGCCATCGACGGCAGTGGCCGTACGCGTTCGGTTCCGCCTAGAGCTCGTTAAACCCGGCGACCATTTTGCGGTCCATTGCAGCCCTGTTCCTGATTGAGAGTCACCCCATGAGCACTCCCAACGTTGAAGCCGTGAAACTGGATGAACTGAACTGCTGGCGCATCCGCCACGGTCAGGCCGAATTGCTGGTGGCTCAGCAAGGCGCGCACATCCTCAGTTATCAACTGGCCGGCCAGCCGCCGCTGATCTGGCTCAACGACGAGGCGGTGTTCAAGACCGGCAAAGCTATTCGTGCCGGCGTACCGGTGTGCTGGCCGTGGTTCGGCAATCTGTCGCGTAACCCGCAAAGCGTTCAGGCCATGCGCGTCAGCCAGGAACCGCCGACCGCTCATGGGCTGGTGCGGGCGATGGATTGGGAACTGGGCGGCATCGAGGCCGAGGGCGAAAGCCTGAAGGTGGAATTCGTCCTGCCCTACCCCGAAGGCGGCTTGCCGGAATGGCCGCATCAGGTGGACTTGAAGCTGAGCATTCGTCTGGACGAACAGCTGCACATCAGCCTGACGAGCGAAAACAAGGGTGCCGAACCCGTCACGATCAGCCAGGCACTGCACAGCTATTTCGCCGTCAGCGACGTACGCAACGTGCATGTCGAAGGGCTGGATGGCTTGAGTTACATCGAGACGCTGGACGACTGGAAAACTGTCGCTCAGGCCGGTGATCTGCGCTTTACTGGTGAGACCGACCGCATCTATCTGAATACCCCGCCGAAGCTGAGCATCGTTGACCCGCACTGGGAACGACGCATTGAACTGACCAGCAGCGGCTCGCGCTCGGCGGTGATCTGGAACCCCTGGATCGACCGCGCCGCAGCGTTCAGCGACATGGCCGACGATGGCTGGCAGCGCATGCTGTGCATTGAAACGGCGAATGTGATGGATGATGTGGTGAGCCTGGCGCCGGGAGCAAGCCACACCCTGAGCGTGAGCATCGGCAGCAAATCCCTCTAACACCACAAAACGAATGTGGGAGCGGACTTGCTCGCTCCCACATTTTGATCCGTGCCAGGCTGACGGGCGCTTTTACAAATCCGACTCTTTGACCGCCCGCACCTGCGCCGCATCCAGCGCATACGCCGCATCCGCCAGGTCGTTGTTGACCGTCTCGATCTTCAGCGTGCCGGTCACCCACAGCGGCGTGTAGATGTCATTCAGCTTCAGGCCCTTGGGATAACGCACCAACACCAATTGGTTAGGCGGTGGTGGGGGCACGTGGATGCAAGCGCCCGGATACGGCACGAGGAAGAACAACGTGCTGCGGCCCTTGGCATCGGATTCCAGCGGTACCGGATAACCGCCGATGCGGATGTGCTTGTCGTTCATCGACGGCACGGTTTTGGTCGAATACATCACCGCCGGCAAGCCTTTGCTCTGCTTCATGCCACCCTTTTGGGTAAAGGTGCCGTTGGCTTCCGGGGAGTTGTGATCGATTTCGGGCATGGCCTCGAGGGCTTTCTGGTCCGACTTGGGCATCAGTTCGAGCCAGTCGGTTTCCGGCAGTTCGCCGGCATGGGCCAAACCACTGCCCAGGAAGAGAAGAGTCAACAGAAGACGGCGCATGAAAGTGCTCGGCAAAGGAAAGGACAGTGTGACGCCGAGCATTCTAGCCCTCTCCGACGATGGCGCAGAGAGGGCTTTGTCGCTTGAATCAGTTCTTTTTGATCAGGCCGTAGATCACCAGCAACACCACCGCCCCCACCAGCGCACCGATGAAGCCCGCGCCTTGACCGGCATGGTAAATGCCCAGGGCCTGGCCGCCGTAAGTGGCCGCCAACGAACCGCCGATACCGAGCAGGATGGTCATGATCCAGCCCATGCCGTCATCGCCCGGTTTCAGGAACCGGGCCAGCAGGCCAACGATCAAGCCGATAAAGATGGTTCCGATAATTCCCATGGCATTTCCCTCTGAATGATTTGGTGAGACAGGACACCCGGCCCAAGCCTAGACAGACTTTGGCATCCTGCCATCAGAGAGCGGCGGCCACTGAAGGTTCCGCCGCTGCCACATGAAACTATTCGGCGATGAGCGCTTCGACCTTGAGGATCTGCGCAGCCAACGTCTCACGGTCCGCACAGCGCAAATTGGCGTGACCGACCTTGCGGCCGACCTTGAAGGCCTTACCGTAGTGGTGCAGGTGGCAGTCGGCAATCGCGATCACTTTCTCTACTGGCGGCACGACACCGATGAAGTTGAGCATCGCGCTCTCACCAACCTTGGCGGTCGAACCCAGCGGCAGACCGGCAACGGCTCGCAGATGGTTTTCGAACTGGCTGCACTCGGCGCCTTCAGTGGTCCAGTGCCCGGAGTTGTGCACGCGCGGGGCAATTTCGTTGGCCTTGAGGCCACCGTCGACTTCGAAGAACTCGAACGCCATCACGCCGACGTACTCCAGATGCTTGAGTACGCGACTGGAGTAATCTTCAGCCAACGCTTGCAGCGGGTGATCGGTGCTGGCCACGGACAGTTTGAGAATGCCGCTGTCGTGAGTGTTGTGAACCAGTGGATAGAACCTGGTTTCGCCATCGCGAGCACGCACGGCGATCAACGAAACTTCGCCGGTAAACGGCACGAAGCCTTCCAGCAGGCAGGCGACGCTGCCCAGTTCTGCGAAAGTACCGACCACATCTTCAGGCTTGCGCAGGACTTTCTGGCCCTTGCCGTCGTAACCCAGTGTGCGGGTTTTCAGCACGGCAGGCAGACCGATGGACGCCACGGCGGCGTCCAGATCGGCCTGGGACTGGATGTCCGCGAACGCGGGAGTCGGGATGCCCAGATCCTTGAACATGCTCTTCTCGAACCAGCGATCGCGGGCGATGCGCAGCGCTTCGGCGCTCGGGTACACCGGAACGAATTGCGACAGGAAGGCCACGGTTTCAGCCGGGACGCTTTCGAACTCGAAGGTCACCAGATCGACTTCATCAGCCAGTTGACGCAGGTGATCCTGATCGCCGTAATCGGCCCGCAGGTGTTCGCCCAACGCGGCTGCGCAAGCATCCGGCGCCGGGTCCAGGAAAGCGAAGTTCATGCCCAGCGGAGTGCCCGCCAGCGCCAACATGCGACCCAACTGGCCGCCACCGATTACACCGATCTTCATCGTCAACAACCTCAGGCGATGCGTGGGTCTGGATTGTCCAGGACGCTGTCTGTCTGCTCTGCGCGGAATTTTTTCAACACGGTATGAAACTGCGGGTGCTTGGCGCCCAGGATGCTCGCCGAGAGCAGCGCTGCGTTGATCGCGCCAGCCTTGCCGATGGCCAGGGTGGCGACCGGAATGCCCGCGGGCATCTGCACAATAGAGAGCAGCGAATCGACACCCGAGAGCATCGACGACTGCACCGGCACGCCCAGCACCGGCAGGTGGGTCTTGGCCGCACACATACCCGGCAGGTGGGCCGCGCCACCAGCACCGGCGATGATCACCTCGATGCCACGCGCCTCAGCCTCTTCGGCGTACTGGAACAGCAGGTCCGGGGTACGGTGGGCAGAAACCACTTTCACCTCGTAAGGGATGCCGAGCTTTTCCAGCATATCGGCGGTGTGGCTAAGGGTGGACCAATCGGACTTGGAGCCCATGATCACGCCAACCAGTGCGCTCATCGTCGTGCCTCTTCTCTCTGGGCGCCCGCAGGCGCGTCAAAAAACAACAAGCCACGCAAAATGCGTGGCTTGATTGTACGAATTATGGCCAGTCAAACCGGCCGAAGGCCGCGCAGTATACCTCAATGAAGCAGATAAACAGCCCCCTATACGACCATCTGTCATGCGGTGCAAAGCAGCGGTTTTGTTGACCTCAAGGTCAATCAAATACACCACAAGTCCCTGTGGGAGCTGGCTTGCCTGCGATGAGGTCGGCATAGCAAACATTGATGTTGCCTGCCCCTCCGCAATCGCGGGCAAGCCCGCTCCCACAGGGTTCTTCTTTGTATTCAAGAGCCGGTGGTGGTTTGGGCTACGCTGCCCTCAAGTTTGCGCCAGAGCAACCGCACGTTCGCCTTGCGCACCAGCGCGCAGCGATACAGGCGAATCTCCAGCGGCACATGCCATTGCGGGCCACCGCAGACGACCAGCTCGCCGCGAGCCAGTTCGGCGCGCACGCTCAGATGCGGCACCCAGGCAATTCCCAAACCTTCCAGCGCCATGCTTTTCAGACTGTCGGCCATGGCGGTTTCATAAATTGTGGTGAATCGCAGGGCTCGCTGGCGCAACAACATGTTGACCGAACGCCCGAGAAACGCACCAGCGCTGTAGGCCAACAGCGGCACACTGGTTTCGCCCTCCAGATCGAACAATGGCTTGCCGTCAGCGTCCGCGGCGCAGACCGGGAGCATTTCGGTGTCCCCCAGATGCAGTGACGGGAAAATTTCCGGGTCCATTTGCATCGCTGCGTCCGGATCGTAAAAAGCCAGCATCAGATCACAGCCGCCTTCACGCAGCGCATGCACTGCATCGCCTACGTTGGTGGCCACCAGTCGCGTGGCGATGTTCAACCCTTCGTTGCGCAATTGCGCAATCCAGCGCGGAAAAAAACCCAGCGCCAGGGAGTGCGCGGCGGCGACTTGCATCACCTCGCCCTGCCCGCCTTCCAGATGATGAAGGTGACGCAGCACTTCACCCAACTGCTCGACCACGGTTCGCGCGGTGACGAGAAACAGCTGCCCCGCCGCCGTCAACTCGACCGGGGTGCGGGAACGATTGACCAGGGTCAGCCCCAGCGCGGCTTCAAGGCTGCGGATCCGCCGGCTGAATGCCGGCTGAGTTACGAAGCGTCTTTCAGCCGCCTGGGAGAAGCTGCGGGTAGCGGCCAGAGCACTGAAGTCCTCGAGCCATTTGCTTTCCAGATTCATCACGCCCCTCCCGAAAATGCACCGATTTAGGTCACACGTTCGCCGCACACGCGGCGTCACACCGGCATTATGCCGAATGTGCATAGGCTAGTGTTTAACAGCATTGGCTCAAAATTCTCCACACGCCTAGCATTTGCCGTGTTCCGGCACAGACCGGGTCCATATCGAGATGATTTCTATCATGTCCTCCGCTGCATCTTTCCGCACAGAAAAAGACCTGCTTGGCGTACTCGAAGTACCTGCTCAAGCGTATTACGGCATCCAGACCCTGCGAGCGGTGAACAACTTCCGTCTCTCCGGTGTTCCGATTTCGCATTACCCGAAACTGGTTGTTGGTCTGGCGATGGTCAAGCAGGCCGCCGCTGACGCCAACCGCGAGCTGGGTCACCTGAGCGAAGCCAAGCACGCTGCCATCAGCGAAGCCTGTGCCCGATTGATCCGCGGCGATTTCCACGAAGAATTCGTGGTGGACATGATTCAAGGCGGTGCTGGCACTTCGACCAACATGAATGCCAACGAAGTCATCGCCAACATCGCGCTGGAGGCCATGGGCCACAGCAAGGGCGAATACAAGTACCTGCACCCGAACAACGACGTGAACATGGCGCAGTCGACCAACGACGCCTACCCGACCGCGATCCGTCTGGGTCTGCTACTGGGTCACGACGCTCTGCTGGCCAGCCTCGACAGCCTGATCCAGTCGTTTGCCGCCAAAGGTGAAGAATTCAGCCACGTTCTGAAGATGGGTCGTACCCAGCTGCAAGACGCCGTGCCGATGACCCTGGGCCAGGAATTCCGCGCCTTCGCCACCACCCTGAGCGAAGACCTGGCGCGTCTGAAGACCCTGGCGCCTGAGCTGCTGACCGAAGTGAACCTGGGCGGCACCGCGATCGGTACCGGCATCAACGCCGACCCGCGTTACCAGGCCCTGGCCGTTCAGCGTCTGGCTCTGATCAGCGGTCAACCGCTGGTGCCGGCCGCCGACCTGATCGAAGCCACCTCCGACATGGGCGCTTTCGTGCTGTTCTCCGGCATGCTCAAGCGCACCGCGGTCAAGCTGTCGAAGATCTGCAACGACCTGCGTCTGCTGTCCAGCGGCCCACGCACCGGCATCAACGAAATCAACCTGCCAGCGCGTCAGCCAGGCAGCTCGATCATGCCAGGCAAGGTCAACCCGGTTATCCCGGAAGCCGTGAACCAGGTGGCATTCCAGATCATCGGTAACGACCTGGCCCTGACCATCGCGGCCGAAGGCGGCCAGCTGCAACTGAACGTGATGGAGCCGCTGATCGCCTTCAAGATCTTCGACTCGATCCGCCTGCTGCAGCGCGCCATGGACATGCTGCGCGAGCACTGCATCGTCGGCATCACCGCCAACGAAGAGCGCTGCCGTGAACTGGTCGAACACTCGATCGGCCTGGTCACCGCGCTGAACCCGTACATCGGCTATGAAAACGCCACCCGCATTGCCCGTGTCGCCCTTGAAAGCGGCCGCGGCGTGCTGGAACTGGTGCGCGAAGAAGGCTTGCTCGACGAAGAAATGCTCGCCGACATCCTGCGCCCGGAAAACATGATTGCTCCGCGTCTGGTGCCTCTGAAGGCTTAACCAAACGCCGGCTCTCCAAGTGAGAGCACGCTCACCAGGTCGAGGGACTAGACACCTCTCACCTTTTGAGGGCTTGGGGATTTGTTCCCTCAAGCCCTTTTTTTTAATACTTTGCGGATTTTCCGAACATGTTAAATGTTTTCAGTGCCGCCAAGATCGCAGCCTTCGTCAGCTTCTACGGGATTTGAGACCTCTGTAGAAGCTGTCGAAGGCTGCGATTTTTTGATTTTGCAGCGCTCTCGTTTCGTCGCTCGCACCACAATCGTGCAGACGGACGGCACTCTCCTAGGTATAGTGCCGGCCCTCTTCGCTTGAGCGGTCGTCGGTAACGAGGCCCAAACCCATGCGAAACCCGAACTAATAAAACCCGCGATATGGAACCGGAACGAACCTCGATCCACTTGTTGTGCCACGCGCAAGCCGGTGTAACGCGATGTGTCGGTCCACCATTATCTGCACACACAAAAAATAGCGAGGAATAATCCATGCTCGAAGTCATCAACGACTTCCTCTCAGGGAAAGTACTGATCGTGCTCATTGTCGGGCTCGGTAGCTACTTCACGATCCGCTCGCGTTTCGTTCAGTTCCGTCATTTCTTTCACATGTTCGCGGTATTCCGTGACAGCCTCAAAAGCAGCGCCGGCCAGCTCAGTTCCTTCCAGGCACTGATGCTCAGCCTCGCTGGCCGCGTCGGTGCGGGCAACATCGCGGGTGTCGGCATCGCCGTGACCCTTGGTGGCCCCGGTGCGGTGTTCTGGATGTGGGTGACCGCGCTGGTCGGCATGTCCAGCAGCTTCTTCGAATGCTCCCTCGGCCAGCTCTACAAGCGCTGCGACTCCGAAGGCCAGTTCCGTGGCGGCCCGTCCTTCTACATTCAGCACGGCCTGCAGAAACGCTGGCTGGGGATGATCATGGCGTTCCTGCTGCTGATCACCTTCGGCTTCGCCTTCAACGGCCTGCAAGCCCATGCCGTGACCCACTCGCTGAACAACGCGTTCGGCTTCGACACCACGTACACCGGGCTGGCCCTGGCGGTATTGCTGGGTCTGGTGTTCATCGGCGGTATCAAGCGGATCGCCAAGGTCGCTGACCTGCTGGTACCGGTCAAAACCCTGGCCTACATCGGCGTGACCCTCTACGTGATCGTGCTGCAGTTCGACCACGTTCCAGGCATGTTGATGACCATCGTCAAAAGCGCCTTCGGTCTGGATCAGGCGTTCGGCGGCCTGATCGGCAGCGCCATCGTCATGGGCGTGAAGCGCGGCGTATTCGCCAACGAAGCAGGCCTGGGCAGTGCGCCAAACGTAGCCGCCGTGGCCTCGGTCGAGCACCCGGTCTCGCAAGGTGTAATTCAGGCGTTCAGCGTGTTCCTCGACACCTTCGTGATCTGCACCTGCACCGCATTGCTGATCCTGCTGTCGGGCTTCTACACCGCGGGCTTTGAAGGTGACGGCATTGCCTTGACCCAGAACTCCCTGGCCGCCGTGGTCGGTGACTGGGGCCGGATATTCATTTCGGTGGCCCTGTCGTTGTTCGTGTTCACCTCGATCCTCTACAACTACTACCTGGGCGAGAGCAACCTGCGCTTCATGATCGGCGAAAACCGCAAGGTGCTGATCGGCTATCGCGCGCTGGTACTGGTGTTGATTTTCTGGGGTGCCATCGAAAACCTCGGCACTGTGTTCGCCTTCGCCGACATCACCATGACCCTGCTGGCGTTCGTGAACCTGATCGCGCTGTTCCTGCTGTTCAAGATCGGCATGCGCATCCTGCGTGACTACGATGACCAGCGCGCTGCCGGCATCAAGACCCCGGTGTTCGATTCGAGCAAGTTCCCGGATCTGGACCTGGACTTGAAAGCCTGGCCAGCCAATCCGGCAGCCGCTGCTCCACAGGCAGACGCCGAGCCGCAAGGCGTGACCGCAGCGCAACGCTGATTGGTAAAAAACCGGGCGCATCCCCTGCGTCCGGCGTGACACAGCTTGCGACCGACGTCATGCTCGGTCGTATGTTGTGGCAGCTTTTTTGAGGCTGCCGTTTTGGTTCGAGCCTGAGACCACATCGCTGCCATCGCGAGCAGGCTCGCTCCCACATCGCTTTCGGAGAACCTCCATGAATTCCTCGACTTTTCCTGCTGCCCAGCACGTCATGGTGCTCTACACCGGCGGTACCATCGGCATGCAAGCCAGTGCCCATGGCCTGGCCCCGGCGTCCGGCTTCGAAGCGCGGATGCGTGAGTATCTGCACAGCCAGCCCGAGCTGGTGGTGCCGCAGTGGCGCTTTCGCGAGATGTCGCCGCTGATCGACAGCGCCAACATGACGCCCGCCTACTGGCAGCAACTGCGCGAAGCGGTGGTCGACGCCGTCGATGTCCAGGGCTGCGACAGCGTGTTGATCCTGCATGGCACCGACACCCTGGCCTACAGCGCCGCGGCCATGAGCTTTCAATTGCTCGGCCTGCATGCCCGCGTGGTGTTCACCGGCTCGATGTTACCGGCCGGTGTGACCGACAGCGATGCCTGGGAAAACCTCAGCGGTGCGTTGGTTGCCCTTGGTCAAGGCCTGGCGCCGGGGGTTCATCTGTACTTCCACGGCGAGCTGCTCGACCCGACTCGTTGCGCGAAGGTTCGCAGTTTCGGTCGTCATCCGTTCAAGCGGCTGGAGCGCCAGGGCGGCGGTGTGAAGGCGACTTCCGTGCCGGCGCAGCTGAACTACAACCAACCCAATCAACTGGCGAAAGTCGCGGTACTGCCACTGTTCCCCGGCATCGGCGCCGAGCAGCTCGATGGCCTGCTCAACAGCGGTATTCAGGGTCTGGTGCTGGAATGTTATGGCAGTGGTACCGGGCCAAGCGACAACCCCGAGTTTCTCGCCAGCCTGGAACGGGCGCGAGACAAAGGTGTGGTGGTGGTCGCGGTCACGCAATGCCATGAAGGTGGAGTGCATCTCGACGTGTACGAGGCCGGTAGCCGCTTGCGTGATGCCGGTGTGTTGTCCGGTGGCGGCATGACCCGCGAGGCGGCGCTCGGCAAGCTGCGTGCGCTGCTGGGTGCGGGGCTTGAAACTGCTGAAGTTCGGCGGCTGGCTGAACTCGACCTGTGCGGCGAACTGAGCTGACACAAAGCGGCCCTGTGGGAGCGAGCCTGCTCGCGATAGCGATTGATTATTCAACATTGATATCGACTAGCTTGCCGCCATCGCGAGCAGGCTCGCTCCCACAAGGTTATTGCGCTCGGCACATAACTTGCTCCCGTTCCAGCATCTCGACGCTGGAACACTCCATGCTCCACTCCCATCTCACCACCCTCAACGCCGTTTCCCTGGTGCTTAACACCTTCAAGGCCGAAGGCCTGTCCAGCGAGGCGTTATTGGCCGGCAGCGGCATCAGCGCGGCGGATCTGAGCCAGGCGGACACGCGAATCACCACCAATCAAGAGATGCTGGTTTGCGCCAACGCCGTCGCGTCGCCGCTCAGGCACTCCTCGATCAAGGCCACAAAAAGGTCGCGATCCTCGATGTCGATTGCCACCACGGCAACGGCACCCAATCGATTTTCTACGAGCGCAGCGATGTGCTGTTCACCTCGATCCATGGCCATCCGGAAGCCGAGTTTCCGTTCTTCCTCGGCTACGAAGACGAACACGGTGAAGGCGCAGGCGAAGGGTTCAACTTCAACTACCCTTTGCCCGCCGGTTCAGGCTGGGACCGTTGGAGCGGCCCGAACCTGTACCCGACGGAAACGGCGATGAGCACGCTTTACACCCTGCAACCGCTGCCTCGCGATGCCGAACGGGCGCGGACCCGGGCCTGGACCAAGATCAAGTCCGGGACCTGATGCGGACGCCGTCGCTCACGCCGGGCTCCAGACCTCTTTGAGCCTCGCCAGTGCCGATTCGATCGCCGCCTCCGGCACTGCGGCGAACCCCAGGACCAGCCCCGCTCGCTGGTCCTCGGGAAGCGTCGTGTCTGGCAGCCAATAACTGCTCAGTCCATTGACCTCCACCCCGACGCTGGTGGCTTGTTCGATCAATTCGCGCTCACGGGCCACGCTGTCGACACGTACCGTCAGGTGCAAACCGGCCGCCACACTGGGCAGCTTAGCGACGCCCGGGATATCCACAGGCCAACCATTGAGCAAGACGTTACGCCGACTCAACGCAGCACGGCGCATACGCCGGATGTGTCGCTGGAAATGCCCGGCCGCCATGAACTCAGCCATTACCGCTTGAGTGCTGACCTCCGAATGCCGCACGTCCACCGCACGACGCTGGGAGAAAGCCTCAACCAACCCGGGCGGCAACACCAGATAACCCAGTCTTAACGCCGGGAATGCGACCTTTCCGAAGGTTCCGACATACAGCACTCGCCCCTGCCGATCCAGTGCAGCCAACGGCGCCAGCGGTGCGCCGCTGTAACGGTATTCGCCATCGTAGTCATCCTCGACGATCCAGCCTTGGGTGCGTTCGGCCCAGGCCAATAATTCAAGGCGTCGCGCCAGACTCATGACCACTCCGGTCGGGTACTGATGCGACGGCGTGACGTAAGCCAATCGACAATCGCTGAGCCCCGCCAATTCGGTGCAATTAATGCCCTCACTGTCCACCGCTACCCCGTGCAATCGCGCGCCAGCTACAGCGAACGCATGACCCGCCGCTCGATACCCCGGATTTTCAATGCCCACCCCGTCGCCAGGCTCCACCAGCAACTGTGCACAAAGGCTAATCCCCTGTTGTGCGCCACTGGTGATCACTATTTGCTCAGCCGAGCACTGCATGCCGCGCGAACTGCGCAAATAAGCAGCAATCAGCCCGCGCAAGCGCTCATCGCCTGCCGGATCGCCATAACACAGTTGCTGTAAATCCGGCTTACGCCAGAAAGCCGCGCTCAGCTTGGCCCAGACCTCGAAAGGAAACAGATCGAACGCCGGCACACCGACCCTGAATGCGCGCGGTGGACCACCCGGCGGCACGGCCAAATGATTCTTTTCAACGCGTCCCAAAGCGTCGCTGTGGATAACTTTACTGGATGAAACCACAGGCAAATCCAGCCAATTTGTGGATAAGGCTGTGGGTAACCCTGTTGAAAACCCTGTGGATACTTTTGTGGATAATTTTTTCACCGGCCACGCGGCTTGAGGCAATTGCGCGACGTAAGTCCCATCGCCCACACGCCCCTCGATGAAGCCTTCAGCGTAAAGCTGATCGTAGGCCCGGACCACGCTGTTGCGGGAAATCGATAACGCCGCCGCCAGATCGCGACTGGCCGGCAGTCGTGTGCCGCTGGCCAATCGCCCGTCGAGCACGCGTACCCGCAGCGCTTGATAGAGCTGACGGCTCAGGCCCTGACGGCGGTCGAGTTCGATACCCGCCGGGTTGAACGACGAGGGAAGCGGCGTATTCGACATGAAAATGGACCTATGAAATTGGTCATTAATGGCTCTTACAACAGACCATTAGCCTGCCTAGGATGAAGGTATTCGCCAAGGAAATTTTCCCTGTACCTGCCACTTTGACGCGTTAAGGAATGAACATGAGTCAGATCGACATCCGCCAGGTCACCGCCGACGATCACGCTGCCTGGCTGCCGTTGTGGCAAGCCTATTTGCACTTCTACAACACCGAACTGCCCGATACCGTGACCCAAAGCACCTGGCAACGCCTGCTCGACCCGAACGAACCTACCCACGGGGCGCTGGCCTGGGCCGATGGTAAAGCGGTGGGCATGGTGCATTTCATCTATCACCGCTCGAACTGGAGCATCGAAAACTCCTGCTACCTGCAAGACTTGCTGGTGACGCCCGAAACCCGCGGCACCGGTGTCGGTCGGCAACTGATTGAATTCGTCTACACCACGGCCAAGGCCGACGGGTGCTGCGAGGTCCATTGGCTGACCCATGAAACCAACGCCACCGCGATCCAGCTCTATGAGCGCATCGCCGAACGGCCTGGTTTCATCCAGTTTTGCAAAGCCCTTTAAGGTTCAAGGAGAGCAGCATGTCGACTTCACTCGCGGACTGGAAAGGTGTTCCGCCACCCTCGGTTCAACTGATCGAAGGGCGTTTCATCCGCCTGGAAAAACTTGACCCGGCGCGTCACGCCGACGGCTTGTGGAAAGCCCTCGAAGGCCCGGGCTCAGATCCGAAACTCTGGGACTATTTGCCCTATGGTCCTTTCCCGGAGCGCAGCGCGTTCAACGTTTGGCTGAACAACCACGCGGCCAACAGTGACCCGTATTTCTTCACGGTGATCGACCGCGCCAGCGGCGACGTGCAAGGCATCCTCAGCCTGATGTCGATTGTCCCTTCCCAGGGCCGCATCGAAATCGGCCATGTGACCTTCGGCGCGCCGATGCAACGTTCACCAAAAAGTACCGAGGCGGTTTACCTGCTGGCCAGGGAATCCTTTGCCTTGGGTTATCGGCGCCTGGAATGGAAGTGCAACAACGGCAATGCCCGTTCCAAGTATGCGGCGGAGCGGTTGGGGTTCAGTTTTGAAGGGGTGTTCCGTCAGCACATGGTGGTCAAGGGTCAGAACCGTGACACGGCGTGGTATTCGATTCTGGATTCGGAATGGCCGGCGATTGGCGCAGGGTTCGAGCGGTGGCTGTCCGATGAGAACCAGACGGAATCGGGGCAGGTGAAAACTCTGGTTGAGTGCCGCCAGTAATCTTCGGCGCCCGGACGGACGCTATCGCGAGCAGGCTCGCTCCCACATCGGATCGTTGTCGAGCACAATATACGTGTTCACTGAAGATCTATTGTGGGAGCGAGCCTGCTCGCGATTGGTGTCACGCCAGTTTCTGGGCGAGCACCGCAATATGCTCCGGCCCGATCCCGCAGCACCCGCCCAAATGGCTGGCCCCGCGCTTGCGCCAGTCGGCTGCCCACTGCAGATAACCCGGCGGGTCGAGATCCTCGCGCAACGGGTCCAGGCCGTCATTGGCCGTGGCCTCTTTCGGCTGCGGCGGGAAGGCATTGGCGTACGCGCCGATGTGAATCTTCACCCCTAAGCGTTCGAAGGTTTCCCGCGCCGCATCAATCGCCGCGCCGATCACCTCTGGCTGGCTGCAGTTGAACAGCAAGGTCTCGACACCCAACTCAGCCGCCACCACGGCGGCCTCAGCCACGGGTTCACCGGAACGCAATCGCGGCACTTCGTCGGTGTCTTCATCCTTCAAGGTAAACGACAACCAGAACGGCTTGCCGTCCTTCGGCAGACCCGCATGGATCGCCCGCGCCTCGATGATCGAACTCTGGGTTTCGGCCAGCCACAAGTCGACATGAGGCGCCAGTCCATTGACCAGGGGCGCCAGCAGTTCAGTTACGCGAGCAGCGTCGAACAGGTCCGGACGATAGGAGCCGAACAAGGGTGGCAATGAACCGGCCACACGCACCGGTTTACCCGCCGCATCGACCGCACGACGGGCCAGTTCACCGGCCAACGCTGCAAGCGCCTGCCCCTCAGCGGCAAAACGCTCTTCGCCAATATGGAACGGCACCACTGCGTAACTGTTGCTGGTGATCACGTTGGCACCGCTTTCAATATAAGCCGCGTGCACCGCCTCTACGGCTTGCGGCGCCTCGCTCAGGGCCAGTGCCGACCACTCGGGCTGCTTGAACGGCGCCCCTCGGCGTTGCAGCTCCCGACCCATGCCGCCATCCAGAATTACCGTGCTGCCTGCGCCCATATGCTTTTCACTCATAAGCTTATGAAAATAACTCACTATCGGAGTCGTTCTTATAACTATTTAATACGCACCATCAGGTTAATAACAACCTCTTTTTTCAGGGATCAACTGTGAAATTTCAACCGCTGCTGGCCCTGGGCCTGACGATTCTAGCTGCCTCCACCCAAGCCTTGGCGGGTGTCACCCTGGATCGCATCGAGCAAAAGAAAGAATTGGTGGGTGTGTTGATGGAAAGCTATCCGCCCTTCTCGTTTCTCAACGACAAAAACCAGCTCGACGGTTTCGACGTCGACGTGGCCAAGGCCGTGGCGGACAAGCTGGGGGTCAAGCTGCGCCTTGAAACGCCGTCCTGGGATGTGATCGCCGCCGGTCGCTGGAGCGGGCGTTATGACATCTGCATCTGCTCCATGACCCCGAGTAAGGCTCGCGCCGAAGTCTTCGATTTTCCGGTCGAGTACTACGCCTCCCCTGCCGTGATCGTGGTCAATGCCAAAGACGACAGCATCCACAGCGCCAAGGACCTGAGCGGCAAAAAAGTCGGCCTCACCAGCGCCTCCAGCTATGAAAGCTACCTGAACAAAAACCTGGTGATCGAAGGCGCTGAAGATACCCAATTGCAGTACCCCTTCGAGAACGTGCAAATCGCCCCGTATGACACCGACAACGTGGCATTCCAGGATTTGGGCCTGGGCGCCGGCGTGCGTCTGGACGCTATTCTCACCAACCTGGTGACCGCGCAACCGCGCCTGAACGAAGACAAACGCTTCAAGCTCGCCGGTGAGCCGTTATACTCGGAGCCAAACTCGGTGGCCATCGAAAAGGGCGACGCCCAGTGGGACGCCAAAGTACGTGATGTGTTTGCCCAGTTGAAACAGGACGGCACCTTGAGCAAGCTATCGCAAAAATGGATCGGCGCCGACATCAGTAAATGACTTCTTTCCCCAAACCACCTCAGCCACCGCAACCGGTGGCTGAGTCGTTGTTGCAACGGATTTTCGGTTTCCGCACGCGGTTGTACCTGACCTGGGCGGCGATGTTCGGCTTGTTCGCGAGTTTCTTCCTGAGCTTCGACCTGAAGTTCTCGATCATTCTCGACAAACTGCCAAACCTGATCGGCTTGCACCTGGCGCCCAACGGCTTTCTGCAAGGCGCGGCGCTGACGTTGTTCTTGTGCCTGTGCTCGATTGTGGCGTCGTCGCTGCTGGGCTTCATCACCGCCCTGGCCCGACTGTCGAAAAGTGCCGTAGCGTTCGGCATCGCAAGCTTCTATGCCTCGTTCTTTCGCGGCACACCGCTGCTGATCCAGATTCTGCTGATCTACCTCGGCCTGCCGCAACTCGGCGTCGTGCCGGGCGCCATCGCCGCCGGCATCATCGCTCTGTCGCTGAACTACGGCGCCTACCTGAGCGAAATCTTCCGCGCCGGCATCCTCGGCGTCCCCCACGGCCAACGCGAAGCGTCGCTGGCCCTGGGCATGCGCGAAACCGTGATCTTCTGGCGCGTCACCCTGCCCCAGGCCATGCGCACCATCATCCCGCCCACCACCAACCAGTTCATCTCCATGCTCAAGGACTCGTCACTGATCTCGGTGATGGGGGTTTGGGAAGTGATGTTCCTGGCGCAGTCGTATGGGCGCTCGAGCTATCGCTATATCGAAATGCTGACAACGGCGGCGATTATTTATTGGCTGATGTCGATTGGCTTGGAGCTGATTCAGGCGCGGATGGAGCGGCATTACGGGAAGGCGTATTTGAGCCGTAGCCAGGTTTAAAGCAAAAAGATCGCAGCCTTCGGCAGCTCCTACTTCGGGTCGACGTACACCCAAGGAGCTGCCGAAGGCTGCGATCTTTTGTTCTTTCACGTGCGGTAGATGCGCTTTGTTACGGCACGATAGCCCCCATGTCTTGATTCGCTGTAAGAAAAAGCGTCCAGCACGAATGGCTAAAAACAGCCACCCTCAAGCGGCCGGCAATTTTCGACACATCCTTCTGACAACCCCCGCAAGCCCGCCGGAAGCGACTGACATCGGCACCTATAGCCTCCCTTTTAGAGTTTGGCCTCCTGTCAAAAGAGGCCTTACTCGATGCCCGTTCAACAAAAATACCGACCACAACACCTTGTCCTGGCCATTGCACTTGCCGTTGGTTGTGCAGAGTTCTCCCTGGCCCAGCAACTGGAGCCTCAAGTCGATGCCGACGCAAAGCCCACCAAAACCCGAAAAAAAACCGCCAAACCTGTAGCCCCCACTGGCAGTGTGCTTGAAGAGGCCTCCAGCGATCTGGCATTCATGACGCCGCAGGCTTCCTATAGTGACACTCAAGTGGCGCTGACCCGCAACGACGTGCCGCTCGAGACGGTTGCCACCTCTGACAGCGGGCAGGCCCTGGCCCGCAGTGTGGACACCCCCAAAACCGTGATCGCCAACCCCGCCGTCAGCGCGCTGGTGGTCAGCGACAAGGCCAATGCCTCCGTCGCCATTGAACAATTGGCCGCCGGTAGCAACGCCAACCTCGCAAAAGCCACTTTAAGCAGTGTCAGCCCCGTCAGTGCCAGCATGCTCTCAGCCATGCGCCAGCTGACTAACGGCACGGGCACTTTCTCCGACAAAACTCCACGCCTTGCCGCTGACAGTGAGAGCCGCAGCCGCGTCTGGCTTCAGGCATTGGGCAATGGCGGCAAAGTCGAGAGTGATTTCGCCAGCACTCTGAAACATTCCACCCAAGGCCTCGTTCTGGGCGCCGACTGGCGGCTCGACGAGCAATGGCAAGTCGGGGTGATAGGCGGAAAATCACAGACGAAACTCGATGCCCGGCAATTCGACGGCGATCTCGACAGTTGGCACCTGGGGGCTTATGCGATGCGCCAGGACGGCCCATTGGCGCTGCGTCTCGGTGCCACCTACGCCAGCCATGAAGGCAGCAGCAAACGTCGGGTCGCATTCAAAGGATTCAACGACCGCCTCAAAGGCAGCTATGACGCCAACACCCAGCAGGCCTTCGCCGAAGCGGGCTTCAATCTGGGCCGCAACAAGGTGATGGTCGAGCCATTCGCCAGCGTCGGTTATCAACGCTACCAGCGCAACAACCACACCGAAAAAGGTGGGGATGCTGCGCTGAAAGTCTATGGGCAAACCCAGGACAACTTCAGCAGCACCTTCGGCCTGCGCGCGGCAAAGCTGAACACATTGGACAACGGCATGCGACTGACACCGCGATTCAGCGCCGGCTGGAAACACATCTACGGCGAGCTCGACAGCGAAACGCGCCAACAGCTGGTCAAGGGCGGGAAACGTTTCGACATCGCCGGGGCAGCGTTTGATCGCGACAGCCTGTCGCTTGATGCCGGGCTCGACCTGGGGCTCTCGGCCAACCACACGCTGGGTGTGGGCGTCACTGGGGAGATTGGCACTGACAGCCGCAGTCATGGCGTGATGGGACAATGGCGGATAGCGTTCTGATGAACTCGCCTCCCCCTCACTGATTCAGCACAGCACCTTGTGGGAGCGGGCTTGCTCGCGAATGCGGAGTGTCAGTCAATATGGATGCTGAACGTCACACCGTTTTCGCGAGCAAGCCCGCATTGGATCTGCGGAGCCTCACCAAAGTGGCCGGGCGAAAAAAAAGGGGAGCACATGCCCCCCCGAGGTTTAAAGCGGTATATCGAGGCTGTTAACTCAGCCTTCGATCTCGATCAGGATCTCGCCCGGGTTCACCCGGTCGCCCTTGACCACGTGAATAGCGGTGACTTTGCCGGCGATGGCCGATTGGACTTCGGTTTCCATCTTCATCGCTTCGGTGATCAGCACGGCTTGGCCGGCTTTCACGGTGTCGCCTTCCTTGACCAGCACATCGACGATGTTGCCTGGCATGGTGGTGCTGACGTGGCCCGGTGCAGTGGCTTGCTTGCGCTTGCTGCTGCCGCCGCTGACGAATTCGTTGAGCGGTTCGAACACCACTTCTTCCGGCATGCCGTCGATGGACAGGTAGAAGTGGCGCTTGCCTTCCGCTTTGACGCCCACACCGGTGATGTCGACGCGGTAGGTTTCACCGTGAACGTCGATGACGAACTCGGTCGGCACGCCTTCGCCACCCGCCGAAGTCACGCCGCCGGCTTCCGGAATCGGCAGCAGCACTTCTGGGGCCAGGGTGCCGGCAGCACGTTCTTCGAGGAACTTGCGGCCGATGTCCGGGAACATGGCGTAGGTCAGCACGTCTTCTTCAGACTTGGCCACGGCGCCGATTTCGGCACGCAGCTTGGTCATTTCCGGTTTGAGCAGATCGGCTGGACGGACGTCGATCACCTCTTCGCTGCCAATGGCCTGGCGACGCAGCTTTTCATTCACCGTACCCGGCGCCTTGCCGTAGCCGCCTTGCAGGTAGAGCTTCACCTCGTTGGTGATGGTCTTGTAGCGCTCGCCAGCCAGCACGTTGAAGAACGCCTGGGTGCCGACGATTTGCGAGGTCGGGGTCACCAGCGGCGGGAAGCCGAGGTCTTCACGAACGCGAGGGATCTCCGCCAGCACTTCGCTCATGCGGTTCAGGGCGCCCTGCTCTTTCAACTGGTTGGCCAGGTTGGAAATCATCCCGCCCGGCACCTGGTTGACTTGAACGCGAGTGTCGACGGCAGTGAATTCGCTTTCGAACTGGTGGTACTTCTTGCGCACGGCGTAGAAGTACAGGCCGATCTCTTGCAGCAGCTCCAGGTTCAAACCCGTGTCGAACTCGCTGCCTTTAAGGGCGGCGACCATCGATTCGGTGCCCGGGTGGCTGGTGCCCCAGGCGAAGCTGGAGATCGCGGTGTCGATATGGTCGGCGCCGTTTTCGATGGCCTTGAGTTGGCACATTGCAGCCAGGCCAGCGGTGTCATGGGAATGGATGAACACCGGCAGCGATTGCTCGGCTTTCAGCGCCTTGACCAGCTCGCCAGTGGCGTATGGGGTCAGCAGGCCAGCCATGTCCTTGATCGCCACCGAGTCGCAACCCATGGCTTCCATTTGCTTGGCTTGCGCCACGAAAGCCTCGATGGTGTGTACCGGGCTGGTGGTGTAAGCGATGGTGCCTTGGGCGTGTTTACCGGCAGCTTTCACCGCTTCGATGGCCACCCGCAGGTTACGCACGTCGTTCATCGCATCGAAAATGCGGAACACGTCGATGCCGTTGACCGCAGCCTTGGCGACGAAGGCTTTGACCACGTCGTCGCTGTAGTGGCGGTAGCCCAGCAGGTTCTGGCCACGCAGGAGCATTTGCAGACGCGTGTTAGGCAAAGCCGCGCGCAGTTGGCGCAGACGCTCCCACGGGTCTTCTTTCAGGAAGCGTACGCAGGCGTCGAAGGTCGCGCCGCCCCAGCATTCCAGCGACCAGTAGCCGACTTTGTCGAGCTTGTCGCAGATCGGCAGCATGTCTTCGGTGCGCATGCGGGTGGCGAGCAGCGATTGGTGGGCGTCGCGCAGGATTGTGTCGGTAACGTGGATTTGCTTGCTCATTGTTCTTTTCCTCACAGGCCTGCGTGGGCGGCGATGGCGGCGGCGATGGCCAGGGCCAGCTCTTCGGGTTTGCGCTTGATCGAGTAGTTGGTCAGTTCAGGGTGGCTTTCAACGAAGCTGGTGTTGAACTGGCCGCTACGAAATTCCGGATTACGCAGGATTTCCTGGTAGTACGCGGCGGTGGTCTTGACCCCTTGCAGACGCATGTCGTCCAGAGCTCGCAAGCCACGGTCCATCGCCTCTTCCCAGGTCAGCGCCCAGACCACCAGTTTCAGACACATCGAGTCGTAGAACGGTGGAATGGTGTAGCCGGTATAGATCGCCGTATCGGTGCGCACACCAGGACCGCCGGGTGCGTAGTAACGGGTGATCTTGCCGAAGCTCGGCAGGAAGTTGTTTTTCGGGTCCTCGGCGTTGATCCGGAATTGCAGCGCGAAACCGCGGTGCTGGATGTCTTCCTGTTTCACCGAGAGCGGCAGGCCGGAGGCGATGCGGATCTGCTCGCGCACGATGTCGATGCCGGTGATTTCTTCGGTGATGGTGTGTTCCACCTGCACCCGGGTGTTCATCTCCATGAAGTACACCTCGCCCTCGGCGAGCAGGAACTCCACGGTGCCGGCGTTCTCGTAACCCACGGCCTTGGCCGCACGCACCGACAGGTCGCCGATGTAGGCGCGCTGCTCCGGGGTCAGTTGCGGGCTCGGAGCAATCTCGATCAGCTTCTGGTTGCGACGCTGGATCGAGCAATCACGCTCGAACAGGTGCACCACGTTGCCAAAGCTGTCACCGAGGATCTGCGCTTCGATGTGTTTCGGATTGACGATGCATTTTTCCAGAAACACTTCCGCCGAACCGAAAGCCTTGGTGGCTTCGGAAATCACTCGCGGAAAGGCTTGTTCGAGTTCTTCGCGGCTGTTGCAACGACGAATACCGCGGCCGCCGCCACCGGACGTGGCCTTGAGCATCACCGGGTAACCGATGCGGTCGCCTTCGCTCAGGGCTTCTTCGATGCCCGACACGTTGCCTTCGGTGCCTGGGGTGACCGGTACGCCAGCCTTGATCATGCTGCGGCGCGCTTCGGTCTTGTCGCCCATGCGGCGAATCACTTCAGCCGATGGACCAATGAATTTGATCCCGCGTTCAGCACAGATGTCCGCCAGCTCGGCATTTTCCGAAAGGAAGCCGTAGCCGGGGTGCAACGCATCGCAACCGGTTTCCACGGCCAGGTTCACCAGCTTGCGCGGGTTCAGGTAACCAGCCAGCGGCTCGGCACCGATGCTGTGGGCCTCGTCCGCACGCTTCACATGCAAGGCATGGCGATCGGCGTCGGAATAGATCGCGACCGAGCGGATGCCCATCTCGGCGCAAGCCCGCACGATTCGTACGGCAATCTCACCACGGTTGGCGATCAGGATTTTTTTTATCACTTGGAGGTTCCCTTGAGCCGGTGGTACCCACGACCTGTCAAACCAGGTCGACGCGTGACCAAATGTTTCAATTCAGTCGCAGCTCCACACTAGCGCTCGCAAGGGATTAACAAAAATGAATAATAATTGGGTCACGCATAAGCAAAGACTTATAGTTGAGGCATCAGCCTTCGCTCAGGATTTATAGAAAATGCGTAAGTCATTGATGCGTATGACATTGCGTCAATTGCAAATCTTCAATGAGGTGTGCGACCTAAGGTCCTACAGCCGCGCAGCTGATGAAATGTCTCTCACACAACCTGCCGTGAGCCTACAGATTCGTCAACTCGAAGAGCTGATTGGTCAGCCCTTGTTCGATTACGTCGGCAAAAAACTCTACATGACCGAGGCGGCCGAAGCACTGCAGCGCGCCAGCCGGGATATTTTCGGGCGCCTGGAAAACCTCGATATGCAGCTGTCGGACATGCAAGGCTCATTGCAGGGCCAACTGAAACTGGCGGTGGAATCCAGTGCCAAGTATTTCGTACCGCACCTGTTTGCCGCCTTCAAGCGCCAGCACCCGGAGGTGAATCTGCAACTGACGGTGGTCAACCGTGGGCAAGTGATCCGGCGTCTCTCCGACAACCGCGACGACCTGGTGATCATGTCCATGGTGCCGCAGGACATGGGGCTGGAGTTCTTGCCATTTCTCAACAACCCGATTGTCGCCGTAGCACCGCCGGATCATCCGCTGTGCCACATGGGCCCACTGCGCTTGCAGGATCTGGAGCCCTACACGCTGCTATTACGCGAATCCGGCTCCGGTACGCGATTGGCCTGCGAAGAGTATTTCAAAGAAAAGCGCGTGCACTTCAACCAGACCCAGGAGGTCTCATCGGCCGAAGCCCAGCGTGAATGTGTGCTCGCGGGTCTGGGCTTGGCGCTGTTGACGCGCCATGCCCTGAACCTTGAGTTGGCAACGGGCGGACTGATCGAGTTGCCGGTTGAAGAGCTGCCGCTGTTCCGTAGCTGGTGCCTGGTGCAGGCCAAAGCCAAACGGCTGTCACCCGTGGCGCACGCATTCCTTGCGTTTATCCGCAGCGAGCGTATGCAAATCAGCGCCCTGGTTGAGCGTTTCGACGGGAAGTTGCGGGAGCTGCCTGCCAGTAATTGAGTTCCAGACCGTCAGGAAATTCGCCGATTTCGGCCAGAAGCTGGCGGCGTTCGCAGCGATCTTCGATCGCGCGACGAAATTCCATGCGGCGCTGGTCTTCTTGCTGACGACGGGTTTTGACAGCGCTGTTGCGTTCTTCGTAGGGCTGGGCCATTTCGAGTCTCCCAAGGCGAGTACGGGAGTTTCAAGATAGGCGCGAGGGATGACGGTTTGGCGGCGGGAGGGTTACAGAGGTGTGAACATTGGCAGATGACAGGGGTGTTTTTGAGGGCGCCTTCCGGGCAAGCCCGCTCCCACAGGGGCCGGTGGTGTTCGCTCATTCTGTGCAACACAGCCGATCCTTGTGGGAGCGGGCTTGCCCGCGAAAAGGTCGGAACGACCTTCCGACTATTTCACGCCAAACGACGAATCAATCGTCGAGGGCTTTTACTGACTTGGGCGACAGTCGCAAGCTGCGAAGGCTGCGCTTGACGCTTTTCAGGTGATTGACCAGGCTCGGACCGCGGGCCATGGCGACGCCCATCGCCAGCACATCGATCACCACCAGGTGGGCGATGCGCGACGTCAGCGGCGTGTAGATTTCGGTGTCTTCGTGCACATCGATCGCCAGGTTGACGGTCGACAACTCGGCCAACGGTGTCTGGCTCGGGCACAGGGTGATCAGCGAGGCACCGCTTTCGCGCACCAGGTTGGCCGTGATCAACAGATCTTTGGAACGCCCCGACTGAGAAATACAGATCGCCACGTCGGTTGGCTTCAGGGTGACCGCCGACATCGCCTGCATGTGCGGGTCGGAATACGCCGCCGCGGTCAGCAGCAAACGGAAGAACTTGTGCTGGGCATCCGCCGCTACCGCACCGGAGGCGCCGAAGCCGTAGAACTCGACACGCTGGGCCTGGGACATCGCCGTCACGGCTTTTTGCAATGCCACCGGATCGAGTTTCTCGCGAACCTCCATCAGCGTATGCAGGGTGGTGTCGAAGATTTTCAGGCTGTAATCGGCAACCGAATCGTCTTCATGGATCGCGAACTGCCCGAAACTCGCGCCGGCCGCCAGGCTCTGCGCCAGTTTCAGTTTCAAATCCTGAAACCCGGAGCAACCGATGGCGCGGCAAAACCGCACGATGGTCGGCTCGCTGATGCCCACGCTGTGGGCCAGGTCGGCCATGGAACTGTGCATCACCGCCGCAGGGTCAAGCAGCACGTGGTCGGCGACCTTGAGCTCCGACTTGCGTAACAGGTGGCGTGACTGGGCGATGTGTTGCAGCAGATTCAAAGGGGCGGACTCTTTGTTATTGGCAGGTGCCGGGGATGTAGCACGCTTGTAGTTATACTACATGAATTGGCTTTTTGCCTGCTCAATGCGTAACTCGATGTCCCCATTTCACGCGACATGCACTCTATGTAGCACTTACAAGGGTTTCGCGTCCGCACGCAACAGCTCAGCCAGGTCAGCAGCCTCAACCGGGCGGCTGATCCAATAGCCCTGCACCTCATCGCAACGCTCGGCCCTCAGAAATTCCAGCTGCTCCGGTCGCTCGACGCCTTCAGCCACCACTTTCAGCGACAAACCATGGGCCATGGCAATAATCGCCCGGGTGATCGCCGCATCTTCACTGCTCTCCCCCAGACCACGGATAAACGCCTGATCGATCTTCACGTAGTCCACAGGAATGCGCTTGAGGTAGCTCAGCGACGAATACCCGGTACCAAAATCGTCGATTGCCAGCTTCACCCCAAGGTCACGCAACTGCTGGAAGGTCGCAATGATGTGCTCGACGCTGTCCAGCAACTGGCTTTCGGTGAGTTCCAGTTCCAGGTAATGCGGCGCCAGACCTGTTTCCTCCAGCACCTGGCGCACCAGACTGACCAGTTTTCCCTGACGCAGCTGATGCACCGACAGGTTGACCGACACCCGAATCGGCTCCAGCCCCTGACGCTGCCACTCGCACGCTTGCCAACAGGCTTGACGCAAAACGAACTCACCGATGGCGCCGATCAGCCCGGTTTCCTCGGCCAGACCGATGAAATCCCCCGGTGGCACCTGGCCCAGGGTCGGGTGATTCCAGCGTACCAACGCCTCGGCGGCATTCAGCCGGCCGGTGGCGAGGCAGAGTTTGGGTTGATAAAACACCTTAAGCTGCTTTTCTTCGATGGCTTTGCGCAGCTGGTTCTCGAGCTGCAAACGCTCGAGCGTGCTGGCTTGCAAGCTATCGGTATAGAACTGGAAATTATTGCCGCCCAAGTGTTTGGCATGCTGCATGGCCATGTTCGACTGACTGACCAGCGCGGAAATCTCCCGTGCGGTGTCCGGCAACAGGCTGATGCCCATCGACACGCTCACCACCAATTCATGACCTTCGACGGTGATTGGCAATCGCAGCTTGGTCGACAAACGGGTCGCCACCCGTGCCAGGCTCGACAGGCTGCCGTAGGCATCGAACAGCACTGCAAATTCATCGCCGGACAATCGGGCAATGGTGTCTGCTTCTGGCAGCGCATTGACCAACCGTCGGGCCATTTTCTGTAACAACTCATCGGCAATTTCATGGCCGAGGCTATCGTTGAGCAGCTTGAAACGGTCAAGATTGATGTGCAGTAACGCCAGACTGCGACGACCGCCCTGGCGCCCCCGTTGATGAGCCTCGTGCAGCCGTTCGCGGAATAACGAACGGTTGGCCAGCCCCGTGAGTTCATCGTAATGGGCGAGGTAGCGCATACGTTCTTCTGACTCACGCCGAGCGGACAGATCGGCGAAGAAACCGACGATATGACTCACATTTCCCCGCGTATCGCGCACGGCATTCAGTTGCAGCCATTGCGGATACAATTCGCCATTCTTGCGGGTTTCGACCAGCTCGCCCTGCCAGCTGCCCTGCTGTTCCAGCGCCTGACGAATTGCCGCGTAATGCCTCCGGGCGTCGCGACTGCACGGCAACTCGACCACGTTTCGCCCGAGCATGTCTTCAATGTCGTAACCCGTCACCCGACTGAAGGCCTGATTGACGGCAATCAACGCGTAATTCGGGTCCAAAATCACAATGCCTTCGCTGGCGGCCTCGAACACCGTCGCCGCCAGTTGGCGCTG
The DNA here is from genome assembly GCF_963970905.1 of Pseudomonas sp. EL_65y_Pfl2_R96. NCBI lineage: Bacteria > Pseudomonadati > Pseudomonadota > Gammaproteobacteria > Pseudomonadales > Pseudomonadaceae > Pseudomonas > Pseudomonas sp. EL_65y_Pfl2_R96. The sequence continues at coordinate 213,709 of NZ_CAXAQH010000005.1, read as the reverse complement.
TTCTTCCAGGCCCTTGCTGGCGCTGATATCGCGGCGGGTGCCGACCATGCGGATCACTCGGCCGTTTTCGCTTCGCTCGACCGCTCGACCCCGGTCCTCGATCCAGACCCAATGGCCATCGCCATGTCGCACCCGGTACTCGATCTGATAATCCTCGGTGCGGCCCTTCAAATGCTCGACCAGCGCCCGCCTCAGCGATGGCAAGTCGTCGGGGTGCAGCCTCGGTTTGAGGTGGCGGAGCATCGCCGTCACGTATTCCGGTTCCAGCCCGAACAACTCCTGGAGCTGGGTGTGATGGACTTCGTCAGTCTGCAGGTTCCAGTCCCACAACCCGAGTTCGCTCGCCTTCAACGCTAGCGCCAGCCGTGCCTCGCTCTTGCTCAAGGCCTGGTTGGCCGCGTCCAGCTCCAGGCTGCGTTGGGCGACTCGGTTTTCGAGGTCGACCTGGGTTTCGCGCAATTCGTCTTCGGCACGGCGGCGCTGGTCGATTTCCTTGGCCAGCTCGTGGTTGAGCTGGTCGCTGCGACTTTGGGCCTGCTGCAAGTGCTCGATCAGTGCCTGATTTTGAAAGCGTCGCAGCAACCCCTGATCGATCAGGCGATTGACCTGCCAGGCGACCACGCTCAATGAGCCCAGCAAAATCAGCCCGAACCAGCCCCAGCCCTGCTCCTGTTCATCGCCGCCCCAGAACAGATAGCCGATGGCCGGCAACAGACAGGGCAAGGTAAAGGACAGAAAAGCCGGCAGGCTGACGGCATAAGCGACACTGGCCGAGAGGGCTGCGGCGCCGATCAGGCCGAACACCCAGGCCTGCTGCATGAAATTATCAACGGGCACCAACGCGATGCCGGCACCGGCCAGGGTCAGGCCGGTCATGGCCGAACCGAGCAGGAACATACGACGCCAGATCGGATGGGCCTGACGGTTGGGAATCGCCGAATCGAAGGCCGCGACCTGAATCACTCGCAATGCCACCAGCGACAACAACCAGATCAGCCAGACGCTGACCACGAAGTAACGCTGCGGGCTCCAGAGCAACCCGGCACACACCAGACCGTTGATCAGCATGAACAGCGTCGGCAATAGCGAGCCCTGGTACAGCAGACGCGTGCGTTCGACCGCCATCTCCATGGCGTATTGTTTGCGGATAACCCGGGGCTCCACAGAGGGGCCCGACAGGTCGGAGCTGAGGGTCATAGGCAATGTTCTTGTTCTTATAGTGAGCATGTGAGCTCGAGTTGTGAACGGAGCATACACAAGCAAATGCCCGGACCAAACTGGTCCAGGTCATAAATATAGACAAAAATATCGGCCGCCCACGCCTGCAGCCAGTGACCGACCGGTCGTCATCGGTGCTTCTTTCATCGGCTAATGCAAAGCTCGGTTTGCCCGGTGTGACGGCGCACCCTAGAATGCCCCGATGCGCGATGATCTCTCCCTTCTGCTGAACTCCCTCAACGATGCCCAACGCCAGGCCGTAGCTGCCTCCGTGGGTCGTCAGTTGGTCCTGGCCGGTGCTGGCTCCGGTAAAACCCGAGTGCTGGTGCACCGTATCGCCTGGTTAATCCAGGTCGAGAACGCCTCGCCCCACTCCATTCTGTCGGTGACCTTCACCAACAAGGCCGCTGCCGAGATGCGTCATCGCATCGAGCAGCTGATGGGTATCAACCCGGCCGGCATGTGGGTCGGCACCTTCCACGGCCTGGCGCACCGCTTGCTGCGGGCGCACTGGCAGGAAGCTGGGCTGAGCCAGACCTTCCAGATTCTCGACAGCGACGACCAGCAACGGCTGGTCAAGCGGGTGATCCGCGAACTGGGCCTGGACGAGCAACGCTGGCCGGCCCGTCAGGCCCAGTGGTTCATCAACGGGCAGAAAGACGAAGGTCTGCGTCCGCAACATATTCAAGCCAGCGGCGATCTGTTCCTGGCGACCATGCGCAGCATTTATGAAGCCTACGAGGCCGCGTGCCTGCGCGCCGGCGTCATCGACTTCTCCGAACTGCTGCTACGCGCCCTCGATCTGTGGCGCGACCACCCGGGCCTGCTCGCCCATTATCAGAAGCGCTTCCGGCACATTCTGGTGGACGAGTTCCAGGACACCAACGCCGTGCAGTACGCCTGGTTGCGCCTGCTGGCCAAGGGTGGCGACAGCCTGATGGTGGTCGGCGACGACGATCAGTCGATCTATGGCTGGCGTGGCGCGAAAATCGAGAACATTTATCAGTATTCCGACGACTTCCCGGATGCCCAGATCATTCGTCTGGAGCAAAACTACCGCTCCACAGCCGGGATCCTCAAGGCCGCCAACGCCCTGATCGCCAACAACACCGGGCGCATGGGCAAAGAGTTGTGGACCGATGGCGGCGAAGGCGAAGCAATCAATCTGTACGCCGCCTTCAACGAGCACGACGAAGCACGCTACGTGGTTGAAACCATTGAAAGTGCGCTGAAAACCGGCTTGGCTCGTAGCGATATCGCGATTTTGTACCGCTCCAACGCCCAATCGCGCGTTTTGGAAGAAGCCTTGCTGCGCGAGCGCATTCCGTACCGCATCTATGGCGGTCAGCGCTTCTTCGAACGGGCAGAAATCAAGAACGCCATGGCGTACCTGCGATTGCTGGAAGGCCGTGGCAACGATGCGGCCCTGGAGCGGGTGATCAACGTTCCGGCCCGTGGCATCGGCGAGAAAACCGTCGAAGCCATCCGCGATCATGCGCGCCACAGCGAGGTGTCGATGTGGGAAGGCATGCGTCAGCTGGTGGCCAATAAAGGCCTGACTGGCCGCGCTGCCGGTGCTCTTGGGGCGTTTATGGAGCTGATCGAGAACCTTGCCGCCAAGTGCCTGGAAATGCCGCTGCACCTGATGACCCAGACCGTCATCGAACAGTCGGGACTGATCGCCTACCACCAGGCGGAAAAAGGCGAGAAAGGCCAGGCCCGGGTAGAAAACCTTGAGGAACTGGTCAGCGCCGCGCGTAACTTCGAAAACCCGGAAGAGGATGAAGAGCAGTCGCCATTGGCGGCGTTCCTCGGTCACGCCTCGCTGGAGGCCGGAGATACCCAGGCCGACGAACACGAAGACAGCATTCAGTTGATGACCCTGCACAGCGCCAAGGGCCTGGAATTCCCTTACGTGTTCCTGGTGGGCATGGAAGAAGGCCTGTTTCCGCACAAGATGAGCCTGGAAGAGCCCGGCCGTCTTGAAGAGGAACGCCGCCTGGCCTACGTCGGTATCACCCGGGCGATGCAGAACCTGGTGCTGACCTATGCTGAAACCAGACGCCTGTATGGCAGCGAGACCTATAACAAGGTGTCGCGTTTCGTACGTGAAGTTCCGAAAGGCCTGATCCAGGAAGTGCGGCTGTCCAACAGCGTCAGCCGTCCGTTCGGTGGCGGCCAGCAGCAGAGTTCCAGCAGCCTGTTCGGCGGCAGCGAGATCCCGGAGACCGGGTTCAGCCTTGGCCAGACGGTGCGGCACTCGGTGTTCGGCGACGGTGTGATCCTGAATTTCGAAGGCGCCGGCGCTCAGGCGCGGGTGCAGGTGAACTTCAGCGAAGGCAGCAAGTGGTTGATGCTGGGTTACGCCAAGCTGGAAGCCGTTTAAAGGCGACCGTCAGGGCGCATTTCTGTGGGAGCGAGCCTGCTCGCGATGAACGATGACGCGGTGTTTCTGTTGTTCCGCGGTGCGACTATCGCGAGCAGGCTCGCTCCCACAGTTTGATCGCGTAGTGGCGCCGGTCGCTTTTCCTACAGAACTCATCCACTCGTCCTACAGACCAAAGTTAACAGGCCTTATTGCGCTGACTGAACCTGAACACAACCTGTCAGGCAAAAGCCCGAAACACTCTGCCGCTAGCCAGTAACACTTCAGCTGTGCAACATGGCGCGCGTGCCATCCACAAATGGGAATTCCCTTTATGAAACGTTTTCTTAGCATCGCCATGGCGTTGTGCATCGGCCTGACGATGAGCCTGGACGCCAACGCCAAGCGCTTTGGTGGCGGCAAGAGCTCCGGCGCTGCGCCGACTCACCAGACCAGCCAAATGGCTCCTTCTTCTCCTGGCGTGGGCGGTGCAGCCGCCACTGCCGGTGCGGCCGGTGCTGCTGGCGCTGCCGCCAAAGCCGGCGGTGCTTCGCGCTGGCTCGGCCCTCTGGCCGGTATCGCAGCCGGTGGCCTGCTGGCCTCCATGTTCATGGGCGGCGGCTTCCAGGGCATGCAGATCTTCGACATCCTGATCATGGCGGTCATCGCCTTCCTGGTCTTCCGCTTTATCGCCGCTCGTCGTCGCAAGCAGCAGGAGCACCTGGCTCCGGCCGGCGCGCCGATGCAACGTGAAGTGTTCGAGCAGAAACCAGCCATGGGTTCGATCTTCGGCGGTTCGGCTGCACCTGCTGCCGCGCGCCCTGTGATCAATGCGCCAGCCTGGTTCAACGAAGAGCGCTTCGTCGAAGCCGCCCGCAACCACTTCCAGTCCCTGCAGCAGCACTGGGACGCCAACGAAATGGACAAGATCGCCGAGTTCGTGACCCCGCAACTGCTGGAGTTCCTCAAGCGTGAACGCGCCGATCTGGGCGACGGTTTCCAGTCGACTTACATCGATAACCTTCAGGTACAGCTGGACGGCGTTGATGACCGTGCGGACAAGACCATCGCCACCCTGACCTTCAGCGGCGTGTCGAAAACCTCGCGTTTCGACCAGGGCGAAGTGTTCAGCGAAAGCTGGAACATGGAACGTCCACAGGGCGAAAACCAGCCTTGGCTGGTGGCCGGTATCCGCCAGAACGGCTGATCACTTCCCGCGTTTCAACTGTTGTAATAAAACCCCGGCCTCGGCCGGGGTTTTCTATTTCGCGGTTGCATCTATAGCGAGCTACTGTATAAACCGCCCCAACCAAACCGCGCCATCAAGCAAGAGGATCCCGGACGTGGAAGAAATCATCGAACAACTGCGTGAAGCCAACGAACCGGTACCGGTCCCCTTGGAGTTGCCAGACGAAGATCAGATTGTGGAAATCGAAGAGCAACTGTTCATCGACATCCCGTTTGTCTTCAGAGAGTTCCTGCTGACCGTCAGCGACGTGGTCTACGGCAGCCTGGAGCCGGTGACCGTCACCGACCCGCAATCCCACACCTACCTGCCGGACGTTGCCGCCAACGCCTGGGATGCTGGCGTCGATCGCAGCATGATTCCGATCTGCCAGGACGGTGACAATTACTACCTGGTCGAAGAAGATGGCACCGTGGTGCTGTGGTTGGCCGAAGAAGAGCTGATCGCCGAAGAAACCTGGGAATCGGTGTGGCACTGGGCGCGGGACGTCTGGCTGGAAAGCTGATCCGCCCTGATGCCCCACGTGGTCAATGCCCGGACGAATCGTTATGGTTGTCCAGCGTTTCCAGCAAGGCCACCTGCATCCGCGTATGCACACGGATGAACCAACGCCAGAGCAGTGCCACCACGGCGGCCGCGACTACGACGATCAGCACCAGCAACTTGTTGGTCGGCAGAATACTGGCCGACAAGGCTGCCAGCAGCAGGAAAATCACCAATAGCGAGAGGATCGGGATCACTTCGGCGATCACCCGACGCACTCGCTGAGTGTGGCGGCCGGCCATCTCGGGCTTCACCCCCATCTCTGCCAGCAGCATCGACAGCGCCTTGAGTTTGCGATAGGCGGCGATCAGGAACGGCAATGACAGCAGCAACGCCCCACCCCAGATCAACGCCTTCTGCCAGCTCGGGTCGCTGATCCAGCCCTGCAGGTAAACGGACATGCGCTCGGCGAAGAAGGCGCCCGATAAAAAGATCGCAACCACCAGCGCCAGATTGACCCCTACCTGCAACAGAATCCGTCGAATCATCGATGCCAACAGCGCGCCCTCACCTTGAGGCTGGATGCTGCGCAGCCATTCGCCATACATCCCCAGCACACGGCCCAGACGCTGCGGCATCACCACGGCAAGCTTGAGCGACAGCGGATCGGCTGCGCGTATCAGATACGGCGTCAGCAGCGTGGTGATCACCGAGACGGCCACAGCTACCGGATAGAGAAAGTTGCTGGTGACCTGCAGCGTCATGCCCAACGCCGCGATGATGAAAGAAAATTCGCCAATCTGGGAAAGCCCCATCCCCACGCGCAGTGAGGTGCGTCCGTCATTGCCGGCGATAAACGCGCCAAGACCGCAGGACAGCATCTTGCCCAACACCACGGCCACAGTGATTACCGCAATCGGCCAGGCGTATTGCAGCAGGATCATTGGGTCGAGCGTCAGGCCGATGGCGACGAAGAAGATGGCACTGAACAGGTCGCGAACCGGCTCGATCAACTGCTCGATTTTCAGCAGTTGCCGCGATTCGGCCATGATCGCGCCGATCAGGAACGCGCCGAGGACCATGCTGTATTCAAGTTTGACCACCAGCAGGCAGAAGCCGAAACACAGGCCCAGCACGGTGATCAACAACATCTCGTTGCTTTCGAATTTTGCCACATAGGCCAGTAGTCGCGGCACCAGCAGAATACCGATGACCAGTGCGACAATCATGAACAGTGAAAGCTTGCCGACCGTGGAAAACACTTCGCCGGAACTGACTGTGCCGCTGACCGCGATGCTCGACAGCAAGGCGATGATGCCGATGCCAAGGATGTCTTCGACGATCAGTACGCCGAAGATCAGCTGTGCAAAACGCTCGTTCTTCATCTTCAGATCGTTGAGCGCCTTGACGATGATGGTGGTCGAGGAAATCGCCAGGATCGCGCCGAGGAACAGCGAGTCCATGGTATTCCAGTCGAACCAGCGGCCGATTTCGTAGCCGATCCAGATCATCAGGACGATTTCCAGAAAGGCCGCGATAAACGCCGTGGCGCCGACCTTGAACAGCTTTCGCAGGCTGAACTCCAGCCCCAGGCAGAACATCAGGAAAATCACCCCGAGCTCGGCGAGGGTCTTGATGGTTTCTTCGTCGTGGATCAGGCCGAAGGGCGGCGTGTGCGGGCCGATGATGAAACCGGCGACGATATAACCGAGCACCACCGGTTGTTTGAGACGATGAAAGAGCACGGTCACCACACCCGCGATCAACATGATCACTGCCAGATCCTGAATGAAACTGATGGCATGCACGGTGTGTGGCTCCTTGGGGTGGGCTTTTGAAGGGTAACACCGCGACTTCCGGCGGGAAGACGGTGCAATATATGGAAACAGATCGATTCGGGCGTGACGGCGGCGGCCCGCCCGGCGTCCCGATAACGTTGGTTTGAAAAACACCGACCAGGCACCCGCAGAGGTGTAACCCCGAAACCCTGCCTTGAACCCGTGAGTACGTTATGGAACCCGGAAACGCCCAGCTGTCGATGACGGTATTGATGACCCCCGACATGGCCAACTTCTCTGGCAATGTCCACGGCGGCACCTTGCTCAAATACCTCGATGAAGTGGCCTACGCCTGCGCCAGCCGGTATGCCGGCCGCTACGTGGTGACCCTGTCGGTGGATCAGGTGATCTTCCGCGAACCGATTCATGTCGGCGAACTGGTGACCTTTCTGGCCTCGGTCAACTACACCGGCAATACCTCGATGGAGGTCGGCATCAAGGTCGTGACCGAGAACATCCGCGAGCGCTCGGTGCGCCACACCAACAGCTGCTTCTTCACCATGGTCGCGGTGGATGACCAGCGCAAACCGGCCGCCGTCCCGCCGCTGCAACCGCAGCACAGCGAAGACAAGCGTCGGTACATGCAGGCCCAGCAGCGGCGGCAGATTCGTCAGGAACTGGAAAAGCGCTATCAGGAAATCAAGGGCGACGCCTGAGCTATTCCGTCAGTTTGATGGTGTTCATGAGATCGTCTTCGCGAGCAAGCCCGCTCCCACTCTGGTTCTCTGTCGTACACAAAATATGTGTGCACTGAAGATTTATTGTGGGAGCGGGCTTGCTCGCGAATAGGGCCAACGTGGATCAGAGGCTGATCGCAGTCGCCTCGAACCGCACCCGGGGATGGGCGATCCGGTCCTGCGCCCGCACCAGTTCCAGCTCATAGCTGGCGCAAGCCTGGGTTTCCAGCAGCACTTCATGCACCGCCGCTGCGGTGAATTCAAAGGCACTCACCAGACTGTCACCCAGCAGCACGCGCGCCAGGAACAGCCCGGAAGTCAGATCCCCAACGCCCACCGGCTGACGCGGAAACGCCAGCAGCGGCCGACGCAAGTGCCAGCTGCCTTCAGCGGTCACCAGTAACATCTCGAAGCCATCCGCCAGTTTGCCGGGATAGTCGAGATGCTTGACCAGCACCGCCTTCGGACCGCGCGCCAATAGCGCCCGCGCCATGGCCAGGCAATCGAACAACGACTGCGCCTTGCGCCCCGAGAAGCTGTTCAGCTCCAGCTGGTTCGGGCACATGAAGTCGGCCATCGCCGCCGCCTCTTCCAGCAGAAAATCGCTGACTTCGGCTGGAACGCTGCACCCCTTCTCTGGATGGCCCATCACCGGATCGCAGAGGTATAAGGCTTTGGGATTGATCGATTTGATTCGCTCCACCCCCACCAGAATCGCCCGGCCCTGGGCCGCGCTGCCGAGGTAGCCGGACAACACGGCGTCGCAGTTGCCCAATTCGCCAATCGCCGCAATCCCTTCCACCAGTTCCGGAATCTGATGCGGGGACAACACTTCCCCGGCCCACTGGCCATATTGCGTGTGGTTGGAGAACTGCACGGTATTGAGCGGCCAGACGTTCACCCCGACCCGCTGCATCGGGAAAACCGCGGCGCTGTTGCCAGCGTGGCCGAACACCACGTGGGACTGGATGGCGAGCAGATGGGGCGTACGTTTCATGCGGTGAGTTTTCCGTAAACCGATTGAAATTCGAGCCGCGCAGTATGCGACTAAACGCAGCCTGTACGACAGACCAGAGACGCAGTTAAGCTGGCACTATATTGTTGGAGCACCCTGTTGATGCTGACCCTCGGAAATATCTTCGTGCTGATGCTGCTCGCCTCCGGTGGCGCGTGGTTGTGGCACAACCACGGCTTGCGCGAACGTGCGCTGGAGCGGGTTCAGCAGCATTGCGCCAAGCTACGGATCGAGTTGCTGGACGGCAACGTAGCCTTGAAAAAGATCGCATTCATTAAAGATGCCAACGGCCGTCGGCGCCTGGCCCGTGTGTATGACTTTGAGTTCACCGTGACCGGCGAAACCCGCCACACCGGCACCATCACCCAGTTCGGCGCCCATAGCGCACAGATCGAGCTCGCGCCCTACCCGATGCCGTTCGACGATACACCGCCAGTGGTCGATATCGCGAAGCCCAGCGCCGAGGTGATTGAGTTGAGCCAGTGGCGGCAAGAACACACCAAGTGGCGGCCTTGAAGTAGTTGTCGTCAGCTAAATCCATTCGCGAGCAAGCCCGCTCCCACATTTGATCTGTTGTGCTGCACAACTTGCGTGCCTCCCAAGCCCCCTGTGGGGCTTGCTCGTGAAGAGGCCTGCACAGGCGGTGCAAAAAACCAGCTAGTTCGCTTGAACCCTGCATCCCGCCAGACCTTCCTGCAGCACTTCAACAGCCTGCGGCTCACTGAAAATCAGCTCGATACGCGAATCCCGACGCCATTCGCTGGGTTGCCAATCCAGTAACGAGTTATCCAATGCGTTGGCCGATATCCACCCCTCGACACTGTGGATAACCAGCTTCGCCCGCCGCCACTCAAGGCGCTCAAGCCACTTCCCGATTAGTACGGCATCGAATGTCTGACCCGGATGCCAGCGCCAGCCGATGCTCCAGCCGCCCTCTTGCGCCTGACTCAAGCAAATCGGCAACGTGGGGTCGGTCCAGATGGCCGGCATCTGCGACAATCCCTTGGGCACGATGAAGTTATCCAAACCTGCCACAGCCTGAGCCTTGAGGCCCGGTAACTCGCTCAACGGCAAGACAGCTTGCTGCGTCCAATACAAAGGACGCGTCGGCAACTGTGCGGCGATTCGCTGGCGATCACTGTCGTCGAGGCTTTCTGCCTTGTTCAGCAACAGCAACCCGGCACTGTCCAGCGCGTGCTGTTGCGCCGCAGGCAGCGGTTTTCCGGCCGCGAGCGCCTGGGCATCCAGCACCAGCACACAGGGTTGCACCGCCAGGACGCCTCGCCATGGAGCCTCACTTAATTGCTTGAGCAACTGCGCCGGATGCCCCAGCCCGGAAGGCTCAATGAACAGTCGATCCGGTCGTGCCTTGCGCAGCAACCGTCCGAGGCCGATCTGAAACGGCGCACCATTGACGCAACACAAACAGCCCCCGGCCACTTCCCCCAGTGCGATACCATCGGCGTCCTGAGTCAACAGCGCAGCATCCAGGCCGATCTGGCCGAACTCGTTGATCAGCACCGCCCAGCGCTCACCGGCCGGCCGTTGCGCCAGCAGGTGCTTGATCAGGCTGGTCTTGCCGGCACCCAGCGGGCCGGCAATGACGTGGGTCGGAATGTTCTGCAACATGGTCGAGGTTTTCTGAGGAGGTAAAGGATGCGGTTGATGGGATGGTCGTTGCTTCTGGCGCTCACATCGGGCGAAGCGCTGGCCCAGGCCTGCGTGGTGCACAGTACGGCTGAGCGGCTCGACGTGAAGGTTTGCCAGCAAAACCGTAACATCCCGGAAAAACTGTTCGCCGACGGATTCTGCAAGCCGAACCTTCCCGGACAGAAAGTCGAGGTGCAGTACGTCGACCAATGCCCCACTGGCGCATTCGGGGTGTGCAACAACGCTCAAGTCGCCAATATGCCTTACCGGCAGGATATTCACTATTACGGCGTGGCTACCGACGCGGCGTATTTGAAACCGTTTTGCGAAGCCCAGAGCCAGGGAACCTGGCTCAAACCTTGAGCAGCTAGCTCAACCAGTCGAGGGTCAGGATCAAACGGCGCTCGCCCGGTGCCGGCTGCGGTGAGCGGTGGATCAGAGCGAAGCCTTCGTTGCCGTGCCACTTCTCTCCTTTGAGCAGCGCCACTTCGCCACTGGCGATCTGCTGGATCAGCGAGTCGTCCTGCGGTTCGGCGTCCGGTTTGCCTAATTGCCGGCGATCCATCGCCCCTTCCTTCAGCCACTGGCTGCCAATACCTGCGTAGGTGGTGATCAACCGCACCGGCACATGATCGACGTGGAAACGCGGGCACATGGCTTTGTCCAGAACCCGCAGGCGCAGGCCGATGCGCTGGGCGCCCAATAGGCAGGCGAAAGCGCTGACCAGCCAGGAAACGTCGGCGATGAAGCCTTCGTAGCCTTCCAGATCGCTGAAGCCTGAGGCTAAACCGTGGAGATTGGGTTCGGCGTCCTCACTGGGCATTTCCAGGGAAAGCGACTCGGCCAGCGGTTCGTTCAGGGACAACAGCAAGCGACCGAAATCGGCAATGTGTGCCGGCAGTTGGCGTTGCCAGAGGGCGAGGTTTACGCCGTCATCCAGAATCCCGGTCAGCGCTTTGGGCGTATCACCTTGAACCTGACCAATGACCGATCGCCGCTTCAGACTGGGCGCCAACATCAGGCAGCCGCCTCTTCATACCAAGGGCCGAACGGATCAGGCAGCAACCGCCAGCCCTCGACACCCAAGGCCATTTCAGCATCCGTCAGCAGACAGTTATCGAGTTCGGCGGTGAGTTGCGCAAAGTCGATGTTCTGGCCGATAAACACCAGTTCCTGACGACAATCACCAGTGGCGGCCGTCCAGCTTTCCATGATCCCGGCGGTGCTTTCTTCGTCTTGCGGCCACTGATTTTTCGGCACGAAACGCCACCAGCGCCCGGCAAAGCCGTGGCGCATCAAGCCGCCGGCCTGGGACCAGCTGCCGGCATCCATGTGTTTGCTGGCCAGCCAGAAAAAGCCCTTGGAACGCAGCAGTTTGCCGTTCACCCACGGACGGTCAATGAAGCTGAAGAAGCGCTGCGGATGAAACGGTCGCCGCGCCCGATAAGCCGTGGAGGCGATACCGTATTCCTCGGTTTCCGGCACGTGTTCACCGCGCAATTCCTGTAACCATCCTGGCGCCTGAGCGGCCTTTTCGAAGTCGAAGCGGCCGGTGTTGAGGATTTTCCTGAGCGGCACTTCGCCCATGACCATCGGAATGATTTCCGCCTGGGCATTGAGCCGTTCAAGGATCGCGATCAACTCCTGGCGTTCGCTGCTGCTGATCAAATCGATCTTGCTGATCAGGATCACGTCGGCGAACTCGATTTGCTCGATCAACAGGTCGGTGATCGAGCGTTCGTCCTCCTCGCCCAGGGTTTCGCCACGGGAAGCGAGGCTTTCGGCGGCCTGATAGTCGAGCAGGAAGTTCATGCCGTCGACCACGGTGACCATGGTGTCGAGCCGCGCAATGTCGGCCAGGCTCTGCCCTGCTTCATCGCGAAACGTGAAGGTTTCCGCCACGGGAAGCGGCTCTGAGATGCCCGTGGATTCGATCAACAAGTAATCGAAACGACCGTCCTTGGCGAGTTTGCTGACCTCTTCGAGCAAATCTTCCCTCAAGGTGCAGCAAATGCAGCCGTTGCTCATTTCCACGAGTTTTTCTTCGGCACGGTTCAGGCTGACATCACGCTGAACTTCACTGCCATCGATATTGATCTCGCTCATGTCGTTGACGATCACCGCGACCCGCAAATTATCGCGATTACGTAGTACGTAATTAAGCAGTGTACTTTTTCCGGCGCCGAGAAAGCCCGACAGGACGGTCACGGGGAGACGATTGGGCATCAGGTATTCCTCACAGGGATGCCCGGTCGCAATGTCGGGCTTAATTTATGTTATAGTATAACAATGCAATCTAGCCACTCCCCTCTTGCTCACCAAGACAAAGGGCACGATGCTTTAACCCGTCCGCCCCTTGAGAAATGCCATGGGAAACGCCCTGAGACTCTCGCTGTTGAGTCTTTCGCTACTGATCGCGGTCGATGCCTGGGGACAAATCCCCAGCCTGGCCAAATGCACCCGCAGCGCCAATCTGCTGGCCTGCGTGGATGCCGACGGCAATGCCTACAGCGTTAACACCGTCGGTAGCACGATCTACTTGCGCGGCTTTGAAGTGGCCGGTAAACGCTATTGGGCGCAAACCAATAGCCGTTACGGGCAACTGACGTTCTTTACCGGCATCGCGTCCGATGGCGAAGCGTGGGTCGGCTACAACCGCCGGGTTGGCTGGACAACCATCAATCGGTTCTCCAGCTCCGGCGGCAGCAGTGGCAAGTTCACGTGTAGCCGGATGACCGGCTGCTAGGCCTGCGTTTTTTTCTGTTCCTGCTGCCAGGCGATGTAGCTGTTCATCGGTGGGTTCTTCTGAAAATAGCGCTGCAAACCTTCGAACAAACCATCTGCCACGGCTTGCTGATGGCGGGCAGTCACCAGTCGCTGACTGTCGCGGGCGTTTGAGATGAAGCCGGTTTCCACCAGAATCGACGGCACATCCGGCGACTTCAATACAGCGAATCCCGCTTGTTCCACGCGCTTCTGATGCAGCGTGGTGATGCCCGCCAGGCTGCCGAGCACGGTGCTGCCCAGTTGCAAACTGGCGGCGATAGTGGCGTTCATCGACATGTCGAGAATCACCCCGGCGAGCATCGGATCCTTGTCCTTGAGATTGAGCAAGCTGGTGGCGCCCAACAGGTCCGCACCGTTCTCTCGTTGCGCCATGAAGCGCGCCGTGGCCGAGGTCGCGCCGCCTTCGGACAGGCAGTACACCGACGCACCTGAAGCGGTGAGACGCGGCGCCGCGTCCGCATGAACCGAGATGAACATGTCGGCATTGTGCTTGCGGGCGATCTCCACCCGCTTGCGTAGCGGGACGAAGAAGTCGTCGTTGCGCACCAGTTTCACGTCGAAGCCCTTCTCGCGCTTCAGCCGCTTGGCCAGCAATTGGGCGATCGAGAGAACCACGTCTTTTTCCCGCTCACCTTTGGCACCGACCGCGCCCGGGTCTTTGCCGCCATGACCAGGGTCGACCACCACGACGATGTCGCGCTTGGGGTGAGACTTGTCGGTGACGGGTTCGCGTTTCTCCGCCGGCGCCGCTGCGATCTGTAGCGGCGTAGCAGTCTTCAGATCGAGCACCAATCGATGCCCCTGCCCATCCTGTGGCGGCAGCAAGAAACTGTTGAGTTGCACCGGGCCGCTGAGGTCGAGGACGATCCGCGTATCGCCCTGGCCGAAATGTCCGGAACGGATCGCGCGAATCACCGTGTTGCTGAGTACCAACTGACTGAAGTCGCCACTTAGGTTGGCGCCACTCAGATCGATGATCAGCCGCTCTGGAGCACTCAGGGAAAACGTCTTGTACTGCACCGGCCCGCTCAGATCGAACACCAGTCGCAGCTTGCCGTCGGAACGCCACAGTCGTGCATTGCGAATTTGCGTGGCCGACGCACCAAAGGGTAAAGCGAAGGCCGCGCTGGCCAGAATCAGGTTGAGCAAGTGACGTCTGTGCATGATGAAAGCTCGTTCACGAAAAAGGCATCGTCGATTTGGCATGTTATAATATAACATGCCAAATCAACTCCCACGATGGACCTGCTCATGAATGCGCTGACTCTGCCGGATATCGCCGCGCAGGCCTCACGCCAAGCCCTGCCACTCGATTGGGTGGGCATGTGCGGCATTGCTCTTCCTGTTTCATTCGATGGCCAGCGACTGAGTGCAAAGGCCGACGCTGGTGTTAGCCTCGACGATGGAGAGGCGCGCGGCATTCATATGTCGCGGCTGTATCTGGCGTTGGAAATGCTTGAGCAGGAAAACCTTTCACCCGCGTTGTTGCGGCGAGTCTTGCAGAGTTTTCTAGAGACTCATGAAGGACTTTCCCACAACGCTTACCTAAAAATTCATACCGATCTGCTGCTCAAAAGACCCGCACTCGTCAGTCCGTTGGCCGGTTGGAAAACTTATCCGGTGAGCATCGAAGCGCGTTTGAAAAACAAGATGTTCCACGTGGAACTTAAAATCGACGTTCCTTATTCCTCAACCTGCCCGTGCTCAGCAGCACTTTCGAGGCAGTTGATTCAGCAGCAATTCGTTGATGACTTCGCCAATCAACCATTGCAACACGCAGACGTTCTGGCTTGGCTCGGCTCCACGAAAGGCATCGTCGCGACGCCGCATAGCCAACGCAGCAACGCGCAATTGCAGCTGCGTCTGCACGACTATCTGGATGACCTGCCGCTGATCGCCGCGATCAACGACGCGGAAGCGGCCCTCGGCACCGCTGTGCAAACCGCCGTGAAACGCGCCGACGAACAAGCTTTCGCCCTCGCCAACGGTCAGAACCTGATGTTCTGCGAAGACGCCGCCCGACGCTTGAATCTGGCCCTGAAACGCTCCCCGGGCATCAACGCCTTTCATGTGCGAGTCGTTCACGCCGAAAGTCTTCATGCCCACGATGCTGTCGCTGAAAGTCGCTGGAATTGGGAGGCCGCATGATCCAATGCCAAGCCTTGCGCTGGGGAGCTCCCGGTCAACCGCTCACTCCGTCGGTGGATTTCCAATTACCCAAAGGAAGTCTGACCGCCGTCATCGGTGCCAACGGTTCGGGTAAAAGCAGCCTGCTAAAAGTCATCGCCGGTCTGCAAAAGCCTCTGACCGGAAAAGTCATCATTGATGTTCCACGCAAAGGCGGCCTTTCGTTCCTGCCTCAGCAACAACACCTGGACCGGCAATTCCCCATCAGTCTGCAAGAGTTGGTGGCTGCCGGGTTCTGGGGCAGCAAACAAGCTCCGGAGATACGCAGCCGGCGCCTCAAGTCTGCGCTGGAAGACTGGTGTCTGACAGGCTTGGAGCATCGCCCATTGATGGCCCTCTCCGGAGGCGAATTGCAGCGCGCCCTGCTCGCCCGGCTAAGCCTCGCCGAAGCGCCCTTGCTGCTGCTCGACGAACCCCACGCCGCCCTCGACGAGCTTGGTCAGGCGCTGCTCTGGAAACACATCCACGCCTGGCATGCCGACGGCCGAACCCTGGTCGTGGTGTGTCATGACCTGGCGGCCGTGCGCCAACACATCCCACAAGCCCTATCGATCAAAAGCAGCGGCTGCGTCCTCGGCCCGAGCACCGATCTGATTCGCCAACAACACCAGACGCAGGTGGCCTGATGATCGCTGCCGCTCAGCTTTGGCAACCGTTCCACGAGTTCGTGTTCATGCGCCGGGCACTGCTCGGTGGCTTGGTTCTGGCATGCAGCACCGCCCCGCTTGGGGTGTTTCTGATCCTGCGGCGCATGAGCCTGATCGGCGACGCGGTGGCTCACGGCATCTTGCCAGGTGCCGCATTGGGCTTCTGGTTCGCCGGATTGAGCCTGCCCGCGCTGACCATCGGCGGCCTCGGTGCCGGCCTGAGCATGGCCGGCCTGGCCGCCTGGATCACCCGCCGTACTGGCCTGCGGGAAGACGCCAGCCTGGCCGCGATCTACCCGATATCGCTGGCTAGCGGCGTGTTGATCCTCGGCATCGCCGGCAAGCGGCTGGACCTGTTGCACCTGCTGTTTGGCTCGGCGCTGGCGGTAGATGGTCCGACGTTGACCGGCATGCTTTGGGTCTCGGGCTTCAGCCTGATCGCCATGCTCCTCATCTACAAACCATTGTTGCTGGACACCCTCGACCCGCTCTTTCTACAAACCGTCAGCCGCCTCGGGCCACTGGCTCACGGGGTATTTCTGACCCTGGTGGTGCTGAACCTGGTGATTGGCTTCCAGGCCATCGGCGCGCTGATGGTGGTCGGCTTGATGATGTTGCCGGCCGCCGCTTCTCGCTTCTGGAGTCGCCGCTTGCCGGTACTGATGGGCATCGCTGCGCTGCTCGGCTGCCTCTCGGTCTGGTTCGGATTATTGCTGTCGTTCTACTACTCGCTGCCCAGCGGCCCGGCGATCGTGCTGGTGGCTGGTGGTTTGTATCTGCTGTCCGTGGTGTTCGGTCCGGTGCACGGTTTGCTGCGCCGCCCGCCTTTGCTCACATCCCAATGAGGTGTTACCCGATGCGCGCTTTACTCGTGCTGTTCAGTTTGATGCTGTCGATGTCGTTGTCTGCCGCGGAAAAACTCCAGGTAGTCACCAGCTTCAGCATCCTCGCCGACATGACTCATCAGGTTGGCGGCGATCATATTCAGATCACCAACATGGTCGGCCCGGACGCCGATGCCCACACCTACGAGCCGACTCCGGACGATGCGAAGGCATTGCTCAAGGCCAGACTGATCATCAAGAACGGACTGGGTTTCGAGCCATGGCTGGACCGTCTGGTGACCAGCACCGAGACCAAAGCTCCGGTAATCAGCGCCAGCCATGGTGTTATTCCGCGCTCGCTGGATGAAGATGGCGAAACCATCCCGGACCCACACGCCTGGCACAACCTGGCGAACACCGAGTTGTACATCAGCAACATCACCAAAGCGCTGATCGCCGCCGACCCTGCCAATAAAGCCGACTACGAACACAACAGCCAGGCCTACCTGAAAAAGATCTACGCCCTGCTCGCCGAGGCCAAAGCCAAGCTGGGTTCGCTGCCGCCGGGTAATCGCAAAATCGTGACCTCCCATGACGCCTTCGGCTATCTCGGTCAGGCTTACGGCATCGACTTCATGGCGCCTCAAGGTCTGTCCACAGAACGCGAACCTTCGGCCGCCGAGGTCGCTGCGCTGATCACTCAGATCCGTCAGGCCAAGGTCAAAGCGGTGTTCATGGAGAACATCAAAGACGCACGCTTGCTCAAGCAAATCGCGGATGAAAGCGGCGCGCATATCGGCGGCACGTTGTACTCCGATGCCCTCGCAGCAGCCGGCCCGGCCAGCACCTTCACCGGGCTGTTCGAATACAACATCAACACCTTGTACGACGCGTTGAGCAAGCCATGATCCGCAAGAATCCCTCAGGCGATCTGCCGTTGATTGCGGAGTCCGCGTATGTAGATAAAACCGCAATCATCTGCGGCAAAGTGGTGATTGGCGAGAACGTCTTCGTCGGCCCCTACGCGGTGATTCGCGCCGACGAAGTGGATGACTCGGGCGAGATGGAGCCGATCACCATCGGCGCCAATTCGAACATCCAGGATGGCGTGGTGATCCACTCTAAGTCTGGCGCGGCGGTGACCATCGGCGAGTACAGCTCCATCGCCCACCGCTCCATCGTCCATGGCCCCTGCACCGTCGGCAATCGCGTGTTCATCGGTTTCAACAGCGTGCTGTTCAACTGCGCGGTTGG
The DNA here is from genome assembly GCF_963970905.1 of Pseudomonas sp. EL_65y_Pfl2_R96. Lineage (NCBI taxonomy): Bacteria > Pseudomonadati > Pseudomonadota > Gammaproteobacteria > Pseudomonadales > Pseudomonadaceae > Pseudomonas > Pseudomonas sp. EL_65y_Pfl2_R96. The sequence goes on along the minus strand of NZ_CAXAQH010000005.1, from coordinate 195,518 downwards.
TGACGGCTGCGTGGTGCGGCACAACTCGGTGGTCGATGGTCGTGACTTGCCTGAAGCCTTCTACGTGCCCTCCACCACGCGCATCGGTCCCAACACTGACCTGTCGCAGTTCCCACCGGTGAGCGTCAGCGCCTCGGAGTTTTCCGAAGACGTGGCACGCACCAACGTTGATTTAGTCCGTGGCTACAAAGCCCTTCAGAACGAGTTCTGACCATGAGCAGCGTGCTGATTCGCAACGCCCGGCTGGTGAACGAAGGTCGAGAATTCGATGGCGATTTATTGGTGAACCACGGACGTATCGTCAAGATCGCCAGCAGCATCGAAGGTGAAACGGCCGCCGTGGAACTCGACGCCGACGGCCAATGGCTGCTGCCGGGCATGATCGATGACCAAGTGCATTTCCGTGACCCCGGAGCACCGGACAAGGGCAGCTTTCATAGCGAATCTCGAGCGGCGGTGGCCGGCGGCATCACCAGTTTCATGGACATGCCCAACACCTCCCCGGCCACCCTGACCCTCGCCGCACTGGCCGACAAGAAGCGCCGAGGTTTGTCTGCACCACTTGCTGTTCGACGACCGTGACTACCCGAGCCTCGGCAACCTGATCAAACGCAACCCGGCGATCAAGACCCAGGCCGACCGAGACGCCTTGCGCAAAGCACTGTCGAGTAATCGACTGGACGTGATCGGCAGCGATCACGCGCCTCACACCTGGGCTGAAAAACAGCGACCCTACAGCCAGGCCCACTGGTGCAACACGCCCTGCCCGCGCTGCTGGAACTGGTAGCCGATGAGGTCTTACCGATCACCACCCTCGTGGCCAAAACCAGTCACCGGGTCGCCGATCTGTTTGCCATCCCCGACCGTGGCTACCTGCGTGAAGGCTATTGGGCCGACCTGGTGTTGATCAAACCCGAGCCCGATGGCGTTGCCGTTTCCACTCAACCGATCCTTTCGCAATGCGGCTGGACGCCTTTCGTCCAGCATCGCTTTCGCCACAGCGTCAGCACCACGATCGTATCGGGGCAAATTGCCTGGCACGCCAATCGTCTATATGACAGCTGTCAGGGATTACCCCTGCGGTTCATGCGCTAACGCACGTTTAGATACCGTATCTGTTGGTGGTGGGGAAGAAGGAAAAGGACGGGCGGTTTGTCAGTATGCGCAGCTGCAGTGGAGAGGATTTTGGGGCGCAAGGGATTGAGGCGGTGTGTGAATTGTTGAATCCGCCAAAGACTGAAAGTGCCTGAGCGGACGTCTTCGCGGGCAAGCCTCGTTCCTACGGGTCATCAACATTCCGAAGGAACGGAGGCTTGCCCGCGAAGCCTTTAGGCCCTTGGCTTCACAGTCCCGCAATCCTGACCCAACCACACAGCACGAGTATCGAGGCTACCCTTCTGCTGAATGCCGGTGGCGTTGAAGGTGCCATTGACCTTGGTGGTGAACTCACGATCGCTGAGGAACGTGGCGACACCCGCACCTTGCGCTTTCGGACAACTGAAACGGAATTTCCACTGGTTGCCGGTACGCTCGGTGATTTCCTGCTTGCAGCCCGATTGTGGGTCCGTCAATGGAATGTTGTCGCTCTTCACCTGCTCAGGAGTCAGGCAGGACCGAATCCCTTTGCCACCCATGGTGATGCCCTGCTTCTCCAGCTGCGCGCGCTGTTCAGGGGTCATCTGACTCTGTATCTGGCCGAGAATCAGTTGAAGATCGGGCAGGTTCTGGTCATCGACCTTCATGTTGCTTGAGGTCAATTCCCATAAACCCGGTTGCAGCATTTGCGCCTGAGCGGCCACAGGAAGTGCCAAACCAAGCGCCATGGCCAAACCCAGCAGACGAACGTTCATCGAGTAACTCCTGATCATTAGTGGCCGTTAGACGTCAGCCACGGGCTTCGGTTCATGGGCCAATTAAATAGCGACATTCTGCCCGGAACATGGTCTGTTAAGCATTGAATCTTCAGGAGCAAGGCTGCCCCATGGATTATTTCGGACCGCATGTTTTCGGTTATCTGATCGCACTGTTGCACACACTGGGCTTGATCGCCGCCATCCATGCCGTATTGACCGTTCGGACCGCCCAAGGCTCGATCGCCTGGGCTCTGTCACTGCTGTTCATTCCCTACCTCACGCTTATCCCTTATCTGGTCTTCGGCCGCAGTACCTTCGATGGCTATATCAAGGCACGGCGGCAAGCCAACGAGGAAATGCGCAAGGCCATCTCCGAACTGAACTGGCGCCCCTGGGTAGAAGAGGCACTGGCTGCTCGCGCCTCCAGCGCTTACGCGTCTTTGCGGGCGATGCCTCAGCTGGGGCGCATGCCGTGTCTGGCGAATAATGACGTGCGCTTGCTGATCGATGGCCAAGCCACCTTCGATGCGATTTTCGACGCCATCAGCAACGCCAGGGAAGCGGTGCTGATCCAGTTTTTCATCATCCACGACGACCGACTCGGCCAACACCTGCACACCCTGCTGACAAAGAAAGCAGCCGAGGGCGTGGCGATTTACCTGCTCTACGATCGCATTGGCAGCCACTCCCTGCCCCACAGTTACGTGCAAACGTTGCGCGATGCCGGCATCGAGGTCAAAGCCTTCGCCACCCGCAGCGGCTGGCTCAACCGCTTTCAGGTCAATTTCCGCAACCACCGCAAAATAGTGGTGGTCGACGGGATTGTCGGTTTTGTCGGCGGGCTCAACGTCGGCGACGAATACATGGGCGAGAAACCGCCTCTGGCACCGTGGCGAGATACTCACGTGCAAGTGCGTGGGCCGGTGGTGGCCAGCATGCAGGAGTCCTTTGCCGAAGACTGGTTCTGGGCAGCCCGCTCGCTCCCCCCGCTGATCCTGCCGGACGTTTACCCGGACGACGGCGTGCTCTGCCAGTTGCTGGCCAGCGGTCCGGCGGATTCCTACGAAACCTGTTCGCTGTTCTTCGTCGAAGCCATCCATGCGGCGACGGAGCGAGTGTGGATCACCAGCCCTTACTTCATCCCCGACGAAGCCGTATTCGCTGCGTTGCGACTGGCAGTGTTACGCGGTGTGGATGTACGGATCCTGTTGCCGTCGCGACCGGATCACCGGATCGTCTACGCCGCTTCCAGTCTGTACGCCTTCGAAGCGGTGCGTGCCGGAGTGCGCGTGTTCCGTTACCAACCCGGCTTCCTGCATCAGAAAGTGGTGCTGATCGACGACGAGATCAGCGCCATCGGCAGCGCCAACATGGACAACCGTTCGTTCCGGCTGAATTTCGAAGTGATGTTACTGACGGTCGACAGCGGGTTTGCCGCCGAAGTGGAACAGATGCTCAACAACGACTTCGCCCAGGCTCACGAAATCGCCAAAGAAGAAGGCCGGGAAACCCGCCGCCTGCAACAGGTCGGCATGCGAATCGCCCGGCTTATTTCACCGATTCTCTAGTTGTAGATGTCGTCGCGAGTCCACGGCAGTTCATGGCTGCCATCGGGATGGGGTTTCACCGCGAGGATTTGATGCAGGTTGATCCAGCCTCTGGCGAAGGCATAGGCGCACCCTGCCAGGTACAACCGCCAGATCCGTAGCGCCTGCTCCGGCACCAGTTTGCCGGCCGCTTCCAGATTGTCCTCCAGGCGTTCGCTCCAGTGGTCCAGGGTCCGCGCGTAATGCAGGCGCAAACTCTCGACGTCGACGATCTCCAGCCCCGCGTCGCTGATCTCGGCCGAGATCATCGACAGGTGCGGCAGCTCGCCGTTGGGGAACACGTACTTCTCGATGAACTCACCGGCACCGCGCCCAACCGGACGACCGTCGATGTGTTTGGCGGTGATCCCGTGGTTCATCACCAGGCCGCCCTCTTTCACCGCGCCGAACAAGGTTTTGCAGTACTCGGCCAGGTTCGCGTGGCCGACGTGTTCGAACATGCCGACGCTGACCACCTTGTCGAAGCGCCCGTCCTGAGGCAGATCGCGGTAATCGAGCAGTTGCAGTTCGATCTGATCCTCCAGGCCTTCGGCTTTCACCCGCTCACGAGCCAAATCCAATTGCTCTTTACTGAGCGTGATCCCGAACACCTTCGCGCCGAACTCCCGAGCCGCATACCGCGCCAACCCGCCCCAGCCGCAACCGATATCCAGCAGGTACTCGCCTGGCTGTAACCGCAGCTTGCGGCACAGGTGGCGAAACTTGGCTTGTTGAGCTTGCTCGAGGGTTTCACTGCCAGTCTCGAAGTAGGCGCAGGAATACGCCATGTCGCTGTCGAGCCACAGCTGATAAAACGCGTTGGAGAGGTCGTAGTGGTAGGAGATGGCTTTGGCGTCGGTTTCCTTGTCGTGAACCGAGCGCACCGGTTGCTCATCGTCGTCCTCGTTGATCAGCGCCTGACTCCATTCATCGCAGACACGAATCACCTCGCTGATGGAGCCTTCAAGCTCCAGCCTGCCTTCGACAAACGCCGCCCCCAACGCGTCGAGGCTTGGATGGGTGAACTGGGTAACCATATGCGGGTCCTTGACCACAATGGTGACGCTGGGCGTCGGCCCCAGATTGAACTCATGGCCGTCCCAGAGCCGCAAGCGAAGCGGTAATTGCAGATTCTGTAAGGCCGGTGGAAGTTGCGCGAGCATGAAAAGTCCCCCTTGTTTCAGACGTCAAATCTGAGGGTAGACCATCCTTGAAAAATAGCAGGCTATCGAATTAACAGCCTTTTTCTATTCCCGATGTTGCCTGCAACACTGAAACCATCCCACGGGCGATCGTTGAAAATGACCGCCTTACCCTAGATGACTACAAATCCGGCACACAGTCCTGAACAGTTGTAGATGCTCACACCTCATCCTTAAGCTTGAGTAGGGGTTCCTGAAAGCGTAGCAAACGCCCGGCATTACCGAGCACTAATAGCGTGCTCAAGTTATGCAACAGGGCGGCAATCATCGCGCCTGCCGCGCCAAGCCAGCCGAATGCGGCGAACGCGACGATGGCCAGGGTCCAGCCCAACCCGATAATCACGTTGACCTGCAAGGTCTGCCGACATTGGCGACTCAAGCGCACGCAGGTTCCGAGCCGGCGCAGGTCGCTGCCGATCAGTACGATATCGGCCGAAGCCAGCGCAATGTCCGCGCCGCCCGCGCCCATGGCCACGCCAACGACACCGGCCTTGAGCGCCAGGGAATCGTTGATGCCGTCTCCCACCACCATCGGCCGGAAACCGTTGCCGATCTCTTTCAGCACGCGATTGAGTTTGTCCTCGGGCAAGGCCTGGGCTTCGACATCGCTGATGCCCACATCACGGGCCAGCGTGTGTGCCACGCTTTGCCGATCCCCGGTGAGCAACAACTGACGACCCAGGCCCAGTTCTCGCAACTCGCTCAGGGCAAACCGCGCCTCGGGTTTGACGCTGTCGGCGAGCAACAGCCAGGCGAGAAATTCGCCGTCGAGTGCCAGCCCGGCAATCGGGCCATCGTGTTCGGGAACAGTTGAAGTGGCGATGCCCAATTGCGCGAACAGCTCCGGACGACCGAGGGCCGCCTCGCCCTGCTCGGTCATCGCCACGACGCCCAGCCCCTGACGCTCATGAATGTCGGAGAGCAGCAGAAAGTGTTCCTGCGTGACCAACCCGGCCAACGCGCGGCTGACCGGGTGGCTACTGGCGGAACCAAGGCTGGCGGCGAGTTTCAGTACGTGACTGCGATCCTCCAGCGGACTGTCGATCGATTGCAGACGCAAGGTGCCGAAGGTCAGGGTTCCGGTCTTGTCGACCACCAACGACGTCAGGTCAGCCAACTCTTCGAGGAACGCCGAGCTGCGAATCAGAATCCCGTGCCGGGCCGCCACCGCCACCCCGGCAATGGCCGTGGCCGGCGCCGACAACACCAGCGCGCAAGGACAAGCGGCCACCAACACCGCGAGCATCGCCTGGGCATCGTTGGTGACGAACCAGGTCACGGCAGCCAGCAGCAACACCAGCACCATGTAGCTGCCGGCATAGCGTTCGAGCAAACGTGTGATGGGTGGCTTGGAACGTTCGGCACTTTGCATCAGCGCGATGACTTTACCCAGCGTCGATTCGTGCCCCGTGCGGGTCACTTCAATGCGCAGCAGGCCATCGAGGTTGATCGCCCCGCCGAACACCGGCATGCCCACAACGGCCTCTATTGGCACCGACTCACCGGTGATCGATGCGGTGTCGAGGCTCGCCTGGCCGGACAATACCCGGCCATCGGCCGGCACGCGATCACCGGCACGCACCTCTACGAGGTCGCCGGCCTTGAGTGTGCCGTTGTCGACTTCGACGACGGAGCCGTCAGCCTGAATCTTGCGCGCATGGCTGCGCGTCAGTTTGCCGAGGGCATGAATCGCTTCCTGGGAACCGATCACACTGCGCTCCTCCAGCACATGGCCGAAGATCATGATGATCGGCAGCAGCGCCGCGGTGAGCAGATCGCCTGTGGCCCAGGCGCCGAGCATGGCCAGGGCGATCAACTGATCGGTGATCCCGTGCAGGCTCGGATAACGCAGGCTGTACCACGCCGAGCGCATCACCGGCACGGCCACCAGCAAGGAGGCAAACCCCAGCAGCAATTGGCTGACCCCGGTCTGCTCCGGCGACAACCAGCGCCAGATCAGGCCCAGCGCAAGCAACCCAAGTGCAAGCATCGCCAGGGTCAACTGGCGCGCGGCGCTACGTTGTTCAGCCGAGGACAACATGCTCGGCGCGGCGGCGGTATGGGCAGTCATTGCGCAGCTCCCTGGATGATCAGGCGCGAATCGTCTTTCGGATCGACCGTCGTCACCGAGCCGGCCTGCCCGAGAATCTTCGGCATCCGCTCACGGTAAATACGCAGCAGCATCTGCGGGTCGGTGCCCTGCTGTTGCGCCTTGGCCAAACTCAGTACCGTGGCGGTGTCGGCAGAGGCTTTTGCCAATCGTTCGCTGGCCTGGGCATGAGCCACTTGCAGCGTGCGGTCGGCTTGTTCGTTGGCACTCTGAGTCAGTTTCTCGGCTTCCGTGCGCGCGTTGGCCACGGCTTTGTCGGCCTGCTGGCTGGCGGTTAACACGGCGTTGAAAGCGCTCACCGCCGGGCCGGGCAAACTCGACTGCACATCGACCCGCGCCACTTCGATACCCAAGCCCTGCCCAGTCGCCGTCAGTTCGGCCAGGCGTTGATTGATGCCCCGCACCAGATCGCCACGTAGGCGTTCACGACGTTCGGCAGCCTGATTGTCCGCGCCGATCAGTTCTGGTCGAGCCACCAGAATGGTGTCCAGATCTCGCGCAGCGGTGAGCGCCACGGCACTACGTGTCACCAGCCGATCCAGCGCCGGCAGCACATGCTCGCCCTGAAGAACGAAGGCATAGGGTTCGGTGACTTTGTAGAACACCCGCACATCCAGCTGCACCACGCCCGCATCCCCGGTCAGCAGATAACCGGAGCCAGCGAGTGCATCGCTGATGGGCGTGGCGAAGCTCGCCACTCGATCAGCCTGCAACGCGGCATCGGTGCGTAGAAGATTTTCCACCCGACGCTCAATCACTCGATCCGCTGCCGGCAACAAGATCACCTGCTCAAACGGGCGCGGCCATGCCAACAGCAACCCGGCATTTTGAATGCGATCCAGCGCGCCGAAGTGCAACACCACGGCACGATTTTGCGGGTCGATTTGCCGCACATTGGAAAATGCCCATGCCAACGCAGCCAGCACAGTCACGGCGTAAAGCGCCAGAAAAGCCAAGCGCCCGGCCTGAATCCAGGGGCTGCTCAACTCATTTGTTCCACGTGGAACCAAACTCATGGCTGCGACCCGGACTTGTTATCGAGGGTCGGCGGGCCGTCAACCAATACCCGGAACGGCGCGGCATCGGTACGTAAAATCAATTTAGTGCCCGGCGTGACGATGGTGCCCAAGGTGTCGAGGGACCGCAGCAAATTGTAGAGCTGCGGTGAACCGGCGTAGGCCCGGCCGTAAATCTGCGCGGCTTCGACGCGGGATTGGGCTTCGATGTCCGCGGCTTTCACCGTCGCATCGGCTTGCACGATTCGCGCATCACGCTCGGCCGCGGAGCGAATTTGCGCGGCTTCCCGTTTACCAATGGCCGTGCGTTCAGTGGCGATTGTTTCACGCTCGGCGCGCATACGATCGACGGTCGCGGTGAGTGTCACCGACGGCAGGGTCAAACGCTCAATGCCGACTTGCAGCACTCGCACGCCATAGGTGGTGAGCAACTGCTGATCGATCTGCTGACGCAGCTGTGCCTCGAAGTCGGCGATGTGCACTTGGTTGGCGTCGGTGTTCACCAGATTGGCCAGATCGAAACTGCTGGCGGTGGTTTCCAGCGCCGAGCCGACAAAGGTACGAATCTGCCGCGCCGCTTCGTCCGGCTGGTTCTGTACGGCGCGCATGAAGCGTTGCACGTTGTCCGGATCACCCTGCACCTGCCAGGCCACGTAGGCTTGCACGATGATGCGCAGACCATCGCGCGTGCCCACATCCTGCAAACCGCTGGAGGTGGTACGTAGCCGCAGATCCACCGGGATCGCCGCCTCGAACGGTGCTGGCCAGCGCCAGCCAAGACCCGGCTCCAGCAACACCCGCGATGGATTGCCGAAGCGCGTAATCACCGTGGCCTCTCCCGAGCGCACTTGCACCAGGCTCGCCGCCGCAATGGCAAACGCCACCAGCAGCGCTGCCCAGCCCATCCGCCGCCACGGGAATGGGCCAGCTTCGTGTGGATCACCGTGGTGGTGGTGATGATGACCGTGGTGATGCCCGCCATGGCCGTGATCGTGGCCGGCGTGGTCATCGTGATCGTGAGTAGGCGTCGATTGGCTCAATGGGCGGCTCCTGGCTGAGCGGTATTACGCGGCGGCGCAAGGTCAGCCGGCAGCGTGAATGTACGTAGGTCGATGGTCGGCGCATTGCTGCTGCCACCCAGACGATGATCGAGAACCAGCAGCTTGGCGTTGGCCAAACCCTGGGTCAGTTGGCTGAGGTATTGCTCCAGCACGAAGGCTTGGCCGGCGCTGGAATAAGCCTTTCGCTCAGCGGCAAATTTCAGGTCGGCGGCCTGAGCGGCCGAGTTGATTTCATGAGCACTGGCCGTGGCTTGATCACGAGCGATACTGGCCTGTAATTGCGCCTGGTTGGACGCCTCCGCCGCTGCACCGCGCTCGCGGGAGATCAATGCCTGGGCGCCAATCTGCGCCGCTTGCACGCCGTGATAAGCGTTAGCCGCCCCCGCTGGCGGGTGAATGGCCTCGACCACCGTGGCGAGAATTTCCACGCCGCTGTCGAGTTTTTGCAGGTCCGCCTGCACGGCGCGACCGATCTCTTCGGCGAGCCCTACCCTGTCCTCGCCGAGCAAACCGTCGAGGGTTCTTGAGGCGAAGTCATGAACCAGAATTCGGCTGGCGGTGCTGCGGATCAGCGTCGGCACGTCGGCGCTGTTATACGTCGCGGCCAGCGCCGCCTGATCGCTCAGACCAATGCGATAGACGAAGCGCACGTCCATGTTGACGATCTGGAAGCTCTGTTTGTCGGCACGGCTGCTGGCAATGACCTGGGATTTGTCATTCACATGGCTGGCGTCCCACAAGCGATTGGCAATCGCCGGCGCCGGGCCGTCGGCAGGTTCGGCCTCGACCGGGGCCGACGTTTCGCCCACGCTGGTGGCCAACTCGTGGACCACACCGTTTTCGACGCTCAGCACCCGGCCCAGCGGCCACGGCAAACCGGTGTGCAAACCGGGGCCGAACACTTCCACCGGTTTGCCGAAACGTTCGTAGATGCCCCGCCCTTGTAGCGGTATTTCATGAATACCGGTGAGCGACCAACCGACGGTCGCCACCACCGCAAGCACCGGCAAAAAAGCGCGGCGCATGTAGGTGAAGGCCCAGATCTGCCGCAGATCGATACCGAAGCGATTGTGTATTTCGTGCTGCAATGCGAGCAGGGGTTGCGGCGGCCAGCGCAGCATGTCGGCGACAAAGCTTCGCGCCAGCAAGGCCGGTTCCAGTTGTTCACGACGAGGACTGAACAGCGACAACACGGCGCGCAGCAACAGCTCAACGGCGACCAGCCCCGGCAACAAGCCGATCAGCACCGCCAGACGCACTGGCCAGACTGACGTTTCACTGCCGAACAATAAACACAGGGCGCTGAGCACCAGGCCAATAATTGCAACCCGCGTCAGCTGCGCCAACGACCCGGCCTCGGGCCATTGGGCGACGTTTTCCTGGGCCAGTTGCCGCTCCAGCACCAACAAACCGAACGCCAGCAGCAACGACAGCGCGGCGCCGACACTAGCCGCGCTTCCCAACATAGCGGGCGGTAGGGCCAGGCTCCAGACTTGCTCGATGCTGTACAACGTCAACAACGCCCAGCCGCCAAGCCAGAGCGTCGGTGCACCGATCTGCCCCAGCAAGCGCAGCCAACGCTGACTGATGCGCTCCAGCAACCGCTCGTACCAACCTTCGGCGGCAACGACTTCCTCGACCACAGCCACCGGCACCAACACCGCTGGATTCATCACCCGTGCACGCCACTGCGTCACCCACCAGGCCGATTGCAAACCGGCGACCAGCACCAGCAAACCGGCGCTCTGATTGACCAATAACGCTGGCCAGAGCGACTGCGGTGCAAACAGGCCGACAAAAAACGCCAACACCAGCCCTGCCGCCGCCAAGGCACCCAAACCGATTGCCCATTGGCGCAATCGACGTCCTTGAACGACCGCCTGCTGAAAGCGCGGCAGCCCTGCTATCTGTGCTCCATCGCCATCGAGATCGACTTGCATACCACCCCAGTCATTGCTCACATCACAATTCGTTACGATATAACGAAAATGGTGAAATTTTCGTCCTGAATCGTTCTATCTAAAAGCGCTAAACCTGTCGCCAAGCTGAAGCCTTGACCGAAATGGCTCAAAACGCACATATTACGTTCGTAATTTTTTCGAAGACTACTTTTATCGATCCTGCACCCTTTCACCAGGAGTACCACTATGAGCACCTATGACGTCGTGATTCTGGGCGCAGGCCCCGGCGGTTATAACGCAGCGATCCGCGCCGGCCAGTTGGGTCTGAAAGCGGCGTGCGTGGAAGGCCGCGCCACTCTGGGCGGGACCTGCCTGAATGTCGGCTGCATGCCGTCCAAAGCCCTGCTGCATGCCTCCGAACTCTACGACGCGGCCATGGGGGCGGAATTCGCCAACCTCGGGATTGAGGTCAAACCTGTGCTCAACCTGGCTCAGATGATGAAACAGAAGGATGAAAGCGTCACCGGGCTGACCAAGGGCATCGAGTTTCTGTTTCGCAAAAACAAGGTCGACTGGATCAAGGGGTGGGGCCACATCGACGGGCCGGGCAAGGTCACGGTGACCGACAGCCAGGGTGGCAAGACCCAGCTGAGCACCAAAGACATCATCATCGCCACCGGTTCCGAACCCACTCCCCTGCCGGGCGTCGACATCGACAACAAACGCATCCTCGACTCCACGGGCGCGTTGTCGTTGGCCGAAGTGCCGAAGCATCTGGTAGTGATCGGTGCCGGGGTGATCGGTCTGGAGCTGGGCTCGGTATGGCGGCGCCTGGGCGCTCAGGTGACGGTGGTCGAATTTCTCGACCGGATCTGCCCCGGGGTGGATGGCGAGGCGGGCAAGACCCTTCAGCGTTCATTGAGCAAGCAAGGCATCAACTTCAAGTTGAGTTCGAAAGTCACCCGCGCCACCCCCTCGGCGAGTGGTGTTCAACTCAGCGTCGAACCAGCCGCAGGCGGCACCGCCGAGGTGCTTGAAGCCGATTACGTGCTGGTGGCTATTGGTCGTCGTCCTTATACCCAAGGCCTGGGACTGGAAAACGTCGGTCTCGCCACGGATAAACGCGGCATGCTCACCAATAAGGGCCACCGCACGGAAGCCACGGGCGTCTGGGTGATCGGTGACGTCACATCGGGGCCGATGCTCGCCCACAAGGCCGAAGACGAAGCCATGGCCTGCATCGAGCAGATCGTCGGCAAGGCCGGCGAGGTCAATTACGACTTGATTCCCAGCGTGATCTACACCAAGCCGGAGCTGGCCAGCGTCGGCAAGACCGAAGAACAACTCAAGGCCGAAGGTCGCGCCTACAAAGTCGGCAAGTTCCCCTTCACCGCCAACAGCCGGGCGAAGATCAACCACGAGACTGAAGGCTTCGCCAAGGTACTGGCCGATGAACGCACCGACGAAGTCCTCGGCGTGCACCTTGTGGGCCCGAGCGTCAGCGAAATGATTGGCGAATATTGCGTGGCCATGGAATTCAGCGCCTCGGCTGAAGACATCGCCCTGACCTGTCATCCCCACCCGACCCGCTCCGAAGCCCTGCGCCAGGCGGCAATGGATGTGGAGGGGATGGCGACGCAGATGTAAGCCTGGAGGTCGATGGAGACTGAACTACCGCTATCGCGAGCAGGCTCGCTCCCACATTTGATCTGTGGCGTTCACAAAACCAATGTGGGAGCGAGCCTGCTCGCGATGCAGTCGACTCGGTCTAAAGCGGCAAATGCTCAAGCGGCAGCGCCCCCGGCGTCTTCACCGTGTGAATCGCAAAGTTGCTGCGAATGTCGCTCACACCCGGCAACTTCAGCAGTCGCCCGGTGAGAAACCGGTCATAGGCGCGTAAATCCGGCACCACCACTTGCAACAGAAAATCAGACTCCCCTGACACCAGGAACGCCGAAATCACCTCAGGCAATGTCGTCACGGCCAGGCGAAAGGCTTCGGCCTGTTCATCGTTATGCCGTTCGACCTTGACCCCGACAAACACCGTCAGCCCAAGGCCCACTTCATCCCGATCCAGATTGGCCTGATAGCCGCGAATCACGCCCGCCTCTTCCAGCATCCGTACTCGACGCAAACAGGGCGAGGCGGACAGGCCGATCTCGTCGGCCAATTGCACGTTGCTCAGGCGTCCGTCCCGTTGCAGTGCCGCGAGAATCTTGCGGTCGTAGGCGTCCAGTTTCATGGTTTGGCAGATCCTGACTGTTCGATCATCACAAAGTGGCAGGTTATGCCAAGTATTGAAGCTTTAGAAGCTGACTACGCAACCACCTGCCCTGCCCCTCGGCCGTAGACTGACCTCACCAAATCGACAACGAACGGGGTGCAACGTGGCAGAACTCTGGCTGTTTTTCGTGGCGTTGACAGTGGTTTACCTATTGCCCGGCCCGGATATGATTCTGCTGTTGCAGACCGGCGCGCGTCAGGGCAAAGGCGCGGCGCTGGCCACGGCGTTGGGGTTGGGCATCGCGCGTGGTTGTCATGTGGCCTTGGCGGCGTTGGGTTTGGCGGCGTTGTTCAAGACGGCCCCCTGGACTTTTGATGTGGTGCGCCTGGCCGGGGCCGCGTACCTGCTGTGGATCGGCATTCAGTGCCTGCGCACCACGATGCTGCCGAGCTTGAACGGTGCAGGCGCCACGACTGAAAAACCGCATTGGCGCGAGGCGATCCAGCGCGGTTTGTTGACCAACCTGCTCAACCCCAAGGCACTGCTGTTCTGCTCGGTGCTGCTGCCGCAGTTCATTGAGCCTCACGCCGGACCAGTGCTCGGGCAATTTGCGACGCTGGGCATGATGCTGGTCGGCGTCGGGTTGTTGTTCGACAGCGCCTACGCGCTGGTCGGCGCCGCACTGGGCCGTTGGCTGCAACGCAGTCCATCGGCCCAGCGGGTACAGCAGTGGTTGTTCGGCAGCCTGTTAATCGGCTTCGCGGTGCGGCTGACCTTTGTGCAACAGGCTTGAGCGTTACCGCGCTTTACGACGACGGCGACTGATCAGCAGCAACGCCGCCGCCGTGATCGCCACAATAGCGCCTACCTGCACCGGCTTCTTGTAAGGCCGCAACATCGAACGCGTAGCATCGGTGGCCTGGGTTACATAACGTTTGCTGGCGTTCTGAAAGTCGGGATAAGGGCATTGGTGACCGAAGTTCACCGCCCAATCCACGTACGGCCCTTCTTTTACATACCGTTGATAGAAGGCACTTTCCTCTTCAAGGCTGGTGTTCCACCCCGCCGCCGCACACAACACTGCCGCAAAAGCCTGGCTGGTATGAGGCAGATTATCGGCAGCACGACTGGCCAAAGCCGTTGCGACATAACGGTAGTGATAGCGCTCATCGGGTTGAGCGGCGCTGGCTTGCTGACGCAGTACTTCATCTTCAGCCACTAACGGACCGACCTCGAGCTCGCGGCTCTCAAGGCTGTAATTACCACCCAATGTGGCGTAATCCGGCGCCATTTCGTAGCCGAGAAGCTCCATGCCCCATCGGCGTGCCATCCCGGCGGAATTGAACAACGCCGCGGCACGCTTGGTCGGCCACCAGGCAGCGTCCGCCTCCTGACGCAACTGCCCATACGCCTTGGCCTTGTTCTGCAGATCGACGCTGTCGAAGTAAGCCGGTGCTTCGTCATAACGCCCTTCACGCAACAGGCGCCGCCCCAGCAGATTGCGCAGGCTCGCGGCCACTGGCAACGGCACATAATTGTCACGATCCTGCTGACTGAGCGGCGGCGGTGCCGGTACCTGGGTGTCGACGTACTGCTTGAGTTCATCGAGGGTCAGCACCCGCTCGGCAACGGTGGCCGCGTCGTACCAGTAAATGTTTTGGCTGCGATAAAGCTGATCGAAGGCTTGCAGGTAATCCCCGCGTTGCAGGGCGAGGATCGCGCTTTCCCCGTTGACCCGGCACTTGGGCTGCACCGTTTCGTAATCCCAGTCCGGAGTCCTTCGTTCGCCCCAGGACTCGTTCTGCGGGAAGGCCTGGGCTGCCTTGGCGTAGGCCGCGGCGGCAGCGCCTTTGTCGCCCTCACGCAACGCCAGTTTGGCCCGCAGCCACCACGCGAGGCCGCCGTCACCGGCCTGTTCGAGGAAGGCTTTGGCGCTGGCGTAATCGCCCTGTTGATAATTCATCGCCGCCAGGCGATCAGCGTTATCCAGACTGCCACGGGTACTGTTTTGCAGCAGTTTGATCAATTTTTGTTCGTTCGGCGGTTGATCACCGAATGACCAGCCCAGTCGACTGATCAACGACGCCGTCACCAGTTGCTGCACCGCTTTGCCCTTGAGCAACCCGGCCAGTTGATCGTCAGGCATCGCCGCCAGATCGGCCATCAACAGCTTCAGCGAGGTGTAACCCACCGCCGAACCGTGGAGGTTTTGCGTGGCGTAGAGTTCGATGGCGTTGTTCCAGTCGCCAGCGGTGCGGGCCACTCGCGCTTCTTCGCCGAGGCTGGCGACACCCAGTTCCAACGGGGCGCTGAAGCCGTCAATGCTCAACTGACGAGTCTGCTCGAAGGCCTTTCGAGATTGAGCCAGCAGGTCCGGGCCGGCACCTGCTTCTGAACTCATGGCGAACAGTGCCCGCCCCAACGAATAAGCCGCCCAGGTGCTGCGCAACGGGCGTTGATCCGCCGGCAGCGCCAGCACTTTCTGAAAGTATTCGGCGGCCAAACCATGGTCACCGGCGTTGAACGCCACCGCGCCAGCCAGATAGAACGTGAACTCGGTCGGCAGATTCGCGCCTTGCTCTTCTACCTGACGGGCATCAGTCAGGCTGCGCAGCTGTTTCACCCGCGCTTGTTGCTCGGGCGTCAAACCGGCCTGTTCGGCGGTGTCGCGCTGACCGGTGTAATCGGGCGCATCGCCATAACCGTCCCCGGGAATGTTGGTGGCTGCGGTGACATTTTTCAGTCCCGCGATGGCATGCCCGAGGCGGTTGATCTCAAGGTTGAAGTTGCCTTCCGGCAGTTCCGCCAGCGACTGGTCACGGTTGTCCAGCAGGCGCATGGGGAAGTCCGGCCCGCAGGCCAGCACCGAACCCAACGGCAGGCTGAGGCTCAGGCAAAGCACATGGCGGGGCCAGTTACGGGTGAACATTCGAACCTCCTTGATCAATATTTGCGCAGCGTGCCCAACCGATGGCGCGCTGCCCGCCGGCCGGGATTCGACCGTCGCGCAGGCGGGTGAAGGTAAGCAGATCCGGGCGCTGTTGCAACGCATAACCGGCCAGCGCATCGGCACCCTCGCAGCCCCGCACCGCCAACGTCAGGCGTTCGGGCCAGGCACTGTCGAGGTTGCCTTGGTTGCTGACGCTGATGTCGTAGAGGCCGTCCTGCGCCGAGAGCTTCAGCCCCACGCGACTGTCGAGCGTATCGCCACGCGCCACAGCAACCAGCGTCATCAGGCTCCAGGCCCGGCGATCATTGGCTAGGGGCAGGCGAAACCAGATCAGCCCGGCCAGATGGGCCGGCGGATCGGCGCGCAACTCGGCGCCGAGTTTGCTCAGTTGCTGCGGGTCTGCCAGCAATTCCCGGCGTTTGCCGCCCCGCTCGATGGGCACTTCGCTTTCCACAACCGGCGCGCCACCGGCCCCCGGCAACAGCGCCACGCCATAAGCCGGCAGCGCCAGATAAAACGGTTTCGAGGTGATACGGCTCCAGGCCTTGGCCCACTGCCGGGCCTGATCCGGGTCGAACAGCCCACGCCGTGGATCGCTCACCGCATGCACCTGCAAGACGCTGCTGTCGACCGTCGCCAGCAGCGCCGGCAATTCGGGGCTGTCGAGCCAGGCCGGCAACGCGGTGATGCTCAGTGGTAAGGACGCCGGCAGAACCGCGCGCAAATGCGTGAGGAACTCGCGGTAGGCCGGTAGCCGGGCGTTGCCCGCATCGTGGTCGATTTCCACGCCAGTGAGGATCAACCCCTGCCCCTGCCAATCGCTGAGCACCTGCTGGATCTGCGCCGTGACCTCGTCCTGATCCAGCCCCTTGAGCTGGCCATCCAGACGAATCACCGCAATCAGCGGTCGACCATCACGCTTGAGCCGCGCCGGATCGATCCGCGCCCGGCTCCAACCGGCCTGCGGAAACGCCTGCAAGGCCAGCACGCGCAAGCTCGAGAAGTCGGCGCGGCTGTCGCGCAGCGCGGCGTCATGGGCCGACGTCCATTGGCGCTGCCAGACATAGAGTTGCTGATCGAGCGGTGGCGCGTCCGGTCGCTCGCAACCGCTGAGCAACAGCAATGCGGCAAGCAAGGCCGACAGACGAATGAAAAACACAATGAACCCTCATCCTCTGTGGCGAGGGAGCTTGCTCCCGCTCGGCTGCGCAGCAGTCGAAAATGCAGCCAATGTGGTGTGTCTGATGAAATGAGGGGCTGCTTCGCAGCCCAGCGGGAGCAAGCTCCCTCGCCACAATTGATCTATTACGAATTCCCGGCAGCCTACTCAGCCATCGGCTTGCGAGCAATGATCACCTGACTTTTCGCCACGACCGCGTCCAGCGCCCGTTTGATCTGCGCGCCCCGTGGCGAGGACAGAACGGCCTGCCAGGTGTCGGCCCAATGGTTGAGCAACGGGTGGTCGGCGTTGCTGAAATCGACCTTGGCTTCCCAGAACAACAGCATCCACATCGACCAATAGAACCCGTACTGGCTGTGACTGATGACTTCCAGGCCGGCGTCGCTGACCATCGACTTGAACTGCTCTTCGCTGATGATGCGAATGTGGTTGGGCTTTTGGAAATACTCAGGCGCGGCGATGTCTTTTTGCAGGTCTTCGGAACTCGGGTGCGGAACACTGAGCAAATACAGTGCCCCGGGCTTGCCGACCCGCACCAGTTCGGCAAGGAACTGCGCCGGATCGTCGACGTGTTCGATGACTTCGGTGGACACCACCCGGGTCGCGGTCGCGTCGGCAATCGGCAGCGGGTTGCAGTCCGTGACGTGGCACTCGACGCCCCGCGCCGGCGTGTCGCTCAGGCGCTGACGAGTTGCTTCGACCTTGGCCGCGTCAATGTCGGCAATGATGATCTTCGCGCCGCGCATGCCGCAAAAATGCACGTTGCCCCCGTCGCCGCAGCCCACGTCCAACAGCGTGTCCTCGGGGCTGACCGGGAAACCTGTGAACAGCTCGCCGGTTTGCTGGTTGAACCAGCCACTGAGCATCGCGTCGTGCAGACCGAGCATGTACGGGTCGACCTTGTCGGATACCGATGGTGCTGGCGTCAGCGGCTGCGCGGCAGCGGGCGTGCCCGCCGTGAGTTTCTTCAAAAGGCTCAGCATGAGGTGGCTCCAGAGGATGGAAGGGCTGATCGGGACGCACGCAAGCGTTGCACCAGACGGGCACCCCGGTTGCGCATGGGTAGCTCGATGAATCGGTAGTTGAGTTCGCTCAGCAGCACGATCAGGGGCAGGGCGCAAAACAGCGCCAGTGCCGGCTGCGTCGCCACGTCCTGCGAACCGCCAGGCGCGAAACGAAACAAGCCTTCGCGCACGGCAAAAAACGCCGGGATGTGAATCAGGTAGATGCCATAGGACCGGGCGCCCAACCACACCAGTAGTTGTTTGAGCTTGCCCTTGGGCAGCAGGTAATCGCGATTGTAGGAAGCGATCCACACCAGCACCGCGCACAGCAAGGCAAGTGCTCCCGTCCGGTAACTCGCCAGATTGAACGGTGGACTCGCCATCACGCTCAACACCGCCGCCACACCGATCAGCATCAACGGGCCTGCCCAACGGCGGCTCAACAACCGCGGCTCCCAAACCAGATAACTCGGCCTTGAGCTCCACATTGCCAGCAACACGCCCAGTGCCAGGGCGTCGGTCCTGATGCTCATCAACAAGGCCGAGCGCCAGGTAAACAGCTGCACGGCAACCAAGGCCAGCAACACCCATATCAAGCGCTTGCGGCAAGCGAGGATCAGTAACGGCAGCAGCAGGTAGAACTGTTCTTCAAGGGACAGGCTCCAGTAAACGAAGCTGGCGCCGTATTCGAAATTCATGAAACTTTCGGCAAACCGAAAATTGGCAAACTGCAGAAAGCCAGCCAGCGTCGCCTGCAGATTGGCCTGCACCGTGCCAAAGGCGCCCGACTGGTTGAACAACAGCGCACCCGACAACATCAGCAGCAACCACAACCAGGCGGATGGCAACAGACGAAAGGCCCGGCGAACCCAGAAATCGCGGGTTTCCTGCCAAAAGGCCTGCGGTGTCCGGCATCCACGCAGCAGCGGAATCAGGCCACGGGCAATCACAAACCCCGAGATGACGAAAAACAGATCCACGCCCCACCAGAGTTGCCCGTAGTCCATGCCCGACTCGAAGCCCGGCAGCCCCCCCGGAAACGGCACGCTTTGCAGGTGATGCACCACCACGCCAAGCACGGCGATCCCGCGCAACAACTCGATATCGAGGATCCGTCGACTGCTCATGGCAGCGTCCCGGCTTTTGAGCCGCTCGTCATGGGTTTGCGCGCAATGATCACCTGGCTCTTGGGCATGAACTGATCGAGCATCTGCTTGATCGCCAGGCCATCAGGTTGCGCCAGCAGGTCTTGCCAGGTTTTCGCCCAGCTCTCCATCAGCGGCGGATACGGCGCCTGAATCCGATCCCGCACCGCACCGCCCAGGTCGCGCCCGGCCGCGCGCTCGCTGGCCCAGAAGAAGATCATGCCCATCACCCAGAAAAACCCGGTGGCCTGGCGATGTTCGATCACCAGACCGGCGCCCTCCACCAGCGCGGCGAAGCGTTCCGGGGTAAAAATCTGTACGTGATTGGGTGACTGGAAATAGCTGGCCGGCGCGATACCCTGCTGCAAGTGCTCGCCCACCGGTGCCGGCACGCTGAGCAGATACTGCGCACCGGGACGACCCATGCGCACCAGCTCGGCCATGAGCGGCTCGGGCCGGTCGATGTGTTCGAGCACTTCCATGCACACCACTTTGCTCGCGCAACCATCGGCCAGCGGCAACGGCAGGCTATTGCTGACCAGCCCCAGTCCTGGCTTGTCCGTCTGCACTTCCACTTGCCGGGCCAGGTCACGGACCTTGTCGTGTTCACTGTCGGTAAAAATCACCGACGCGCCCTGACGCACCGCAAACAACGTCGCAACGCCTTCGCCGCAACCGACATCCAGCAAGGTGTCGTTCGCGGTGATGGCAAAGCCCTTGAGCAGTTCGCCGCTGTCGCCCGAAAACCAGCCGTCGAGCATGGCGTCGTGCAAGCCGACATCTCGCGGCGACACGTTGCCTTGCGCCACCGGTGCTGGCACAGGCACCGGTTCGGGTTTTGTCGCCGGACGCAGCCAACTCATCAATGCGCGGATCATGCCTCGGGGGTTTCCACGGCGGACGCAGTGCAGGGTTCGAACAGCCGGGCCAAAAATCCTTTCAGTCGCTGTTCAGCGGTTGCCTGGCTGCAGAAGTTCTGCAGGCTGGCCACCGCGTGGGTGGACATCCTTGCATAGCGTTGCGGGTCGTCCCGGGCCACGTCATAGCTGGCCCGATAGGCCGTGCACAACGAGGCCCAACTGGTGATGTAACGCAGGGTGCGAAACGCCTTGCGTGGGTCGTGGGGCCAGGCCGTCAGCTCATCCGTGGAGTCGATGAGGAAAGCATTGTCGGCGTCCAGGTAATCGATCATCGCCGTGGTGCGCGGTGCCACCGCCGGTTTGCCGCACGACATGAATTCCATCAGTGGCAGGCACTGGCCCTCGCCGTAGGACGTGTTCACCACGTAACTCGTGGCCTGCACCAGACACTCGTAGTCCGTATCAGCAAGGTAGCCATAAATCAGCACGATACGGCAGCGGTAGGACTGGTTCTTGTACAAGTGATGAAGAATATCGGTCAGCGCTTCTTCGGCATCGTGGTGAGTCAGTTTGAGCACCAGTGTGGCGTCTTCGACCTCGCGGAAGGTCACGCAGAAGGCACTGAGCATGTCTTCCCAATTCTTGCGCCCGTCGCCGGGGTTGAACACCGACGTGTAGATCACACCGTCGAGCACCAGCGCCTGTTCACGTGCAGGCACCTGAAAGTCGATGCCCTTGCCGGTTCGCAAATGTGCAGGACCAAAGGCCCGCAAATCGAGTTGGCGACTGTCCACGAGCAAGCCTTTGATCTTCAATCGCACTTGATTGGCCAATGGCTGGCGCCGCAACTGCGCACCACGTTCGGCAAAGCGATCCCACACCGGCGCCGGTACCGCGACGATCGGATAGTCGGCGCCCATGGCTTCGCGCACGGCATTGACGGTGTAGCTGGAATGGGTGATTGCCGCACCGCACGCACGCAACACCGTGCGCCAGTCATTACGCGGCTCGCCGGCGAACGGTTCGTTGGGAATGGTGCTGAATTCCCAGGCAAACACCGCCAGGGTCGGACAGGCGAAATGCACAGGCGTGCGATGGGGCGGCGAGAACGACAGGAACACGCAATCTTCGCCACGGGCCAGGCAGTCGAGGTACAGGGCATCGACTTCGGTTTGCGGGTCGCTGACTTCCACCACCCGACCCAGTCGCTCCAGCACCGGCCGATACTCCTTGAGCACGAAGTAGTAGCTGTACTCCGAACGGCCCAGGTTCTGGGCAATGGTGCGCTGGTTGGTTTCCGAATGAATGATGATCAGCATGAGGCGTTATCCGTCACGGCCGTTGCCGGCAGCACGTGCGGCGCCAGCCCGAAAAAGTCCGCCAGGCGCTGTTGCACCGGGGCGAAGGCGCAGTAATCGTGCATGCGCCCGACCGCGGCGTGAGACATGCGCTGGTACTCCAGCGGCTGTTCCCTGGCGATCCGGTAGCTGTTTTCGTAGGCCGTTTTCAACGACCCCCAGTCCGGTCGATAACGCAGGGTACGGTAGATGATGCGGGTGTCCTGGGGCCAGACGGTCAGCTCTTCGCTGGACTTGACCACAAACGCCACGCGCTCATCGATGTAATCCTCCATGGCCGTGTGGTCCGGGGCGATCACCGGTTTGCCGCTGGCCATGAACTCCATCAGCGGCAGGCACAGGCCCTCGCAGCGCGAGGTGTTGACGTAATAACTCGCCGCCTCATAGAGCCGGGCATATTGCGGATCGTCCAGGTAACCGTGCATCACCACCACCCGACAGGCGAACGGCGACAGCTGCGCCAGCAAGGTCATCAGCTCGGCGTAGTAGGACGACAGATCGCTCTGGGTAATCTTCAGCACCAGCGTGGCGTCCTCGGTTTCCCGGAATGCCCAGCAAAATGCGCTGATCAGTTGATGCCAGTTCTTGCGCCCGTCCTTGGGGTTGAACACGGTGACGTAGACCACGCCATCGACCTGTGTTTGAACCTGTTCCGTCGTGTCCGGCAGGTCCACCGGTGCCGGTACATGGGCCGGCACCGACTGCGGACCGGCAATGGCCGGGAGGTATTTTGCGAGCCTGGAGTGAGCCGGAGCGGACAGCAGATCGCGAATCCCTTCCCAGTACCACTGACTCAGAAAATGTGTGCGATGGACCGGTACCTGTTGCGCCTTGCCCAGGTCCAGCACCCACAGGCGCAGGTAGTGCCTGGCGATGACGAAGCGGCGTCTCAGGGTCAGCGGCGGCGGCCGCAAGGCATCGAGTTCGGCCTGCTGCTCCGGGGTCAACGGCGGTGGAATCAGCGAGTCGGCAGACAGTTCGAGCGTGCGGGTATCGAAGATGCAGCCCTTGATGTCGAGGGTCGAACCGGCATTGACCGGTACACTGGTATGTCGGCTACGGATGGCCGCGAAGTTTTCCCACAACGGAGTCGGCAAGACCAACACCGGAAAGTCTTCGCCCATGGCCCGACGGATCGCCCGGGCGGTATGACTGGAGAGCGTGATCACCCGGCCCTGGCGCGCCAGCATGCGGGTCCAGTCCTGCCGTGGATCGTTGTCCCACTGCTCATCGGGAATCGAATCGAACTCCCAGGCCACCACGCAGATCGTCGGGCACTCAAGGTCGTTCGGGGTTTTCTGCGGCGGGGTGAAGGACAGGAACAGGCTGTCTTCGCCGGCGGCAAGCAGTTGCCTGTAGAGGGGGTCGACCTCGGCGGTGGAGGACACCACATGCACCCGCCCGAGGCTTTCGAGCACCGAGCGATAAGCCTTGAGCACGAAGTAATAACTGTATTCGGGACGACCGAGGCTCTGGCTGACGGAGCTGTCGTTGACGTCCGAGTAAAGAATGAAATTCATGGCATTCCACGATGAGGCCGCCATCCCGGCAGCCTCACTCTATGACGGCGAAACCACGGATCGAGTCGGCGTTTGCCCGCCCTCGTCCATCGTCTTCGTGCCCGTCTACGTTCTTGTTTTAGTGGTCAGGTTTCGCGGAGTTTCAGACAACCCTGCCGAACCCCGGGCGATCGTGACGAGGGGCATTCTAAACACATCCATTAAGGGTTCGTGAACCGTCCGGCGAGAATAAATAGGACGGCAAAAACGAGAACTGACCGGTCACGCTGAGAGCTGTTGAAATTGCTGCACAATTGGCACAGATTGGCGACCAAACAACCACAACAACGAACTTCGCCTGTCTTTCGACCCAGTAATCCACCCGGTCTGTCAGACATTTCCGTCAAGCTTGTAGGGAATGGCGAAGTTTTATGATCAAGGGGTTTCGTTGCTTGAAAAAGCGTCTGTTCGTGACGGGTCTGAGTGGATTCGTGGGGCAACACATCCAATCTCGTCTGAAGACTGACGCCTCGGAATGGGACCTGCTGCCTGCCCCTTCCCGGTACGATCTCGCACAGCCAGAAAGCCTTGAAGGCCTATGGCCGGAGATGCCCGATGCGGTCATTCACCTGGCCGGCCAGACCTTCGTTCCCGAAGCCTTCCGTGATCCGGCGCGCACGCTGAACATCAACCTGCTGGGCACCCTCAACCTGCTTCAAGCCCTCAAGGCCCGCGGCTTCAACGGTACCTTCCTGTATGTCAGCTCCGGTGATGTCTATGGCCAGGTCAACGAAACAGATTTGCCCATCACCGAACTCCAACCGCCCTGCCCGCGCAATCCTTATGCGGTGAGCAAACTGTCGGCGGAGTTCTTGAGCCTGCAATGGGGTTTGAGCGAAAGCTGGCCGGTGCTGGTCGCCCGCCCGTTCAACCACATCGGTACCGGGCAGAAGGACAGCTTCGTCATCGCCAGCGCCGCGCGGCAGATCAGCCGGATCAAGCAAGGCCTGCAAGCACCACAACTGGAAGTCGGCGACATCGATGTCACCCGCGACTTCCTCGATGTGGGCGACGTGGTGTCGGCCTACCTGGCGTTACTGGAAAAAGGCACGCCGGGGCAGGTCTACAACATTTGCTCGGGGCGCGAGCAGAGCATTCGCAGTTTGATCGAACAACTGGGGGACCTCGCTCAGGTCGATATGCAACTGATTCAGGATCCGGCGCGTCTTCGTCGCGCGGATCAGCGTCGCGTTTGTGGCAGCCATGCCAAGCTCGCCCAGACCACAGGATGGACGCCTGACATCACAACACAACAATCCCTGCGGGCGATCCTGTCCGACTGGGAGACGCGAGTACGACAAGAATGACAAAAAGTGCACTGATCACAGGGATCACCGGCCAGGACGGCGCGTATCTGGCAAAACTGTTGCTCGATAAGGGTTACAAGGTCCACGGTCTGGTGGCGCGGCGCAGCAGCGATTCGCGTTGGCGGCTGCGCGAGACGGGGATCGAGGGCGATATCGTCTATCTGGACGGCGACATGGCCGATGCCTGCTCGGTGCAGCGCGCGGTGATCAAGTCGGCGCCGGACGAGGTCTATAACCTGGCCGCGCAAAGCTTTGTCGCCGCCTCCTGGGATCAACCGGTGAGCACCGGCATCGTCGACGGCCTGGGCGTGACTCACCTGCTCGAAGCGATCCGCCAGTTCAGTCCGCACACCCGTTTCTATCAAGCGTCCACCAGCGAAATGTTCGGCTTGATTCAGGCCGAGCAGCAGGATGAAAACACACCGTTCTACCCGCGCAGCCCTTACGGTGTGGCCAAGCTCTACGGTCACTGGATCACCGTGAACTACCGCGAAAGCTTCAACCTGCACGCCAGCAGCGGAATCCTGTTCAACCACGAATCACCGCTACGCGGCATCGAGTTCGTGACCCGCAAAGTCACCGACGCCGCCGCCCGCATCAAGCAGGGCAAACAGCAGGAACTGCGCTTGGGCAACATCGACACGAAACGTGATTGGGGGTTCGCCGGCGACTACGTCGAAGCCATGTGGCTGATGCTGCAACAGGACAAGCCTGACGATTACGTGGTCGCCACCGGCGTGACCACCACGGTGCGCGAAATGTGTCGCATCGCCTTTGATCACATCGGCCTCAATTACCGCGACTACGTGAAGATTGACCCGGCCTTCTTCCGCCCGGCCGAAGTCGACGTCCTGCTCGGCAACCCGGCCAAGGCCCGACGTGTACTGGGCTGGAAACCAAAAACCGACCTGGACACCTTGATCCGCATGATGATGGATGCGGACATGAAACGGGTTGCCAAGGAGTAGGTCATGCTGATCCCCGTGATTCTTTCCGGTGGTGCCGGGACCCGTTTGTGGCCGGTGTCTCGTGAAGGCCATCCCAAGCCGTTCATGGTTCTGCCCGATGGTCAGTCGCTGCTGGGCAAAACCTATCGACGTGCGGCCGGTTTGCTCGATGGCTGGGGCGATATCGTCACGGTGACCAACCGCGACTACTACTTCCAGAGCAAGGATCACTATCAGGACGCACGCCTGGAGCGCCATCGCGGGCATTTTCTGCTCGAACCGACGGGTCGCAATACGGCCCCGGCCATCGCGGCGGCGGCCCTTTCGCTACAAGCCCTGCACGGCGACGAAGCGATCATGGTGGTGATGCCTGCCGACCATCTGATCCTCAACGAAGACGCGTTGAAGAGCGCGGTCGAGCACGCCGTGACGCTGGCCAAGGCCGGTCATCTGGTGACGTTCGGCGTCGTGCCGACAGCCCCGGAAACCGGCTTCGGCTACATCGAAACCGGTGTCCCGCTGGACGACAAAGGCGCCGCCAAGGTGCAGCGCTTCGTCGAAAAACCCGACCTGCAAACCGCCACGCATTATCTGGAAAGCGGCAATTTCCTGTGGAATTCGGGGATGTTCTGTTTCTCGATCGCCACGCTGCTGGCCGAGTTGCACCTTCATGCGCCCGAGCTGCTTGAACAGGCTCGGGCCTGCATGGCGGCCAGCGCGCCGCTGGAAACCGGTGGTTGCCTGCAACAGGAGCTTTCGCCGACCCATTTCGCCAGGATCACCGACATCTCCATCGACTACGCCCTGATGGAACGCTCCGACAAAGTGGTTGTGGTGCCGGCCGGCTTCGACTGGAGCGACATCGGATCCTGGGGCGCGGTGGCGGCATTGGTGCCGGCCGATACACAGAACAATCGCGCCAGCGGCGATGCGATCTTCATCGACAGCCGTGACAACTTCGTCCAGAGCGAAGACCGGTTGGTAGCCGCAGTGGGTGTGGATAACCTGATCATCATCGACACCGCCGACGCGGTGCTGGTGGCCCACGTCGACCGCGCCCAGGACGTGCGCCGGGTAGCCCGGCAACTCAAGGACAAAAAGCACGAAGCCTATCGCCTGCATCGCACGGTCAGCCGCCCCTGGGGCACCTACACCGTGCTCGAGGAAGGCCCGCGCTTCAAGATCAAACGTATCGTGGTCAAACCCGGCGCCAAGTTGTCGCTGCAAATGCATCATCACCGCAACGAACACTGGGTGGTGGTCGAAGGAATGGCCAAGGTCACCAACAACGGTGCCGGTTCGCACCTGGTGGCCAAGAACGAGTCGACGTTCATTGCCGCCGGGCACAGGCACCGCCTGGAAAACCCCGGGGTGATCGACCTGGTGATCATTGAAGTGCAAAGCGGCGAATACCTGGGGGAGGACGATATCGTTCGCTTCGAAGACCAATACGGCAGGACGGTTTGAATGCTGCTGTCCCTGTATCGCTCACTGTGGAGCTACCGGGGTTTCATCCTCGGTAGCGTCAAGCGAGAGTTTCAAGCGCGCTATCGCAATTCGCTGTTCGGTGCCCTGTGGACCGTGCTCAACCCGCTGTCGATGATCGTCGTCTATACCGTGATTTTTTCCCACATCATGCGCGCCCGCTTGCCGGGGGTGGATGACGGCATGGCCTACAGCGTCTACCTCTGCGCCGGTCTGCTGACCTGGGGCCTGTTCTCGGAAATCACCCTGCGCAGCCAGAACATGTTTCTGGACAACGCCAACCTGCTGAAGAAAATCAGCTTCCCGAGAATCTGCCTGCCGGTGATCGTGCTGTTCAACGCCGGCATCAACTTCGCGATCATCATCGGACTGTTCCTGGGCTTTCTGCTGATCACCGGCCGCCTGCCGGGCATGGCCCTGCTGGCGTTGCTGCCGCTGATGGCGTTGCAAGTCATCTTCTGCGCCGGGCTGGGGATGATCCTCGGCGTGCTGAACGTGTTCTTTCGTGATGTCGGGCAATTCTTCGGCATCTGTCTGCAATTCTGGTTCTGGCTGACACCGATCGTGTACCCGCTGAACATCCTGCCCGAATGGGTACAGCGGTTGTTGCAACTCAACCCGATGACCAACCTGATTGGCAGCTACCAAAACCTGTTCCTCTACGGCCAATGGCCGGTCTGGAGTTCGCTGCTGCCGATCTTCGTGACGGGTGTGTTGTTCTGCGTGATCGGGCTGCGGCTGTTTCGTCAGCGGGTCGGCGAAATGGTGGATGAACTCTAATGGGGCACATACGCGTGACCGGCCTGGGCAAGGCCTACAAGCAATACCCCACGCGCTGGAGCCGACTGGCCGAGTGGCTGATCCCGTTTTCGCCCATCCGTCATCGCCAGCACTGGGTGCTGCAAGACGTGGCGTTCGAGATCGCTCCCGGTGAAGCGGTGGGCATCGTCGGGGTCAACGGCGCCGGCAAAAGTACCTTGCTGAAGATGATCACCGGCACCACCCAACCCACCTGTGGGCAGATCCAGCTCGAAGGCCGCGTCGCCGCCCTGCTGGAACTGGGCATGGGCTTTCATCCGGATTTTACCGGCCGACAGAACGCGGTCATGGCCGGGCAACTGCTCGGTATGCAGGTTGAAGAAATCGAAACCCTGATGCCGCAAATCGAACACTTCGCGGAAATCGGCGAAGCCATCGATCATCCGGTACGTACCTATTCCAGTGGCATGCAGATGCGCCTGGCGTTCAGCGTGGCCACCGCCCGGCGCCCGGACATCCTGATCGTCGACGAAGCGCTGTCGGTGGGTGACGCCTACTTCCAGCACAAGAGCTTCGACCGCATCCGCAGCTTCCGCAAGGCCGGCACCACGTTACTGATCGTGTCCCACGACCGCTCGGCGATCCAGTCGATCTGCGACTCGGCGATCCTCCTGGAAAACGGCCGCATGGCCATGCACGGCAAGCCCGAAGCCGTCATGGATTACTACAATGCCCTGCTCGCCGAGCGCGAGGGCCAGACGGTGCGCCAGGAAATGCTCGCGGGCGGCCAGGTGCAAACCGTTTCCGGCACGGGTGAAGCCGCAATCCTCAGCGTGCGTCTGCTGGATGAGCGCGAGCGCGCCATCGACGCTGCCGAAGTCGGCCAATCGGTAGTCCTTGAGGTACAGGTCGAAATCCGCCAGGGCATCGAACGACTGGTGCTGGGTTTCATGATCAAGGATCGCCTGGGCCAGGCCATGTACGGCATCAACACCCATCGTCAGGACCTCGCCCTCACTGACCTGCAGGCCGGCGAGCAGGTGACCTACCGCTTTGCTTTCGTCATGGGCCTGGGCAAAGGCAACTATTCCGTGGCCCTGAGCCTGTCGCGGCTGGACTCGCACCTGGACCGCAATTTCGAGTGGCGTGATTATGGTCTGGTGTTCCACGTGATCAACAACCGACACGAAGACTTCATCGGCTGCTCGTGGCTGGGGGCGAAAACCAGCATCACTCGCACAGCCGAATCAACTGTCTCGGAAAACACCCCATGACGCGTCTTCTGGTGGAATGCACCCACGTGTTCCTGCACCCCAAGGTCAATTCGGGCATTCAGCGGGTGGTGCGTAACGTCGTCAATCAGTTGCCTGAAAGCGTCGAGGGCGTTGAGTGCATCCCGGTGGTGATGCTCAAGGGCAAGCTCTACCGGGTATTGAGCCTGGCCCCTTTGGACACACCGCTCTTCAATGGGCTGATGGAGTTCGGTGGGCGTCTGGAACGTTTGGCCCATCGTTTCTGGCAACTGCACCAGCGCCTCGACAAGCGCTGCACATCGCGATGGACCCGACGAGCGCTGTACGCGGCCTACCGCCTCACAACGCTGGCGGGCTTCAGCGTGCCGCTGCGCCTGATCGATTGGATCAACCAATATCAGCTGCCCAACCGTTGCTCGCCGTTGCAGCATCAACCGGGCGATCAGTTAGTGCTGCTGGATTCGTCCTGGCACGCCGACTCCTTCCCATTGATTGAACAACTCAAACGCGAAGGTGTAGGCATTGTCTCGGTGATCTACGACCTGATTCCCCTGACCCACCCGCAGTTCTACGACACGCGACTGGTGCAGATTTTCAACGAATGGTTCGACTGGATCACCCAAACCGCCGACGGCTACGTGGCGATTTCCGCCACCGTACGCGATCAGGTGCGCGAGGAATTGCGTCGTCGAATCGGTCCTGCCAAAGCCGATACAGTGTGGTTCGACTACTTCCACCTGGGCTCTGAGCTGGACCTGCACGAAGAAGCTGCCGCCGTCGAAGCACGCCTGACACGGCTGTTCGATACCCCGGAACCGGTGTTCCTGATGGTCAGCACCATCGAGCCGCGCAAAAACCACGACTACTTGCTGGACGCCTTCGAACTCGCCTGGGCCGCGGGCTCCACCGCCCGTCTGTGCATCGCCGGGTGCATTGGCTGGAAGTGCGATGCCCTGCTCACCCGGGTGCGCAGTCACCCGCAGCTGAACACCCGACTGTTCATGTTTAACGACCTGAGCGACACCAGCCTCGAACATGCCTACTCCCACGCCAGTGCGCTGGTGTTTCCGTCCTACGTCGAAGGCTTCGGCCTGCCTCTGGTGGAAGCCATGCAACGCGGCTTGCCGGCCATGGGCAGCGACATTCCAGTCTTCCGCGAAATAGGCGGCGAGTTCATGGCGTACTTTGATCTGGCCGAGCCACAAAGCCTGGCCGATCTCGTCGCTCGATTCGAGAGCAGCAGGCAATTCCCGGCAGCCCGCAACGTGACGGACTGGCACTGGATCGGCTGGCGTGAGGCGAGTGCGCAAATGGCCGAACGAACCCTGCGCAACCTTGTGCAAACACCTGTGGTGCAAGAGAGGCAACATGCGAATTGCCCTTAACGCCCGAATCCTCCAGGCCCCGCGTACCGGCATCGGCCATTACGTTGCCGAATTGGTGAGCGCCCTGGCCAGCGAGCCGGATGTCGAGTTGTCGCTGTTCCATGGCTGGGGCTGGAGTTCTTCACTACCTGATGCGGCCATGCCGGGTTACTCAAGACTGACGCCGTTGCTACGGCAGATACCCGGTGCGTATCAGGCGCGACGCTGGCTGGCGCAGAAACGTTTCGATCAAGGCTGTTCCCGGGCAATCGACCTTTATCACGAACCCAGCCTGTGGCCGCTGTCGTTCGACGGCCCGACAGTCATCACCCTGCATGACCTGACGCACCTGCACTATCCCGAGACGCAACCACCGGCACGCCTGCGAGAAATCGAGCGGCGACTGGCCGATGGCGTGCAACAGGCGCGGCTGATTCTCACCGACTCGCAGTACATCGCCGACGAAGCCCAGGCCTGTTTCGCCCTGCCGGCCGAGCGTTTTGTGGTCGCACCGCTGGGCGTGGCGACACGTTTCCACCCGCGCGAACCCGAGGTCATCGATGCCGTGCTCAAGGCCCATGGGGTCGAGGCGCGGGAATACTTCCTCTGCGTCGGCACCCTGGAACCACGCAAGAACCTCACGCTGGCCCTGCGCGCCCATGCCCAACTACCGGAAGCGTTGCGTCAGCACTTTCCGCTGCTGATCGTCGGCATGGCTGGCTGGCAGCGCGAGCAATTCAGCGATGAGCTGCACCAGGCATTGGCCAGCGGTCACGTGTGCTTGCTCGGTTATCTGCCTGACGAGCAGGTTGCACAGCTGTTGGCCGGCGCACGGGCGCTGATTTTTCCGTCGCTCTACGAAGGCTTCGGCCTACCCGTGTTGGAGGCCATGGCCAGCGGCACGCCGGTGATCCTGACCCGACGCTCGGCCATGCCCGAGGTCGCAGGCAACGCGGGCAACTACATTGAACCTGACGATCCAGACGGCTTGCGTGATGCCATGCGTCGACTGATCGACGATCACGCACATTGGCAAGCATGCGCGGACGCCGGGTTGCAGCAGGCAAGGCTTTTTTCCTGGGAACGTTGCGCGAAGGTCACCGCCCGCGCCTACCGCCAGGCTATGGGAGGTTGAATGCGAGTGCTTCATTTCTTCAAGACGTACCTGCCTGACTCGGTCGGCGGGATCGAACAAGTGATCTTCCAGTTGTGCGAAAGCGGCGCCCAGCATGGCATTGAAGGTCAGGTGCTGACCCTCAGTGCCGATCCAACACCGCCCGTGGTGCAGCTTGGGCAACACGAAGTCCATCGGGCCAAACTCGACATTCAGTTCGCCTCCACGGGTTTTTCCTACAGTGTCTTCAAACAGTTTCGTGAAATGGCCGCCGAGGCGGACGTGGTCAATTACCACTTCCCGTGGCCGTTCATGGACCTGGTGCATTTCCTCAACGGCATGAACAAACCCAGCGTGGTGACCTACCACTCGGACATCATTCGCCAGAAACACTTGCTCAAACTTTACCGGCCCCTGATGAACCGCTTTCTCGCCAGCGCCGACCGGATCGTCGCCGCGTCCCCCAACTACCTGCACACCAGTGATGTGTTGCAGCAGTTTCAGGACAAGACCCGGGTCATCCCCTATGGCCTGAACAAGGCCGGTTATCCACAGGCCGACAACGAACGCATGGCCCATTGGCGGCAAACGCTTGGGGATAAATTTTTCCTGTTTGTGGGCGTGATGCGTTATTACAAAGGCCTGCACATCCTGCTCGATGCCTTGAAAGGCGTGGATTACCCGGTGGTGATCCTCGGCGCCGGGCCGCTGGAAGCCGAACTGCACGCCCAGGCGGCGGCATTGGGTTTGCGCAATATCCACTTCCTCGGGCGTCTGGGGGATGAAGACAAAGTCGCGCTGCTGCAACTGAGTTACGCCATCGTGTTTCCATCGCACCTGCGCTCCGAGGCGTTCGGCATCTCGTTGCTCGAAGGCGCGATGTACGGCAAACCGATGATCTCCAGCGAAATCGGCACCGGCACCAGCTTCATCAACATTCACAACGAAACCGGGCTGGTGGTGCCGCCAAGTCATCCACAAGCATTCCGTGAAGCCATGCGCACCCTGTGGGACAACCCGACGCTTGCGGCGCAAATGGGCGTGAAGGCTGAAGCCCGTTATCGGCAGTTGTTCACCGCCGACGAAATGGGCCGCAAGTGGACGGCCTTGTATCAGGACCTGCTGGAAGAGAAATCCCTGTCCTACGCATAACTGATTTTTTTGTGGGAGCGGGCTTGCCCGCGATGGCTGAGTGTCAGCCAACATCAATGTTGAATGTTAATCCGCCATCGCGGGCAAGCCCGGCTCCCACAGGGATCAGCTGTGTGGCGCAGGTTTTAGTACGCCCACGTTATCCAGCATCCGGTTCACCGCCAGTTCCGCCAGCATGACGATCTGCTGAATCGCCATCGCCGTATGCCGGTGCGGCCCTTCCAGATACCCCGCAAAATCACTCGCCATCACACTGGCCTGGGCCAACGACTCGCAGGTGTGGGCCAGCAGGTCTTCGTCTTTGATATCCGGCGCAACCATAAACATCGTGCTCGGCTTGCGGGCCACGGGGGATTTGAGGGCGGAGGGGTTGAGGTAGTGATCGAGCGCGCGTTCGGCGTCGCGGCTGAGGTTCCACATCGCATCATGGAACGCTGCGCCACGGTCCTCGGCCAGCAGGTAATCGAAGGGTGCCGACGCGTCTTGCGCCAGTTTCGACCATTGCGCCTGGCCGCTGCCCACGGCATCGCCAAGGTGGCGAAACAGCGGCAGAGTGTTGCTGTCGAAGTGTTCGAGCAAAGGCCCCAGATACTGCGACGACTGAGGATCCAGCGCGCCACGGGCGGACGCCGACAGTCGATAGCCACCCGCTTGTTCCTCGACCAGCCCCCAAGCAATCGCGCCGCGCAAAAACCGCTCCAGTGTGGAGCCATCCAGCGCCAGGGTTTGTGCCAGAGCGTCTGCCCCGGAGCCCACGTCAGCGCTTGCAAGGGCCTGGAAAACCCCTAGTCGATGCCCCTGCAGTAGAATTGCGCTGCCCATGAAGCCATAGAGCGCCAGACTCACGGGATCCAGGACCTTCCCGGCCATTGGTGGTACTGCCATATCAACCTCCCTGTCCAACTGATGTAGTGATTAAACGCCCAGCTCGAAAGAGCCTTGGGCCACGACTTGCCCGTTGATGATCAGATGCACCTCGTGTGCGCCAGGGTAGTAACTTCTCAGCGAACTGCTTTCGATACTGTGATCGCGCTGCAGCTTCACCGACCCCTTGACCAGCTTCTGGCGCTTGCTCCACTTGAACACCCGGCGGTTGATCTGGCCTCGGGCACCCGGTGCGAGAATCGCGTAGTCGACCATCAGCCCATGCTCGCTGGTGCTGTCGATCTGGATATCGCAATCCAGGGAAATACGCTCCCCTGGCTTGATCTGCGAAGGTCCGACCTGGAAGCGCTTGACCTGCACCGGCGCGGCCATGGAATACCCAAGCAGCTCCAGCGCACGGCTGTCACCGCGCCGCGCCAGGGTACGCAGCGAATGGCGGATGACCCAATCGGTGTGCGGCCCACGCTCCTCGACCTGCCAACGCTCCAGCACATCGAGCACGGCGCTGGGATGGTCCTTGCTGATGTCATTGAGGTTGTTGGCCACCGAGCGGCGTACATACTCGCTGCGATCGTTGCGCAGACGCTCCAGTAGGGCCAGGACCGGTGCTGGGTCAACCAACAGGCTCGGGACCCGGGAGGCCCACGGCAGGCGCGGACGCGTGCCCTCGGAAACCAGCCTGCGCACGTCGGGGCTGTCATCGCTGACCCAGCCGGCCAGCACCTGCAATGTAGGCTCCAGGTAGGCATCCAGATAAGGCCGGATGGCGAACTCGCCGGTGAAGTGCTGAGTCACCTTCTTGATCGCCTGCATGGCGGGCTCAAAGTGCTCAAGACCGCGGGTTTCGAAAATATCGGCGATCACCCACACCGGGAACCCGGTCATGCGACCAAAGCGGGTCCCGGGGATCGGGTCAAGCATGCTAACCAGTACCTGGGCCGCCGGCACAAACTCCAGGCCCAAACCATCCCAGAGGGCGTTGGCCATGGCCTTGACCCGGGCCTTCATTTCCAGCGATCGCAGGTCCGCCGGCAACGAGGCGCTGTAACGCTGCTGATCGAAGCTCGCTAGCAGCGCGGCAGCGCGACCGCCCAACTCGACGCCGAGCGGATGATCGAAGTAATCCTTGAAGTCCATGACATCTCCCTTGAATCAACGCTGAGCGTCGAGGCTGCTCTTATCAAATGTCAGCTCGTTGTAGCCATTGCCAAAGCGGTAGTTGCTCCAGCGCATCCAGGTCTGCTTGCCGGTCTGGTGGTTGACCATTCGCATCTCGCTGGCCCGCCAGTAGCGGTCCAGGTAAACACCATAACCGCTGTAGGTCTGGGTTTTGAGCAGCGCATTCTTGCGGTCGTAGTATTCGACCTTGAGCGGCCGGTAATACTGTTTGTCGAGCCAGGTGACCTGACGGGTGTAGCCGGAGCGCGGGTAAGCTGGGGTCATTTCCAGCTTGTACGCGTCCAACCCATCGACTACCTCGTCCCCCAGATACTGGTACTGATACTTATCGAGTTCCCAACTGGCCATGTCCTCGTAGGCGAACTCACTGCCCATAAATGGGCCTGACTTGTTCTCCGAAGCAATCCGTTTGACCCGACGCAGCGACGGGAAAAACTGCCACTGATCATCCGAGGTCAGGCTATGGGCGTGGGTCAGTAAGGTGGTGCCACGCACGTCCGCCGGACTCAGAAAACGCACCAGGCTCTTGTCGCCATCGGCATGCACTTCAAAAAACTGCACCGCCAACTCACGGGTACTTACCGCGCCGTAGGCATTACGCAATTCCATTTGCAGATCCGCCGACATGTCCTTCCAGCCGATGTTGTGCTGGTCCGCCTGCCTGGCGATCTCCTGACCTTTCTCATCCGCCACGGCCACGCTCATCTCAACGAGGCAGAACAGCATCGCCAGGTACTTCACGCTCTTCAGTCCTTTCACGCTTCTTCTCCAATGTCAGTTCAAGCAACCCTGGCAGCAGGAAAAAATCCGCCAGCAGAGCAATCACTAATGTCAGGGCGGTCATCAGCCCCATTTCCTGGTTCAAGGCGAACTCGGATGTTGCCTGGACCAGGAACCCGGCCGTCAAGGTCAGCGAGGTCACCAACAAGGCCGGTGCCGTGCTGGCGAAAGCCTCGCCAACCGCTTCACCCACCGTCTGGCCGTGGGACTTGACCCGCTGCAACACCGCGTACATAAAGTGGATGGTGTCATCGACCACCACCCCCAGGGTCATGGAGGCGACGATGGCCACCGAGAACCCAACCTGCCCAACGCAGAGCCACCAGATACCCAGGGCCATGGCTGCCGGAATTACGTTCGGCACCATGGACAGCAGGCCCAGTTTCCAGGAGCGGAACAGCAGCATCAGCAAGAACGCAACCACCGCCGCCGAGGCGATGATCCCCCACATCATGCTCTCGATATTGCGCTGGCCGATGTGGGCGAAGATCAATGTGGTGCTGGCGGCCTTGGCTTCGATTCCCGGCGCGTTGCTGGCCAGCCACGACATCGAGCGACGCTCGAAGTCGAGCATCTGCCGGGTACTCAGTTCGTGCAGGGCCACCACGCTCCGGGTGACCGTACGGCTGACATCGATCTGGTTGTTCAGGTCAAGGCCATAAGGTAAGGACTGCTCGTACAGCAGCAGGCTCTGCGCCGCCACTTCGGTGCTTTCCGGCAGCCGATAAGCTTCCTCGGTGCCAGTGGTCAGGCTACGGTTGACTCGCTTGACCACGTCCGAGAGCGAACTGACATGGGCGACTTCCGACTGTTGGCGCAACCAGGTGGTATAGGCTTCCACCTGAGCCAGAAAGACCGGGTCATTCACGCCGCTGCTTGATTTGGACTTGAGCGCATACTCGATGGTGTAAAGACCGGTGAGGTTCTGCTCGGTGTAGTCATTGGCCTGCCGGAAAGCAGTCTCCGGGCTGAACCAGCGCAGATACTGGTCATTGAACTCATTGCGCCCGGCCAACGAGGCCAGCACCACTACTACAGGGATGCTTAGCCACATCAACATCCGCGAGCGTGATTGTACCCAAGTGCCGAAGCGGGTCATTGCATGTTCAAGCGGATCACCTTTGGCGCTGGGCTTGAGTGGCAGCAGCGCAACCAGGCCCGGCAGCAGAAACAGGGTGAACAACCAGGCCAGGGCGATGCCGATCGAGACGATGTTGCCCAGGTCACGGAAAGGCGGGATCTCGCTGAAGTTCAGGGACAGGAAAGCCACCGCGGTGGTCAGACTGGTCACGGTGACCGGCACAAGGGTTTCGTGCAGCGCTTCACGCAATGCATCCAACCGGGTAGCACCCTTGCGCAGATGCATCAGGGTGACCGACAGCACATGCACCGAGTCCGCCACGGCGATCATCAGAATCACCAGCGGTGCAGACGCCGAGAGCGACGTCAGGCTCATGCCCAGCCAGCCCGCGATGCCCTCGGCGCTGGTCATGGCCAGATACACCACCGCCACCGCTGCCACTGTGGCCAGCACGCTGCGCAGCATGATCAGCGCGGCGATCAGGATCACCAGATAGACCCAAGGGGTCAGGTTGGCGGCGTCACCCAAGGCGGC
Organism: Pseudomonas sp. EL_65y_Pfl2_R96; assembly: GCF_963970905.1. NCBI lineage: Bacteria > Pseudomonadati > Pseudomonadota > Gammaproteobacteria > Pseudomonadales > Pseudomonadaceae > Pseudomonas > Pseudomonas sp. EL_65y_Pfl2_R96. The sequence continues at coordinate 158,669 of NZ_CAXAQH010000005.1, read as the reverse complement.
TTCTAGGAAGGCGTTGTTGTACATCGCCATGCCCGTCAGGTGCACTTTGATCCCGGGAAACTTGGCTTGCGCCTCCTCAGCCAGCTGACGGGCGAAGCTCACCACCTCGCTATTCTCATAAGGAGAAACCCCGGCCAGGTGATACACCACATTGACCGCGGCGACGCTGCCGGCTTTGGACACCAAGCGGCCCACCAGCTGCGGCTCTGACAAGGCGATGGTGCGGACCCGCTGACGCTGCTGCTCGTTCAGGGCAGCGGCATCACGCACCAGATCGGCGACCTGGATGTTGTCCGCGTCGGCGTCGATATTCTGGAAGTTACTGAGGGAATCCACCCGCACCGAATAAGGTGTCTGCCAGGCGCGCTGGGTGATCCATTGCAGCGCTTCAAGGGACGACTGGCTGAACACGTCGCCCGACTCCGGCGCCACCACAATGAACAGGTTGTCCGACCGGTCAAAGGTCGCCTGCATCTGCTCCTGCGCCATCAGCTCCGGGTTGTCCGGGGCAAGATACACCCGGTAATCGGTACTGAAGCCGAGTCGGCTCTGCCCCAGGCTGGCCAGATATGCCAGCCCTAGAAACAGCAGCAGGAACCCCCATCGCAAGCGCACTACACCTGACACTATCGTTCTCATCATTTTGACATCCGTTCCAAAAGGGCTATGTGATCGACGGTGCGCAAGCTATAGAACAACATCTTTTACGTCAACAGTTGACGTGCAAACATTTAGCTTGTAGTTTTTTTACGTCAAATATGACGTCATATAAAGGAGCAAGACATGAAGCTGAACGTAATCAGCGAAGCAAATCAGCCCACCGCGGCATCGGCTGTAGTGCTGGACGGTCGGGTTTCCCAACCGATGTTTGGGGAACTGGAAGTGCGTCGCCTGCAACTTTCCCCTGCGGCGGACGGGCAACCGGGGGTTCACGTGACAGGCGTCAAACAGGATCTCGCGCGCTGGGCCGAAGTCCAGGGCCCCACCATGCTGGTGGCCTTTCAGTTCCAGGCACCTAATGCCTCAGACAACGCCGATGCCCTGGCCAAGTATGTCGCCGACCGCGAACCAGCCCTAGCCCGCCACGGTGGGCACGTGGTGATCAGCGCTGTCACAGAGCGTGGTGAGCAGTGGTCCTTCGACGGCTTCGAGATCATCGAATTCCCGTCGGCGGACGCCGTGGGCCAACTGATGCAAGACCCCGACTACCGCAATCGGACTGCGGCTTCCAGCGCGGTATTCGGTGGCGCCTTCGCCATGGCACCGATCCAAGCCGCCTAAAGCTGCAATCAAGGACGATAGGATGAACGCTTTTGCGCCAGGCCCTCGCGGGCATATGCTTTTCGGCTGCTCTGAGCGGTTTCGTAACGAACCGCTGGCACTCTTGAACGAGTGTCGGCAGCGCTACGGTACCCTCGTACGATTGCCCGTCGGTTTTGGGGCTTCCTTCTGCCTGGCCTTCGACCCGGCCGATCTCGATACCATTTTCCAGGGCGAAAACTTCGGTCGCAGCGATATCGCCGCGGCCTTCGGCCCCCTGGCGGGTGGCAGCATGATCATCGCCGACGGCCAGAAGTGGAAGGAGCAGCGCAAGGCGGTCATCCCGTCGTTTGCCCTGCCGCGCCTGCGTGAGCTCGCGCTGAATGTCGACGCCCTGGCTCACGAACGCGTGGCCGACTGGTCCAATCGCGTGGACCACAACGGCGACATCGACCTGCAACACGAAATGGTCGAGTACGCCATGGACGTGCTGACCCAGTTTCTCTTCGGACACCGCATCGGCGCCCAGGCTATTGCGCGCATCTCGCACGGCTGGACCCTGAGCCTGCGCTACATGAATATCCGTCTGTCCTCGCCGGTTCCGCTTCCCGATTGGTTGCCGACGCCGAACAACCGCCGGCTGCACAACGCCGCCGGGCAGATCGCCACGGTCCTGCTGGAAATCATTGCCCAGCATCGCAGCAGTGCCGACGCAGCCGCTGGCGGTTTTCTTGGCGACTTGATCGACTACCGCGATGAACAAGGCCAGGCCCTCGATGATCAGCTCATCCTGCGGGAAATCATGGGCGTGTTCCTGGCCGGCTTCGACACCGTCGCCTCAGCCATGATGTGGACCTTGGGCGATCTTGCCAAATACCCGAGCTGGCAGCAGGCGGTACGCGATGAATTGAATTCAGTCGCCACCAGCAGCCGGCTCGACCTGAAAGACACGCCCGTGCTGGAACAATGCTTTAACGAATCCATGCGCCTGTCGCCACCGCTGTGGCTAATCGATCGCAAAGCCGCCCAACCATGCGTACTCGGTGGCCAACGGGTGCCGGGAGGCACCAACATCATCATGAGTCCTTGGGTGACTCACCGTGACCCATCCTTCTGGGAGCGGCCTCTGGACTACCATCCCGAGCATTTTGCGGCGACGGCGCCCAGCCGTCCCAAGTACGCCTTCTTTCCCTTTGGCGGCGGACGGATGAAGTGCATTGGCATCGGCTTGGCACACTTGCAATTGAAGGCGCTGCTCCGGCAGGTGCTGACAAACTACGAGCTCAATGTGCGCCCGGAACACTTGCCTGAAATTGAACCGGCATTCGTTCTACGGACTCGCAATGGCCTGAAGACTTCTCTGACCAGGCGCGTAGCTCATGGCGTATCCACTGTCGCGATTTAGCCGAGGACTGCTGCTGGCTTGCCTGACAATCACCTTGAGCCCCTGCGCAAGCAGCACAGAGGAGCAGTACAAGCTGACATTCCAGGGCAATGGCTACGAGCCGGCGCGCACGTCTTTTGCAGGTCTGCAGTTCAAGTGGGATCGCCATGAACCACTGCTTGAGCAGATGTCGTTGGACATGGAGGTGGAATTACAGTGGGCGGGGCTGGACCGATACGACGCCGCGGACCTGCGCGAGTTTTCGTTGTCCTACCGACCGGGGCCTTGGCAACTGGGGGTCGGACTAAGCCGGGTGTTTTGGGGAGTCACCGAGTCCCGGCATCTGGTCGACGTGGTGAATCAGGTTGACCTCAGGTTCGACCCAGATGGAGACGCTCGCCTCTCACAACCTATGGCCTCGGTGGGCTATCGCGGCCTGGGGCAGAACATGACGTTGTATGTCCTACCCTGCTATCGCGAGCGTCCGGACGCGCTGATCTTCGGTGAACATGGCGCGCAGGACCCTGCCTATGAGCAGGACCTCTTCACGCCACTGCGCTGCTCCGGGCAGACCGACTTTGCCGTGCGCGCCACCCAGGTAGCCGGCCCTGCGGATATTGGCCTCAGTTACTTTCGGGGTCACAGCCGCGACCCCTACGCGGGGCACTCACCTTCCAGCTTCGACCCGGCGTACCCTGAGGTGGACAGGCTCGCCGTCGACACCCAAGTCACCCTGGGCGCCTGGCTGTTGAAGCTTGAAGCGTTGCTTCAGGACAGTAAGTACGGGGTTGATCGGGCCAGTGTCTCGGGCTTCGAATATACCTGGGTGTCGGCCTTCAATGGTGCCAGTGATCTATCCCTGCTGTACGAGCACCTGACCGACACCCGATGCGACAGCATCATTGCGTCATGCGGCGAGATGCTGGGAGTCCGATGGATTGCCAACGACGTCGCGGACACCAACCTGCTGGTATCCACCGTGAGGGATCGCCAAAGTGGCTTATGGGGTCTGAAAGTTCAGGGCAGCCGGCGCCTTGATGAGCAACTGAGTCTGCTGCTCAACAGCGGTGGTATGTACCGAGCAAGGTACCTGTCCGTTGGGCTATCCTATGCGTTTTGATCATATTGGCAGCCCGTTTTTAGCTCTGCCCTGCTTTACGCGTGGCAACAACAAACTACAGGATGGTTTTCAGGGCATGAGGCCAGCTTGAACGCGTTTTGCTCGATCGCCCACTGCATTCAGAGGTACGAATAGTGGCACGTAACAGCAATGCTGAACCCGTACTACGCAACCTGTTTTGCTTCAACTTCTATCGTGGATGGCGAGGCATTTCTGAGTTCTACAGAAAGTACCTGCCTGAAGGTATATCCGCACAGCAGAGCTACCTTCTGGAGCTTTGCCAAACGGATAAGGGCATTCTGGTGGGAGATATTGCGCATCAGCTTGAAATAGACATCTCGGCAGTGTCCGGGCTGCTAAAGCGCATGGAGGGCAGCAGCCTGATCAGACGAGAAGTCCTACCGTCGAACCGACGTCAGACCTTAGTGTTCCTTACTCTTCAGGGGGAAGAGCTACGTAAGGAAGTCCATCAGTCGATGATGATTGCTGATCGTTTGTTATCTGAAGCTATCCGAAAAGAGGACAAGCTTTCGCTGATCAGAGTGGTCGATCAGATCAGACACCTCATAGACGCCGAGTGAGCATTAAAATTCTGCTGAATCGTCCCTAGTTTCTAAACACCTCCATGTAAGCGTACGCCGAACTCACCCTGCGTGGATTAGGCAGAAATGTGCCAATTGGTCGTCAGGCAACCGCTGCTAAGCTGTAAGCATGTCCAGGAGCCCTTTCAATGTTGTAATGGAGCGCTCCGCTGGCGCTATGCTCGCTGGCCACGGATGGAATCCGCTCAACCAGACGGCAAGCATTCCGGCTGCTGTGGCCACAAGGTCGAACATATGGTGGAGGCCATGAAATAGAAAAAGCCCCTGAAATCAGGGGCTTTGGGCATTGTGTCAAAATTTATCGTCTAAAACCAAGTGTTTCGATCACCTGTGGATAACTTATTCCACCGTCACCGACTTCGCCAGATTTCGCGGCTGATCAACGTCAGTGCCTTTCAACACGGCCACGTAATACGAGAGCAACTGCAACGGAATGGTGTAGAGGATCGGCGACAGGATGTCGTGGATGTGCGGCATCTGGACAACATGAGTACCTTCGCCATTGGTCATGCCGGCCTGCTCGTCGGCAAAGACGACCAGCTGACCGCCACGGGCGCGGACTTCCTGGAGGTTGGACTTCAGCTTCTCCAGCAACTCGTTGTTCGGCGCCACGGTGACCACCGGCATGTCGTTATCCACAAGCGCCAGCGGGCCATGTTTCAGCTCGCCCGCCGGGTAGGCTTCGGCGTGGATGTAGGAGATTTCCTTGAGCTTGAGAGCCCCTTCCATCGCCACCGGGAATTGCGCGCCGCGACCGAGGAACAGCGTGTGGTTCTTCTCGGCGAACAGTTCGGCGATTTTCTCCACGGTGCTGTCCATGGCCAGGGCTTCGCCCAAACGGGTCGGCAAGCGACGCAGTTCTTCGACCAGTGTGGCTTCGACGCCTTCAGCCAACGTGCCGCGAACCTGACCCAGGGCCAGGGTCAGCAACAGCAGGCCAACCAATTGAGTGGTGAAGGCTTTGGTCGAGGCCACGCCGATTTCGCGACCGGCCTGGGTCAGCAGCGTCAGGTCCGACTCACGCACCAGGGAACTGATGCCGACGTTGCAGATCGCCAGGCTGGAAAGGAAGCCCAGTTCTTTGGCATTGCGCAGGGCGGCCAGGGTGTCGGCGGTTTCACCAGACTGGGAGATGCTCACGAACAGGGTGTCGGGCTGCACGACCACTTTGCGGTAGCGGAATTCGCTGGCGACTTCGACCTGACACGGGATACCGGCCAATTCTTCGAGCCAATACCGAGCAACCATGCCGGCATGATAGCTGGTGCCGCAGGCGACGATCTGTACATTGCGCACCTTGGCGAACAGCTCGGCAGCTTGGGGACCAAATGCCTCGACCAGCACCTGGTTCTGACTCAGACGACCTTCAAGAGTACGTTGCACCACAGCCGGCTGCTCGTGAATCTCCTTGAGCATGTAATGCCGGAATTCGCCCTTATCAGCGGCTTCGGCCCCGTCACGGTACTGGACGCTTTCACGCTCGACGAGTGCACCGTTGATATCCCAGATCTGCACGCTATCGCGGCGAATTTCGGCGATATCGCCTTCTTCCAGGTACATGAAGCGGTCAGTGACCTGGCGCAGTGCCAATTGATCGGAAGCCAGGAAGTTTTCACCCAGGCCCAGACCGATCACCAGCGGGCTGCCACTGCGGGCCGCCACCAGGCGATCCGGTTGCCGGGCGCTGATCACCGCCAGACCGTAAGCACCGTGCAGTTCTTTGACGGTCGCTTTCAGGGCCGCGGTCAGATCGGGCTGTTCATTGAGTTTTTCGTTGAGCAAATGCGCGATGACTTCAGTGTCCGTGTCCGACGTGAACACGTGGCCCAGCGCCTTGAGTTGCTCACGCAGGGCTTCGTGGTTCTCGATGATGCCGTTGTGCACCACCGCCAGATCGCCTGAAAAATGCGGGTGAGCGTTGCGCTCGCACGGCGCGCCATGGGTCGCCCAGCGGGTATGGGCGATGCCCAGACGGCCAATCAGAGGCTCTTCGACCAGCGCCTGTTCCAGTTCGCTGACCTTGCCCGGACGACGCACACGCAAGAGTTTTTCATCGTTGGTGTACACCGCCACGCCGGCGCTGTCATAACCACGGTATTCCAGACGCTTGAGACCTTCGAGCAGGATGGCGGTAATGTTCCGTTCTGCGACTGCACCAACAATTCCACACATGCTAGTTCTCCTGACTGACAGCGGCACAAATCACATTGATGCCGCGGGCCTGAATCTGATCGCGTGCCGCAAGCGGCAGGCGATCATCGGTAATGAGGGTATGGACGCTGCTCCAAGGCAGCTCCAGATTGGGAATTTTGCGGCCGATCTTGTCGGCTTCGACCATCACGATCACTTCGCGGGCGACCTCGGCCATGACACGGCTCAGGCCCAGCAACTCATTGAAGGTGGTGGTCCCGCGCACCAGATCGATGCCATCGGCGCCAATAAATAACTGATCGAAGTCATATGAGCGTAGTACCTGCTCTGCCACCTGGCCCTGGAAGGACTCAGAATGCGGATCCCAGGTACCACCGGTCATCAACAGCACTGGCTCGTGCTCAAGTTCAGTCAAGGCGTTGGCGACATGCAGAGAGTTGGTCATCACCACCAGACCCGGTTGTTGGCCGAGCTCCGGGATCATCGCGGCGGTGGTACTGCCGCTGTCGATGATGATGCGCGCATGCTCGCGAATCCGCGTGACGGCGGCGCGGGCAATGGCCTGCTTGTATTTGGAAACCGGTTGGCCGATGTCGGCGACCAGCTCCTGAGGCATGGTGACTGCTCCGCCATAACGACGCAGCAACAGACCGTTGCTTTCGAGCGCCGCCAGATCCTTGCGAATCGTAACTTCCGAGGTTTCGAAGCGCTTGGCCAGTTCGTCCACGCTGACTTCCCCCTGCTCGTTGAGCAAGGCGAGGATATTGTGGCGGCGTTGGGGCGTGTTGCGTTTCGACATGATTAGGTAAGTTTCGATTCGAAAGATAACGTAAGCAATCAAAACCTATCGGCGAAACTTCGTCAAGCCAGCATCAGAAAAAAAAGGATGTGTGGATAACCCATAAAAAGATCGCAGCCTGCGGCAGCTCCTACAGCGAATTCGTGTTCACTCTGTAGGAGATGCCGCAGGCTGCGATCTTTTGATCTTTCAATCTGTGGATAACTTAACTCTTCTTGATCTTCTCCGGCCGCTTCCAGCCATCAATGTTCTTCTGCCGCGCCCGGCCGACAGCCAACTGGGCTTTATCCACATTCTGGGTAATAGTCGAACCGGCCGCCGTGGTCGCACCCGCAGAGATATCCACAGGCGCCACCAACGAGTTGTTGGAGCCGATGAACACATCTTCACCCAGCACGGTTTTCCACTTGTTGGCGCCATCGTAATTGCAAGTGATGGTGCCTGCGCCGATGTTGGTACGCGCACCGATCTCGGCATCGCCCAGGTACGTCAAGTGACCGGCCTTGGCGCCTTCACCCAGGTGAGCGTTCTTCAGCTCGACAAAGTTACCCACATGCGCGCGAGCTTCCAGCACTGTGCCGGGACGCAAACGAGCGAACGGACCGGCATCGCTGCCTTCGCCGAGAATTGCGCCTTCGATATGGCTGTTGGCCTTGATCACCACGCCTTTGCGCAGGGTGCTGTCCTTGATCACGCAGTTCGGGCCGATCACTACGTCGTCCTCGATGACCACTTTGCCTTCGAGGATCACGTTGATGTCGATCAGCACATCGCGGCCGACGATCACTTCGCCGCGCACATCGAAACGTGCCGGGTCGCGCAGGGTCACGCCTTGAGCCATCAAACGCCGAGCAGCGCGCAGTTGGTAGTGACGCTCCAGCTCGGCAAGCTGCCTGCGATCGTTGGCACCCTGCACTTCCATGGCGTCATGGGGTTGTTCGGTGGCCACCACCAGACCATCGCTGACCGCCATGGCGATCACGTCAGTCAGGTAATACTCGCCCTGGGCGTTGTTGTTGGAGAGGCGGCCCAGCCAATCGCCCAACCGTTGAAAAGGTACTGCCAGAATGCCGGTATTGCCTTCGGTGATCGCACGCTCGGCTTCGTTGGCGTCTTTCTGCTCGACGATGGCAGTCACATTGCCGGCGGCATCACGGACAATGCGACCATAACCGGTCGGGTCATTCAGTTCGACGGTGAGCAGGCCCAATTGCTTCGGTGCAGCCTGCTTGAGCAGACGTTGCAGGGTTTCGACTTCGATCAGCGGCACGTCACCGTAGAGAATCAGCACGGTGTCGGACTCGATGAACGGCACAGCCTGGGCCACCGCATGACCGGTACCCAGCTGTTTGTCCTGCAGGACAAAATTCAGGTCATCGGCGGCCAGACGCTCGCGCACCGCTTCGGCGCCATGGCCAATCACTACATGGATGCGCTGTGGATCAAGTTGCCGGGCGCTGTGGATAACATGACCAAGCATTGAATTACCGGCAATCGGATGCAGGACTTTCGGCAAGGCCGAACGCATGCGAGTGCCTTGGCCGGCAGCGAGGATAACGATTTCAAGGGACATGACTGGCTACCAATCCTGGGTGGTCAGCAACTGCGACCAAGTGATGAAAATCGGAAAAGAAAAAAGGGTAGCCGAGGCTACCCTTTTTAATCAATCGCACAACAAGTTGATGGCCGATTAGTGGCCGAACTTCTTGCGGATCTGCTGGACGGTGCGCAGCTGAGCTGCGGCCTCGGCCAGACGTGCGGCAGCAGAACCGTAATCGAATTCCGCGCCTCGCTCATGCAAGGCCTTCTCGGCAGCCTTAACGGCTTCCTGAGCGGAGGCTTCGTCCAGGTCGGCAGCACGTTGCACGGTGTCGGCAAGAACCTTGACCATGTTCGGCTGAACCTCGAGGAAACCGCCGGAGATGTAATACACCTCCTCTTCCCCGCCCTGCTTGATCAAGCGGATAGGACCCGGCTTGAGATTAGTGATCAGCGGCGCGTGACCCAAGGCGATACCAAGATCACCCAGTGCACCGTGCGCAACCACCATCTCGACCAGGCCGGAAAAGATTTCCCCTTCCGCGCTGACGATATCGCAATGGACTGTCATAGCCATCTGATTGCCTCAACCTAAATTAGCGCCCGTTGCCGGGCGCCGGGATTACAGTTTCTTGGCTTTCTCGATCGCTTCTTCGATGCCGCCGACCATGTAGAACGCTTGTTCTGGCAGGTGGTCGTAGTCACCGTTGAGGATGCCTTTGAAGCCAGCAATGGTGTCTTTCAGGGAAACGTATTTACCCGAAGCACCGGTGAAGACTTCAGCCACGAAGAACGGCTGCGACAGGAAGCGCTGGATCTTACGAGCACGGTTTACCAACTGCTTGTCGGCTTCCGACAGCTCGTCCATACCCAGGATCGCAATGATGTCCTTCAGTTCTTTGTAACGCTGCAGAACATACTGTACACCGCGAGCGGTATCGTAGTGGTCCTGGCCGATTACGTTCGGGTCCAGCTGGCGCGAAGTCGAGTCGAGTGGATCGACCGCTGGGTAGATACCCAGGGAAGCGATGTCACGGGACAGAACGACGGTGGCGTCCAAGTGGGCGAAGGTGGTCGCTGGCGACGGGTCAGTCAAGTCATCCGCAGGTACGTATACCGCTTGGATCGAGGTGATCGAACCGTTTTTGGTCGAAGTGATACGCTCTTGCAGAGTACCCATCTCTTCGGCCAGGGTCGGCTGGTAACCTACTGCGGAAGGCATACGGCCCAGCAGTGCGGATACTTCAGTACCGGCCAGGGTGTAACGATAGATGTTGTCGACGAACAGCAGAACGTCGTTACCTTCGTCACGGAACTTCTCGGCCATGGTCAGGCCGGTCAGTGCTACGCGCAGACGGTTACCCGGCGGCTCGTTCATCTGACCGTAAACCAGTGCCACTTTGTCCAGAACGTTGGAGTCCTTCATCTCGTGGTAGAAGTCGTTACCCTCACGAGTACGCTCACCCACACCAGCGAACACGGAATAACCGCTGTGCTCGATGGCGATGTTACGGATCAGTTCCATCATGTTTACGGTTTTGCCTACACCGGCACCACCGAACAGACCAACTTTACCACCCTTGGCGAACGGGCAAACCAGGTCGATAACCTTGATGCCGGTTTCCAGCAGGTCGTTGCCGCCCGCTTGTTCAGCGAAGGTTGGCGCAGGACGGTGAATGCCCCAGCGCTCTTCGGTGTCGATCGGGCCAGCTTCGTCGATCGGGTTGCCCAGTACGTCCATGATCCGGCCCAGAGTCGCTTTACCGACCGGTACGGAGATGGCAGCGCCAGAGTCGGTGACTTCCAGACCGCGCTTCAAGCCCTCGGTGGAACCCATCGCAATGGTACGAACCACGCCGTCGCCCAGCTGTTGCTGAACTTCCAGAGTGGTTTCGGCCGCGCTTTGTACTTTCAGCGCGTTGTAGATGCTCGGTACGCTGTCGCGTGGAAATTCCACGTCGATAACGGCGCCGATGATTTGAACGATACGTCCGCTACTCATAGCTGGATCCTCTGAATATTTGAACCGTTAAACCGCGGCAGCGCCGCCGACGATTTCCGAGATCTCTTGGGTGATCGCAGCCTGACGCGCCTTGTTGTAGACCAGCTGCAAATCGCTGATCAAATCACCGGCGTTGTCGGTAGCGTTCTTCATCGCGATCATCCGCGCAGCTTGTTCAGCCGCGTTGTTCTCGACCACCGCCTGGTAGACCTGCGACTCCACGTAACGGACCATCAAGCCGTCAAGCAGCTCTTTGGCGTCCGGTTCGTACAGATAATCCCAGTGGTGCTTGAGTTCCTGATCCGGGGTTGCCACCAGTGGAATCAACTGCTCCACGGTAGGCTGTTGTGTCATGGTGTTGATGAACTTGTTGGACACCACGGACAGGCGGTCAATACGGCCGTCCAGGTAGGCATCCAGCATCACCTTGACGCTGCCGATCAGGTCATTGATCGACGGCTCTTCACCCAGGTGGCTGATAGCTGCAACGACGTTACCGCCGAAGTTGCGGAAGAAAGCCGCACCCTTGCTACCAACGACACACAGATCGATCTCGACGCCGTTTTCGCGGTTTACCGCCATGTCCTTGACCAGAGCCTTGAACAGGTTGGTGTTCAAGCCACCACACAGACCACGGTCACTGCTCACCACGACGTAACCGACGCGCTTTACTTCACGGTCGATCATGAACGGGTGGCGATATTCCGGGTTGGCGTTGGCCAGATGGCCAATAACCTGGCGGATGCGCTCCGCGTAAGGACGGCTAGCAGCCATGCGCATTTGTGCCTTGCGCATTTTGCTGACCGCCACTTTTTCCATGGCGCTGGTAATCTTTTGCGTGCTTTTGATGCTCGCAATCTTACTGCGAATCTCTTTTGCGCCTGCCATGTAACACCTATCAGGTTAGCAAGCGGGAGCCTTGCGGCTCCCGCTGCGGCTTACCAGGTTTGGGTGGCCTTGAACTTCTCGATACCGGCTTTCATGCCAGCGTCGATTTCGTCATTGAAGTCACCCTTCACGTTGATCTTCGCCATCAAATCGGCGTGATCGCGGTTGAAGAAAGCAATCAGCGCTTGTTCAAAGCTGCCGATCTTGGCGATTTCGACGTCAGTCAGGAACCCACGCTCAGCGGCATACAGCGACAGCGCCATGTCAGCGATCGACATTGGTGCGTATTGCTTCTGCTTCATCAGCTCGGTAACGCGCTGACCATGCTCAAGTTGCTTACGGGTCGCTTCGTCCAGGTCAGAAGCGAACTGGGCGAATGCCGCCAGTTCACGGTACTGAGCCAGAGCGGTACGGATACCACCGGACAGCTTCTTGATGATCTTGGTCTGAGCGGCACCACCCACACGGGATACCGAAACACCGGCGTTCACTGCAGGACGGATCCCGGAGTTGAACATGGCCGATTCCAGGAAGATCTGACCGTCGGTGATGGAAATCACGTTGGTCGGAACGAACGCGGAAACGTCGCCAGCCTGGGTTTCGATGATCGGCAGTGCGGTCAGGGAACCGGTTTTGCCGGTCACTGCGCCGTTGGTGAACTTCTCTACGTACTCTTCCGAAACGCGGGATGCGCGCTCCAGCAGACGGGAGTGGAGATAGAACACGTCGCCTGGGTAAGCTTCACGGCCTGGTGGACGGCGCAGCAGCAGGGAAATCTGGCGGTAAGCCACTGCTTGCTTGGACAGATCGTCATAAACGATCAGCGCGTCTTCACCGCGGTCGCGGAAGTATTCGCCCATGGTGCAACCGGAGTACGGTGCCAGGAATTGCAGTGCTGCAGATTCCGAAGCGCTCGCAGCCACGACGATGGTGTTAGCCAATGCGCCGTTTTCTTCCAGCTTGCGAACCACGTTGGCGATGGTCGATTGCTTCTGACCGATCGCTACGTAGACGCAGAAAATGCCGCTGTCTTTCTGGTTGATGATCGCGTCGATCGCCAGAGCGGTTTTACCGATCTGACGGTCACCGATGATCAGCTCACGCTGGCCACGGCCGACAGGGATCATGGCATCGACAGCCTTGTAGCCAGTCTGTACAGGCTGGTCTACCGACTTACGCCAGATCACGCCTGGAGCAACTTTCTCGACCGCATCGGTCTCGGTGTTGTTCAGCGGACCTTTGCCGTCAACTGGGTTACCCAGTGCGTCGACAACGCGACCCAGCAGTTCCTTACCTACCGGAACTTCGAGGATGCGGCCGGTGCACTTGGCGCTCATGCCTTCAGCCAGAGTCTGGTAGGAGCCCAATACTACGGCACCTACAGAGTCTTGCTCGAGGTTGAGAGCCATACCGAAGACGCCGCCCGGAAACTCGATCATCTCGCCGTACATGACGTCGGCCAGACCGTGAATCCGCACGATACCGTCAGATACGCTGACGACAGTGCCTTCGTTACGGGCTTGGGAGGTCACATCGAGCTTGTCGATGCGGCCCTTGATAATTTCACTTATTTCGGAAGGATTGAGTTGCTGCATTGCTCTGCTGCCCCTTCAAACTCAAGATTTCAATGCTTCGGCAAGGTTTGCGAGTTTTCCGCGAACCGAGCCATCGATAACCAGGTCGCCGGCGCGAATGACAATGCCCCCGATGAGGGATTTGTCTTCCGCAACTTGCAGGCGCACTTCCCGGTTGAGTCGTGCACTGAGAACCTTGGCGAGTTTGTCTTGCTGTTCTTGGTTCAATGCAAAAGCACTGGTGACTTCAACGTCTACCGACTTCTCTTGTTCGGCCTTGTACAGGTCAAACAGAGCGGCGATCTCCGGCAACAGCGGGAGACGGTCGTTTTCGGCAACGACGTTAATGAAGTTCTGTGCCTTGGCATCAAACTTGTCGCCGCACACGTCAATAAACGTGGCGGCCTTGTCTGCGCTCGTCAGTCGCGGGGCCTTGAGCACGCGCTGCATGGTGTCGTCTTGCGACACTGCTGCAGCCAGGCCGAGCATGGCTGACCAAGAGGCCAGTTGCTGGTGGGCCTGGGCGTGCTCGAAGGCTGCCTTAGCGTAAGGTCGGGCCAACGTGGTCAATTCTGCCATGATCGCCCTCGCTTAAATTTCAGCAGCCAGTTTGTTTACCAGCTCCGCGTGCGCGTTTTGATCGATTGTGGCACCCAGGATCTTCTCGGCGCCGCCGACAGCCAGTGCACCCAATTGGGCACGCAGCGCGTCTTTGACACTGTTCAGTTCCTGCTCGATCTCGGCCTGAGCCTGAACCTTCACACGTTCAGCGTCGAGACGGGCTTTTTCAACAGCCTCGTCAACGATCTGATTACCGCGTTTCTTGGCTTGCTCAATGATTTCAGCTGCCTGAGCTTTCGCTTCGCGCAGTTGCTGACCCACTTTCTCATGGGCCAACTCCAGGTCGCGAGCTGCTCGGCTGGCAGCGTCCAGTCCATCCGCGATCTTCTTCTGACGTTCGTGCAAAGCCGCGATGACCGGAGGCCACACGAACTTCATGCAAAACAGTACAAAAATGAAGAACGCAACGGACTGGCCAATCAGGGTTGCATTAATGTTCACGCCAACACCTCGCTCGTTCGTTGCACATCACACCAATCAACTCGAAGGTTCGAGTGATTAGCCAGCGAGTTGACCAACGAATGGGTTCGCGAAGGTGAAGAACAGAGCGATACCAACACCGATCATGGTTACGGCGTCGAGCAGGCCGGCAACGATGAACATTTTGACTTGCAGCATTGGAACCATTTCTGGCTGACGCGCTGCGCCTTCCAGGAACTTGCCGCCCAACAGGCCGAAACCAATTGCGGTACCCAGTGCGCCCAGGCCGATCAACAGTGCAACAGCGATAGCGGTTAGACCAACTACAGTTTCCATCTTTCCTCCCGACTTTTACGTCGTATGGTTTAGGTTTTTTAGATTTTAAAGCGGTAAAACAAATCGTTTCATAGCCCTGTTCGGGCACCCTCTCGTTTGACCGAGAGGGACATCAGACTAGTCGAGACTGGTCTTAATGGTTCTCTTCGTGCGCCATCGACAGGTAGACGATGGTCAGCATCATGAAGATAAACGCCTGCAGGGTGATGATCAGGATGTGGAACACAGCCCACGCCCACTGCAGAACTACGCCCAGGCCGCTAAGCCAGAGCAGACCGCTGCCGAACATCACAGCAATCAGAATGAAGACCAGCTCGCCGGCGTACATGTTGCCGAACAGACGCAGTGCCAGGGAGATTGGCTTGGCCACCAGCGTCACGAACTCCAGCAGGAAGTTCACCGGAATCAGCAGGGCTTGAACGAAGATGTTCTTGCTGCCGAACGGGTGCAGGGTCAGTTCGCCAATGAAGCCGCTGATGCCCTTGACCTTGATGCTGTAGAAAATGATCAACGCGAATACCGACAGGGACATACCCAGGGTCGCATTCGGGTCAGTAGTAGGAACGGCACGGAAGACCAGATGCGGGTCACCGGAAATGATGGCCGCCAGCTTCGGAATCCAGTCAACCGGTACCAGGTCGACGGCGTTCATCAGGAACACCCAGACAAAAATCGTCAGGGCCAATGGCGCGATCAATGGATTACGGCCGTGGAAAGTATCTTTCACGCTGCCGTCGACGAACTCGATCAGAACCTCGACGAAGTTCTGCAGGGCGCCAGGCTGACCGGAAGTCGCCTTCTTTGCCGCCATGCGGAAAAGAAGAACGAAGATCAGACCCAACGCGACCGACCAGCCGAGGGTATCGACGTGGAAAGCCCAGAAGCCCATTTCTTTGGCTTCTGCTGCGGTGTGGGCAAAACCCCACCCGCCAGTTGGGTGCTGACCGAAGGTCAGGTTCTGCAAGTGGTGCTGGATATAGCCCGAAGCGGTTGTTTCTGCCATGGTTGCCTCAAACGCCCTAAGGTCTCGAAAGTCTTGTTCTCATCAGCAGGGGCGCGAACCAGCTGACCAGTTGGGTCAACACGAAGACGCCGAATACAGCTAGCGGCGCCAATGGCTTCACACCTGCAAACGTCAATGCAAAGAGCACTGCCGTCAAAATCAGTTTGCCCGCCTCGCCGGCATAAAAAGACCGGACGATGGCTTGAGCTGCTCGGGCGCCGGAAAACCGAAATGCCCTGTGAGCGAAATAAATATTGGGAAGCAAGGCTATCAGGCCTCCGCAGAGTCCTGAGTACCCGGCAACGACTCCATACCATTGCCAGAGCGCCAAAGCGCCAATCAGCAAAACGACAAATTGAGCCATTAACACCGGAAAAACTGCCAGGCGATGGAACGGCAAGCGGTCTGGCGTGCGGTTTTCCATCACTTTTGCTCCCCAATGGTCGGCTGCCGGAGTTCAATAACTTGGCATAATTTGTGCCGACAAAATGCGCGCAGAGTATAGGGGCGGTTCTGCCCCTATTCAACTGTCAGGTAGTGATTTCCGACTTCACGCTACACGGGGAATTGTTTCAGCGGATGTGTGCGAGTACACCTTGAAGCTCATCGAGGGAGTTGTAACCGATCACCAACTGCCCTTTCCCCTTCTTTCCGTGACGGATCTGCACCGCAGAGCCTAGGCGCTCGGCCAGGCGCTGCTCGAGACGGGCGATATCCGGGTCCGGTTTTGCCGGCTCCACAGGCTCCGGTTTGCCACTCAACCACTGGCGAACCAGTGCTTCAGTCTGGCGCACAGTCAGCCCCCGTGCGACAACATGTCGCGCCCCTTCGACCTGTTGGTTTTCCGGTAAACCCAGCAAGGCACGGGCATGACCCATTTCCAGGTCACCGTGAGACAGCATGGTCTTGATGACTTCCGGCAACGCAATCAGGCGCAACAGGTTGGCCACAGTGACGCGGGACTTACCCACAGCCTCGGCCACTTGTTGCTGAGTCAGCTGGAATTCCTGCTGCAAACGCTGCAAGGCCACCGCTTCTTCGATCGGATTGAGGTCTTCGCGCTGGATGTTCTCGATCAGCGCCATGGCGATGGCGGTTTCATCCGGTACATCGCGAACCATCGCCGGGATGGTTTCCTGGCCCGCCTGCTGGCTGGCGCGCCAGCGGCGTTCGCCGGCGATGATTTCGAAGCGGCCACTGCCGATCGGGCGAACCACGATCGGCTGCATCACGCCCTGGGCCTTGATCGACTGTGCCAGCTCTTCCAGCGCCTGAGGATCCATGTCTCGACGCGGCTGGTACTTGCCGCGCTGGATCAGGTCCAGGGGCAGGTGCTGCAGCTCACGCTGATCGGCTTGCACCGCTTGTTCTTCCAGCGAGCTGACAGTCGGACCGCTCAGCAGTGCATCCAGTCCACGTCCGAGACCTCGTTTCTTGACGGCCATGGGGATTCCTTAAGTTGCCTGAGCAGCGGCGGTGCGTGAATTTTTGCGTTGCCGACGAACCATCTCGCCAGCCAATGCCAGGTAGGCAATCGCGCCCCGTGATGCTTTGTCGTACGCCAGCGCCGGCATGCCATAGCTAGGTGCTTCGGCCAGGCGAATGTTGCGCGGAATCACGGTGTCGTAGAGTTGATCGCCGAAGTGTTCCTTGAGCTGCGCCGATACGTCGTTCATCAGGCTCAAACGCGGGTCGTACATGGTCCGCAACAGGCCTTCGACTTTCAGGTTCGGGTTCAGCAGTTCGGCAATGCGTTTGATGTTATCCACAAGGTCGCTCAACCCTTCGAGCGCGAAGTACTCGCACTGCATGGGGATAATGACCCCATCGGCGGCAACCAGTGCGTTGAGCGTCAACATCGACAGCGACGGCGGGCAGTCGATCAAAATGTAATCGTAGTTGTCACGGATTGGCGCCAACGCACTGCGCAGACGGCTTTCCTTCATCTGCATTTCCAGCAGAACGACTTCGGCCGCGGTCAGGTCGCGGTTGGCCGGCAGTAACTGGTAACCACCGTGTTCGGAATAGTGCATGGCCTGGGCCAGATCGCATTCGCCGATCAACAGGTCATAGACCGAGTTTTCCAGGCCATGTTTATCCACACCGCTACCCATGGTGGCGTTGCCCTGTGGATCGAGATCGATCAACAGCACCCGACGCTTGGTAGCGACCAGGGAAGCTGCGAGGTTGATGCAGGTGGTGGTCTTGCCCACACCACCCTTTTGGTTCGCTATCGCGAATACCTTAGCCATTCTTGCTTGTGTTCCCAATCATGCCGTGCGGCGCAGTATCAGCAGATGGCGTTGGCCTTGGCAACCGGGTACGGCCAGGGCGTGTTCGCTATCGAGGTGGAAGTCTGCCGGCAATGCTACCAGCTCATCGGCGGGATGAACGCCCTTCATTGCCAGCCAGCGTGTATCGGCATCGCCCAGGTGGCGAGTCCAGTTGCTGAAGTTCTCCATGCTGCTGAACGCCCGGGAAATGATCCCGTTGAATGGCAATTCAGGCTGGAAGGCTTCGACGCGACTGTGGATAACTTGCAGGTTATCCAGTTTGAGTTCGAGTTTGACCTGGGTCAGGAAGCGGGTTTTCTTGCCGTTGCTGTCCAGACAGGTCACTTGGGACTCCGGAAACAGGATCGCCAACGGAATCCCCGGCATGCCGCCGCCGCTGCCAACGTCCAGCCAGCGGCCGTTTTCGATGAACGACATCACGCTCAAGCTATCGAGCAGGTGACGGGAAACCATTTCGTCCGGATCGCGCACGGCGGTCAGGTTGTAAGCCTTGTTCCATTTGATCAACAAGGCCAGATAACCCAGCAGCTGAGCGTGCTGGGTTTCCGTCAGTGTGACACCGAGCTGGCGAGCACCTGTGGATAACTCTTCTGCATGTTGCGAGGTAACCAACGAACTCAAGCGCTTTGCTCCAACTGACGGCCCGCGCCGCGTTTTTTCAAATGAATCATCAACAGCGAAATCGCTGCCGGGGTCACGCCCGGGATACGCGACGCCTGGCCCAGTGTCTCTGGACGGGTCGCACCGAGCTTGCTCTGGATCTCTTTCGAGAGGCCGGAGATGTTCGTGTAATCGATATCCACAGGCAGTTTGGTGTCTTCGCTGGCCCGCAGACGTGCAATTTCATCCTGCTGACGATCGATGTAACCGGCGTATTTGGTCTTGATTTCGACCTGCTCGGCAACCTGTGGATCTTCTGCGCCCCCGCCAGTCACGGCGATCAGACCAGCGTAGTCGATTTCCGGACGGCTCAGCAGGTTGAGCAAATTGTATTCGTGGGTCAGCGGCGTGCCGAACTTCTCGGAAATCGCATCGCCTTGCTCGGTGCCCGGGCGAACCCAGGTACTTTTCAGGCGCTGCTCTTCCAGATCGATGCTTTCGCGTTTCTTGCAGAAAGCCGCCCAACGCACGTCATCAACCAGACCCAGTTCGCGACCTTTTTCGGTCAGGCGCAGGTCGGCGTTGTCTTCGCGCAGGATCAAACGGTATTCGGCGCGAGATGTGAACATCCGGTACGGTTCCTGGGTACCGAGGGTAATCAGGTCATCGACCAAAACGCCGATGTAGGCTTCGTCGCGACGTGGACACCAGGCGTCTTTGCCCTGAGCACGCAGTGCAGCGTTGGCTCCGGCCAGCAAACCCTGGGCACCGGCTTCTTCGTAACCGGTGGTGCCGTTGATTTGCCCGGCAAAAAACAGACCGCCGATCACTTTGGTTTCCAGGCTGTACTTCAGGTCACGCGGGTCGAAGTAGTCGTACTCGATGGCGTAGCCAGGACGAACGATGTGAGCGTTTTCCATGCCGCGGATCGATTGCACGATCTGCAATTGCACATCGAACGGCAGGGAAGTGGATATCCCGTTCGGATACAGCTCGTGGGTGGTCAACCCTTCCGGCTCGATAAAGACCTGATGGCTTTCCTTGTCGGCAAAGCGATGGATCTTGTCTTCGATCGATGGGCAATAACGTGGGCCGATGCCTTCGATCAACCCTGCATCGGAATACATCGGCGAACGGTCGAGGTTGGCGGCAATGATTTCGTGGGTCCGGGCGTTGGTGTGGGTGATCCAGCAACTGACCTGTTTCGGGTGCTGCTCTTTGGAGCCCATGAACGACATCACCGGGATCGGCGTATCACCGGCTTGCTCGGTCATCACCGAGAAATCCACAGAGCGACCGTCGATACGCGGCGGTGTACCGGTTTTCAGGCGACCTACACGCAATGGCAGTTCACGCAGACGATGAGCCAGAGCAATCGACGGCGGATCACCGGCGCGACCGCCGGAATAATTCTGCATGCCGATGTGGATAAGTCCGCCAAGGAAGGTGCCGGTGGTCAACACCACGGAATCCGCGAAGAAACGCAGGCCCATTTGGGTGACGACACCACGCACTTGTTCCTGTTCGACGATCAGGTCATCCGCTGCCTGTTGAAATATCCACAGGTTCGGCTGGTTTTCCAAAGCTTCGCGGACAGCCGCCTTGTACAGAATCCGGTCAGCCTGAGCGCGGGTTGCACGCACGGCCGGGCCTTTGCGGCTGTTCAATACGCGAAATTGAATACCACCTTTATCGGTAGCCATGGCCATCGCGCCGCCCAGGGCATCGATTTCTTTGACCAGATGGCTTTTACCGATCCCGCCGATGGCGGGGTTACAACTCATGGCACCGAGGGTTTCCACGTTATGCGTCAGCAACAGGGTTTTTGCCCCCATACGTGCTGATGCAAGTGCTGCCTCGGTACCGGCATGACCGCCGCCGATGACGATCACTTCAAAACGGGAAGGGAAATCCACCACGCACCTCGTGCCTGCTTCAGTCAGGTAATCCGGAATAGTTTGAGCTCAGGTTTTTGGACCTGGTCGGCAAGTATAGGGACTTCGCCCTTCCTAAAGAACCCTTTGCACAAAATTTAACCAGCTGTGGAGAAGTCGGGATTATAGAAATTAAAAAGAGAGAAATTTATTAAATCTTTGTTTTTATGTTTATTTCTACTGACCTACCTTTCTGTGGATAGATTCATACAGACCTTTATTTTCAATGTGTACAGCGATTTAAAACCCTGTGGTCATGTACCGATGAGGCCCTTGGATAACCGGTGTAAGCCTGTGGATGAAAGGGGTGGTTATCCACAGAGGCGGTTATCTTCAGTTTTGAGGCCCTGTTATCAACTGCCCTTAGCGGCAGTTATTCACAGGGCTTAATCCACAGAAAAGCGCTCAATGAGCAAATCCCGGGCACGGAAAATCCACCCAGGCAGAAAAAATCTGCTCGGCACTGGAGGAGAATTTCAGAAAAGAGAGAGCAGACAGGCCAGAACGGCCTGTCTGTGGATAACGAAGAGGGCTATTTACCGATGCAGAAGCTGGAAAAGATCCTTCCCAGCAGGTCATCGGAGCTGAATGCACCGGTGATTTCACCCAAAGACTGCTGAGCTTGCCGCAAATCTTCGGCCAGTAACTCGCCGGCCCCTGCTAACGTCAACTGTGCACGGCCATGCTCGAGGGACGCACTCGCATGACGCAGAGCCTCCAGGTGACGCCTGCGAGCACTGAAACTGCTTTCAGAGGTCTGCTCGTAGCCCATGCAGGCCTTGAGGTGATCGCGCAGCAATTCCAGGCCTTCGCCGGCGGACCTGGCACTGAGGCTGATAGTGACGTGGCCATCTTCGCTGACTTCCAGAGCAATCGCTTCGCCCGTCAGGTCCGCCTTGTTACGGATCAGCGTAACTTTTGCCGGATCCGGGCGGGTTTCGAGGAATTCAGGCCACAGGGCAAATGGATCAAGAGCCTCGGGAGCCGTGGCATCGACCACTAGCAACACTCGATCCGCTTCGCCGATGGCTTTCAATGCCCGTTCGACGCCAATTTTTTCCACCTGATCATCGGTGTCCCGCAGGCCGGCGGTGTCGACCACGTGCAACGGCATCCCATCGATGTGGATATGTTCGCGAAGAATATCCCGGGTCGTGCCGGCAATCTCGGTCACGATCGCGGCTTCACGTCCGGCCAAGGCATTCAGGAGGCTGGACTTGCCGGCGTTCGGCCGGCCGGCGATCACCACCGTCATGCCGTCACGCAGCAAGGCCCCCTGCCCGGCTTCACGAAGCACTGTGGATAATTCGTCGCGTACTTTGTCGAGCATGCTTAGTACGTGGCCATCGGCGAGGAAGTCGATTTCTTCTTCAGGGAAGTCGATAGCCGCTTCGACATAAATTCGCAGGCCTATCAGTTGCTCGGTGAGGTTATGCACACGCTGGGAAAACGCTCCCTGCAACGAACGCAGGGCATTTCGTGCTGCCTGTGCAGAACTCGCCTCGATCAAGTCGGCGATGGCTTCGGCCTGAGCCAGGTCGAGTTTGTCGTTGAGGAAGGCGCGCTCGCTGAATTCACCCGGCCGGGCCAGACGGCAGCCCAGTTCCAGGCAACGCTTGAGCAGCATATCCAGAACGATTGGACCGCCGTGGCCCTGCAGCTCAAGCACATCTTCACCGGTGAACGAGTTCGGTCCCGGGAAATACAGGGCGATGCCTTCGTCCAGCACCTCTTCATTTGCACTGAGAAACGGGCCGTAATGGGCAAACCGCGGTTTCAGTTCGCGACCGCTGATGGCTTTGGCCGCCAGACTCGCCAGCGGCCCGGAAATACGGACAATGCCCACACCGCCGCGACCTTGAGCGGTGGCGACGGCAGCGATGGTTTCACGAGGAACGCTCATAAACCGGTATCCAGACAAAAGTGACAGATAGCAAAACGCCCCACTAGGGGGCGTTTTGAGTGGTTATCCACAGTGTAAATCAGGCAGCTGCTTTGGTAGCCGCTTCGATCTTACGTGTGATGTACCACTGTTGGGCGATAGACAGGCAGTTGTTCACTACCCAGTACAGCACCAGACCCGCCGGGAACCACAGGAAGAAGAAGGTGAAGATGATTGGCATCAGCTTCATCACCTTGGCCTGCATCGGATCCGGAGGTGTCGGGTTCAATTGCTGCTGGATGAACATGGTTGCGCCCATGATGATCGGCAGAATGAAGAACGGGTCCTTGATCGACAGGTCAGTAATCCACAGCATGAACGGCGCCTGGCGCATTTCCACGCTTTCCAGCAGAACCCAGTACAGCGAAAGGAAAACCGGCATCTGCACCAGGATTGGCAAGCAGCCGCCCAGTGGATTGATCTTCTCTTTCTTGTACAGCTCCATCATGGCTTGCGACATTTTCTGCCGGTCGTCGCCATGTTGCTCTTTCAGCGCGGCCAGTTTAGGTGCCACTGCACGCATGCGGGCCATGGATTTGTAGCTGGCAGCCGACAGCGGGAAGAAAATCCCCTTGATCAGCATGGTCAGGAAGATGATCGACCAGCCCCAGTTACCGACCAGCGCGTGGATATGTTGCAGCAGCCAGAAGATTGGCTGGGCAATGAACCACAGAATGCCGTAGTCGACGGTCAGTTCCAGACCTGGGGATAACTCTTTCAGGACGGCCTGGCTTTTCGGACCGGCGTACAGAACGGCGCTGGTTTCAGCTTTTGCACCTGGCGCGACAGTCATTGCCGGGGCGGTGTAGCCGATGATGTAGTTGCCTTTGCTGTCTTTACGGGTCTGGACGACGTTGTTTTCGCCCTTGGCCGGAATCCATGCGGTCACGAAGTAGTGTTGCAACCAGGCAACCCAACCACCGTTAACGGTTTCTTTCAGCTGAGCCTTGTCCATGTCCTTCATCGACACTTTCTTGTACGGCTCGTTACTTGTCCACAGGGCGGCGCCCAGGTAAGTCGCGGTGCCGGTGGCGGTGCTGGAAGAAGGATCGGAGCTGGCATCACGCTTCAGTTGCGCAAACATTGCACCGGACCAGGGCTGAGCACTCTGGTTGTCGATCAGGTAGGAAACGGTTACGTCATACAGGCCACGTTTCAGCGTGAAACGCTTGATGTAGTTGACGCCGTCCTTGCTGAACTTCAGGTCCACGACCAACTGGTCCTGACCGTCAGCCAGTTGGTAAATCTTCTTCTCGGAGGAGTAAACCGGACGACCGGCAGGACTTGCGTCCGGGCCGTTGGTGCCGATCAGGCCGCTCTGAGCCAGATAAGTCCGCTCGTTGCCGTTATCGAACAACTGGAATGGAATTTCCGGATGGTCCTGGCGACGTGGATACAGCGGCAGCATCAGCTGGGCAACATCGCCACCTTGTGGATCGATAGCCAGGCTGAGCACATCCGTTTTGATCTGGATGAGGTCTTTGCTTGCTGCCACTGGCGTTTCAGCCGGTGCAGTTGCACTGGTATCGCTTGGGGCACGTGGAATGTCGTCACTGGCGGAAGCATTATTGCCAGTCGCCGTATCCGGTAGGCCCGGTGCGGTAGTACTGGAAGCAACATTCTGAGTCGGCAGGGCAGCCTGGCCATAGTCCTGGTTCCATTTAAGAACCATAACGTAGGACACGATTGCCAGGGCGACGATCAGGATCGTGCGTTTGATATCCATGATTACTCGGCCATCGAAGAAGAACGGGAGGTAGGGATAGGTGGAACCGGGTCATAACCACCGGGATTCCACGGATGACAGCGACCTAAACGACGAAAGGTCAGCCAGCCACCGCGCAGAAGGCCATGATTTTCTATGGCTTCATACGCGTAGCAGGAACAACTGGGGTAGAAACGACAGTGACTGGCCATCAGGGGACTAATGGCATAGCGATAAAACTGGATCGGAACGAGTGCCAGTTTACGCATCGGGACTGTCTACCCCTACAGTTTCGGTTTTGACTGCTGGTACCGGCTTGCTGCGTGCCAGACGTTTCCAGAGTTTGCCGAAATGCTGAATCAATTCGGGGTTTTCTACGTCACCCAAACCTTTGCGCGCGACGATAACAATGTCCCAACCGACCAGTGAATCCTGGTTCAGGCGAAACGATTCGCGCATCAGACGTTTGAGGCGATTGCGCTCGACGGAGAGCTTTACGCTCTTTTTCCCGATAACCAGCCCGAGACGGGGGTGATCAAGGTCGTTGTTGCGCGCAAGGAGCAGGAGATTTTTCCCCGGAACCTTGCCGGTAGGGGAGTCAAAGACTGCCTTGAAATGCCGGGGAGTAAGCAGACGCTTTTCCCGACTGAAGTCCTGACTCACCTCCAGTGCCGGATTATCAAACTGCCAGACGCGCACGACCTTTGGCGCGACGACGCGACAGGACGGCACGACCGTTCTTGGTAGCCATGCGAGCACGGAAACCGTGGGTACGAGCGCGTTTGATAGTGCTTGGTTGGAAAGTACGTTTCATTGTCGTGTTACCTGGTTCGTCCACAACGGGCCGGAATGGCCCCCGTTTTAAGAGACCGGGGATTCTAGAGAAAGCAAGCCTCTAGGTCAATTTCCAACCAGCGTTTCCTTATAAATAGATCTCCAGAGGTTTTGTTCGTCCGCAGGTCGATCGCTAGATATAGAAATAAAGAAGGGAATTATTTAAAGCTTTTCTGTAAAGCTTATAAAAGCTAGGGCAGCGATCATCTGTGGATAACTACCTTAAGCCCTTAAAAACCGTGATGTACAGAGAATGACAACTACAGTGGAAAACGGTGGTCAGCCTGTGCTGCGCTGTCGGATAAGCTGTGTGTGGAAAGGGCAGTTATCCACAGGTAGGTTATCCACCGAGTTTCGCCCCCACTTGTCCAGTGCCCTCATGTGCGGTTATCCACAGAGCTTATGCACATACCGTTGGTCTTCTTTTCGAGGGTTAACGCATTGATAATTCATGCCCTGTGCGCAACCTGCATGTGGATAAGTGGGCGTCTGGTCGCTACAATGACCGCTTGTTTTTGCCTCACCGGCTTTCAACTTAGGGGATATCCGTGTCAGTGGAACTTTGGCAGCAGTGCGTGGAGCTTTTGCGCGATGAGCTGCCTGCCCAACAATTCAACACTTGGATCCGTCCACTACAGGTCGAAGCCGAAGGCGACGAGCTGCGTGTCTACGCACCGAATCGTTTTGTTCTCGACTGGGTCAATGAAAAGTACCTGGGCCGCGTCCTTGAACTGCTGGATGAGCATGGCAATGGCATGGCGCCGGCGCTTTCCTTATTAATAGGCAGCAAACGCAGTTCGGCACCGCGGGCGGCACCCAATGCTCCGTTGGCCGCTGCGGCGTCCCAAGCTCAGGCTGCTACCACACCGGTCAGCGCTCCAGCCCCTGCTCCGGCGGCGGCACCGACCAAGCGTTCGACACAAAAAGTCGCCGAGGTCAGTGAAGAGCCGTCCCGCGACAGCTTCGACCCAATGGCCGGCGCCAGTTCGCAACAGGCCCCGGTTCGTTCCGAACAACGCACGGTGCAGGTCGAAGGCGCGCTCAAGCACACCAGCTACCTGAACCGCACTTTCACCTTCGAGAACTTCGTCGAAGGCAAGTCCAACCAACTGGCCCGAGCTGCGGCCTGGCAGGTGGCGGACAACCCGAAGCACGGTTACAACCCGCTCTTCCTTTATGGTGGCGTCGGCTTGGGTAAAACCCACTTGATGCACGCTGTGGGTAACCACCTGTTAAAGAAGAATCCGAATGCCAAGGTCGTGTACCTGCATTCCGAGCGTTTCGTCGCGGACATGGTCAAGGCCTTGCAGCTGAATGCGATCAACGAGTTCAAGCGCTTCTACCGTTCGGTGGATGCGTTGCTGATCGATGACATTCAGTTCTTCGCGCGCAAGGAACGTTCCCAGGAAGAGTTTTTCCACACCTTCAACGCCCTACTCGAAGGTGGCCAGCAGGTCATTCTCACCAGTGACCGCTATCCGAAAGAAATCGAGGGCCTTGAAGAACGCCTAAAATCCCGCTTTGGCTGGGGCCTGACGGTTGCCGTCGAGCCGCCGGAGTTGGAAACCCGCGTAGCGATCCTGATGAAAAAGGCCGACCAGGCCAAAGTCGATCTGCCACACGACGCGGCATTCTTCATCGCCCAGCGTATTCGCTCCAACGTCCGCGAGCTGGAAGGCGCGCTCAAACGCGTGATCGCCCACTCGCACTTCATGGGCCGCGACATCACCATCGAGCTGATCCGCGAATCCTTGAAAGACTTGTTGGCGCTGCAAGACAAACTGGTCTCTGTGGATAACATTCAGCGCACCGTCGCCGAGTATTACAAGATCAAAATCTCCGACCTGCTGTCCAAGCGTCGTTCACGCTCGGTAGCACGTCCGCGTCAGGTCGCCATGGCGTTGTCCAAGGAATTGACCAACCACAGCCTGCCGGAAATCGGCGATGTGTTTGGCGGCCGCGACCACACGACTGTTTTGCACGCCTGCCGCAAGATCAACGAGCTTAAGGAATCCGACGCGGACATCCGCGAGGACTATAAGAACCTGCTGCGTACACTGACCACTTGATGAACACCAGCGCAGCTTATTAAGGCAAGGGACTAGACCATGCATTTCACCATTCAACGCGAAGCCCTGTTGAAACCCCTGCAACTGGTCGCAGGCGTCGTCGAGCGCCGACAGACCTTGCCGGTACTCTCCAACGTGCTGCTGGTTGTCGAAGGCCAGCAACTGTCGCTGACCGGTACCGACCTGGAAGTCGAGCTGGTCGGTCGTGTGCAACTCGAAGAGCCTGCGGACCCGGGCTCCATCACTGTGCCTGCGCGCAAGCTGATGGACATCTGCAAGAGCTTGCCGAACGATGCGCTGATCGACATCAAGGTCGACGAGCAGAAACTCGTGGTGAAGGCTGGCCGTAGCCGCTTCACCCTGTCGACCCTGCCGGCCAACGACTTCCCGACGGTAGAAGAAGGCCCGGGTTCGCTGACCTGCAGCCTTGAGCAAAGCAAACTGCGTCGTCTGATCGAACGCACCAGCTTCGCCATGGCCCAGCAGGACGTGCGTTATTACCTCAACGGCATGCTGCTGGAAGTCTCGGCAGGTATCATTCGCGCCGTGGCGACCGACGGTCACCGCCTGGCCATGTGCTCGATGCAGGCCGATATCGGTCAGCCGGATCGTCATCAAGTGATCGTGCCACGCAAAGGTATTCTGGAACTGGCGCGTCTGCTGACCGAACCGGACGGCAACGTCAGCATTGTGCTGGGCCAGCACCACATCCGTGCCACCACCGGCGAGTTCACCTTCACCTCGAAACTGGTCGACGGTAAATTCCCTGACTACGAACGTGTTCTGCCTAAAGGCGGCGACAAGCTGGTGCTCGGCGATCGCCAGGCCCTGCGTGAGGCGTTCAGCCGTACCGCTATTCTGTCCAACGAGAAGTACCGCGGCATCCGTCTGCAACTGGCTAATGGTCAGCTGAAGATCCAGGCGAACAACCCGGAGCAGGAAGAAGCGGAAGAAGAAGTGGGCGTTGAGTACAACGGCGGCTCCCTGGAAATCGGCTTCAACGTGAGCTATTTGCTCGACGTATTGGGCGTGATGACCACCGAGCAGGTTCGTCTGATCCTGTCTGACTCCAACAGCAGTGCGCTGGTGCAGGAGTCCGACAACGACGACTCGGCCTACGTTGTCATGCCGATGCGTCTGTAATCATGCTCAGCAGAAGCTAGATGTCCTTAAGTCGTGTCTCGGTCACCGCGGTGCGCAATCTGCACCCGGTGACCTTCTCCCCCTCCCCCCGAATCAATATTCTTTACGGCGCCAACGGCAGCGGCAAAACCAGTGTTCTGGAAGCCATTCATCTGCTGGGGCTTGCCCGTTCGTTTCGTAGCAGCCGTCTGTTGCCCGTTATTCAGTACGAGCAATTGGCGTGTACGGTGTTTGGCCAGGTCGAACTGGCCGAGGGCGGGCACAGCGCATTGGGGATATCTCGCGACCGCCAAGGTGAGTTCCAGATTCGCATTGACGGGCAGAACGCCCGTAGCGCGGCGCAACTGGCGGAGATCCTGCCGTTACAGCTGATCAACCCGGACAGCTTCCGCTTGCTGGAAGGCGCACCGAAGATTCGCCGGCAGTTTCTCGATTGGGGTGTGTTCCACGTGGAACCGCGATTCATGTCCACGTGGCAGCGCTTGCAGAAGGCCTTGCGCCAGAGAAACTCTTGGCTGCGGCATGGTACACTTGACGCCGTTTCGCAAGCGGTTTGGGACAGGGAACTGTGCCAGGCCAGCGCTGAAATAGATGAATACCGCCGCGCTTACATCAAAGCCTTGAAACCAGTCTTTGAACAGACCTTGAGCGAACTGGTTGAGCTTGAGGGCTTAACCCTCAGCTATTACCGAGGTTGGGACAAAGACCGGGAGTTGAGTGCAGTGCTCGCCGGGTCCCTTCAGCGGGATCAGCAAATGGGTCATACCCAGGCCGGACCACAACGCGCTGATTTGCGTCTCAGATTGGGCGCACATAACGCCGCGGACATCTTGTCCCGTGGTCAGCAGAAGTTGGTGGTCTGCGCATTGCGGATTGCCCAGGGGCACTTGGTTAGTCAGGCCCGACGCGGTCAGTGTATTTATCTGGTGGATGACCTGCCGTCCGAACTGGACGAGCACCACCGTCGCGCGCTTTGCCGCTTGCTGGAAGACTTACGCTGCCAGGTCTTTATCACCTGTGTAGATCACGAATTATTGAGGGAAGGCTGGCAGACGGAAACGCCAGTCGCTCTGTTCCACGTGGAACAGGGCCGTATCACCCAGACCCACGACCATCGGGAGTGAAGGCATTGAGCGAAGAAAATACGTACGACTCAACGAGCATTAAAGTGCTGAAAGGCCTGGATGCCGTACGCAAACGTCCCGGTATGTACATTGGTGACACCGACGATGGCAGCGGTCTGCACCACATGGTGTTCGAGGTGGTCGATAACTCGATCGACGAAGCTTTGGCCGGCCACTGCGACGACATCAGCATCATCATCCACCCGGATGAATCCATCACCGTTCGCGACAACGGTCGTGGTATCCCGGTAGACGTGCACAAAGAAGAAGGCGTCTCGGCGGCCGAGGTCATCATGACCGTGCTGCACGCCGGTGGTAAGTTCGACGACAACTCCTACAAGGTCTCCGGCGGTCTGCACGGTGTAGGTGTCTCGGTTGTGAACGCCCTGTCCGAAGAACTGATTCTGACCGTTCGCCGTAGCGGCAAGATCTGGGAACAGACTTACGTCCACGGTGTTCCGCAAGAGCCGATGAAAATCGTTGGCGACAGCGAATCCACCGGTACCCAGATTCACTTCAAGCCTTCGGCTGACACCTTCAAGAACATCCACTTCAGCTGGGACATCCTGGCCAAGCGGATTCGCGAACTGTCCTTCCTCAACTCTGGTGTCGGCATCGTCCTCAAGGACGAGCGCAGCGGCAAGGAAGAGTTGTTCAAGTACGAAGGTGGTCTGCGTGCGTTCGTTGAATACCTGAATACCAACAAGACTGCGGTCAACCAGGTGTTCCATTTCAACATCCAGCGTGAAGACGGCATCGGCGTGGAAATCGCCTTGCAGTGGAACGACAGCTTCAACGAGAACCTGTTGTGCTTCACCAACAACATTCCACAGCGCGACGGCGGCACTCACCTGGTGGGTTTCCGTTCGGCACTGACGCGTAACCTGAACACCTACATCGAAGCTGAAGGTCTGGCGAAGAAGCACAAAGTCGCCACCACCGGTGACGATGCTCGCGAAGGTCTGA
The DNA here is from genome assembly GCF_963970905.1 of Pseudomonas sp. EL_65y_Pfl2_R96. NCBI lineage: Bacteria > Pseudomonadati > Pseudomonadota > Gammaproteobacteria > Pseudomonadales > Pseudomonadaceae > Pseudomonas > Pseudomonas sp. EL_65y_Pfl2_R96. The sequence goes on along the minus strand of NZ_CAXAQH010000005.1, from coordinate 128,359 downwards.
CGGCGATTATTTCGGTGAAGGTGCCGGATCCGAAGTTCAGCTCCCAGACCAAAGACAAGCTGGTGTCTTCCGAAGTGAAGACCGCGGTCGAACAGGAAATGGGCAAGTACTTCTCCGACTTCCTGCTGGAAAACCCAAACGAAGCCAAATTGGTCGTCGGCAAGATGATCGATGCCGCGCGTGCCCGTGAAGCAGCACGTAAGGCTCGTGAGATGACCCGCCGCAAAGGTGCGCTGGACATCGCCGGCCTGCCGGGCAAACTGGCTGACTGCCAGGAAAAAGACCCTGCACTCTCCGAACTGTACCTCGTGGAAGGTGACTCTGCTGGCGGCTCCGCCAAGCAGGGACGTAACCGCAAGACCCAGGCCATCCTGCCGCTGAAGGGCAAGATCCTGAACGTCGAGAAGGCGCGCTTCGACAAGATGATCTCTTCGCAAGAAGTGGGCACCTTGATCACCGCGCTAGGCTGCGGCATCGGTCGCGACGAGTACAACATCGAGAAACTGCGTTACCACAACATCATCATCATGACCGATGCTGACGTCGACGGTTCGCACATCCGCACCCTGCTGCTGACCTTCTTCTTCCGTCAGTTGCCGGAGCTGATCGAGCGTGGCTACATCTACATCGCTCAGCCACCGCTGTACAAGGTCAAGAAAGGCAAGCAAGAGCAATACATCAAAGACGACGACGCCATGGAAGAGTACATGACGCAGTCGGCCCTGGAAGATGCGAGCTTGCACTTGAACGAGGAAGCCCCGGGTATCTCCGGTGAGGCCCTCGAGCGTCTGGTGAATGACTTCCGTCTGGTGATGAAGACTCTCAAGCGCCTGTCGCGCCTGTACCCACAGGAACTGACCGAGCACTTCATCTACCTGCCGGCCGTCAGCATGGAGCAACTGTCCGATCACGCAGCGATGCAGAATTGGCTGGCTCAGTACGAAGTTCGCCTGCGTACCGTCGAGAAGTCCGGTCTGGTTTACAAAGCCAGCCTGCGTGAAGACCGTGAGCGTAACGTCTGGCTGCCAGAGGTCGAACTGATCTCCCACGGCCTGTCGAACTACGTCACCTTCAACCGCGACTTCTTCGGCAGCAACGATTACAAGACAGTCGTCTCCCTGGGCGCTCAACTGAGCACCTTGCTGGACGATGGCGCTTATATTCAACGCGGCGAGCGCAAGAAAGCCGTCACCGAGTTCAAGGAAGCCCTTGAATGGTTGATGGCCGAAAGCACCAAGCGTCATACCATCCAGCGATACAAAGGTCTGGGTGAGATGAACCCGGATCAGCTGTGGGAAACCACCATGGACCCAGGTTCGCGCCGCATGCTCAAAGTGACCATTGAAGACGCCATTGGCGCAGACCAGATCTTCAACACCCTGATGGGTGATGCGGTCGAACCTCGGCGTGACTTCATCGAAAGCAACGCCCTGGCGGTGTCCAACCTGGACTTCTGATCCGGCTGTAGGTTCACATTTTAGTTGATCATTTTCACAAATAGATGATCGACGGACTCAGATACAAAAAGGCCAATTCACTGAATTGGCCTTTTTTATTGTCGCGAAAATTCGATTTCTGCCCTGCTGCTTGTTGGCGCTGATTGAAAACTGACCCACCCTGCCGATTGACAATTGACCCGGGGCGGATTGCTGTTTTTTGTCCCAGCAATTGTGAATAAGCTTAGCAGCAGTGTCCCGGTTGAACGGTCATCAAGCCCCACCGCATAAAGGCATGCGGCAGGGTGTTTATGGTGCAGATCAAAACGGTTCATCGTCCTCGATACCATCTTCGTCCTTGCGCTTTCGTTCACGTGATTTGATCTTTGTTTGCGCGGCCAGCGTGCTGTGTTGCAGGCGGTAGGACTCGTTGCCCGTTTCGACGATGTGGCAATGGTGTGTCAACCGATCCAGCAACGCTGTGGTCATCTTGGCGTCGCCGAACACACTCGACCATTCCGAGAAGCTGAGGTTGGTCGTGATCACAATGCTGGTGTGCTCGTACAGCTTGGACAGCAGGTGAAATAACAGCGCGCCGCCGCTCTGGCTGAAGGACAAATACCCCAGTTCATCGAGTATCACCAGGCCTGTCCGAAGCAGCCCTTGAGAGATTCGGCCACTCTTGCGGTCGTGCTTTTCACGCTCCAGCAGATTGACCAGATCCACTGTGGAAAAGAAGCGCACGCGTTTGTTATGGGTCGTGATTCCGGACACGGCCAGGGCGCTGGCCAAATGTGTTTTGCCGGTTCCGGGCCCGCCGATGAACACCACATTCTGCCACCGTCAGCCCGTTGTACTGCGGATGCACCAGCTCGCTCCAAAGTGCACGACAGCGTTGGCCGAGCCAGGCATTCAATTCTTCGAAGGTGTGAAACATGCAGTCTTGAGCGTCGAGCCAGATGCGTCGTCTGCTGTCTTGCACGTTCTTTTCAACGATACCTTTTTCCCAGCCCGAGGCGACATTGCAGAAGTCCGGATCGAACAGGTAGTGCGCGCGCATCACGGAAAGCCGGGCATTGACCGTGCGGCCTTTGCCCTTGTTAACCTTGTCGACAGCCGTTTTCATGTTGTCGTAGATGCCGCGACGTGGCACCCCACCTAACGCACCGAACGAGCGCGTATGGGCATCGAACAGCATCTCGTGGCCATGGCTGGGATACGCAACCAACCAGAACGCGCGACTGGCGCACAGCTTCATGTGGGAGACCTGAATGCGTCGGAACAGGCCGCCGATCAGCAGACCTTCTTCGCTCCAGTCAAATTGAGAAACCTCACCAAGTGCAAACGTCAGCAGTACAAAGGCACGTAACGATTTGCCGGGTCAGTTTTCGGTCAGCGGCAACATGATTCCTTGCGAGTCGAAAAAGTGGCGTTTTGCTACTGTGCGCAAGAAGTTGCGCAGTACCCCCGTAAATAATGACTCCTAAAACCTCCAGATGCCTTACAGAGCGCAGCCTGTAGCCAAGTGCGCAACTTCTTGCGCAGTACTGCGCAAGAAGTTGCGCACTTTTCAAAGGAATTCATCGAGTTCGGTGCTCTCAAACACTCAAGATCAATATAAACCACTGATTTACATGTGTTTTATTTTCTATGGCACGTTCCTTGATAACAGGCAGGCACCCACCGGGCGATTTCGCCTCCGGGGCACCCTAAATTTATCCGCAAGGAGAGCATCCCATGGCAACACCAGCGTACATGTCGGTTACCGGCGAAAAACAAGGCCTGATCACTGCCGGCGCCTTCACCGCCGACTCCGTGGGCAACACCTACCAGGAAGGCCACGAAGACCAGGTTATGGTTCAGGCGTTCAGCCACGACGTGATCATCCCGCGTGACCCGCAATCCGGTCAGCCAACCGGTCAGCGCGTTCACAAGCCAGTTGTGATCACCAAGGTCTACGACAAGGCTTCGCCTCTGCTGCAAGCTGCTCTGACCTCCGGCGAGCGCATGAGCGAAATCGTTATCCAGTGGTACCGTACTTCTGCTCAAGGTACTCAAGAGCACTACTACACCACCAAGCTGGAAGACGCGATCATCGTCGCCATCAACAACAAGATGCACAACTGCCAGGATCCAGGCAACTCGCACTTCACCCACCTGGAAGAAGTGCAGTTCACCTACCGCAAAATCACCTGGACCCACGAAGTATCCGGTACTTCGGGTTCCGATGACTGGCGTGCTCCAGTCGTTTAATCTCGGCTGACCGTTACAAACATCGGCCAGCTCTGCTGGCCGATGCGATTTATGCCTTGCAGAGTTGATGTGCGGACTCTCTTTCTCACCTGACCAAGGAACAGTTAAATGCGTCAAAGGGATTTGAAGTTCACGTTTTCCGTGTTGTCAGGGCAGATGGAGTTCGAGGTCGTAGAGTTCACGCTGGAGGAGGCCATCTGTGAGCCTTTTCGACTCACGATCGAGTTGGCCAGCCACAACCCGAACATTGATTTCGGCAAGGTGCTCGATCAGCCCTCATTACTCACGATCTGGCAAGGCGGCAAGGCTGTGCGTCATGTCCACGGGCTGGTGTCCAGTTTCACTCAATGTAAAACCGGCTTCCGCCGGACACGTTATCGCGCGGTGGTTGAACCGCAACTCGCCCGACTGGCCTTGAGTTCCAACTGGCGTATTTTTCAGCAGAAAAACGTGCCGGACATCATCAAGTCAGTGTTGAGCGAGCACGGCATACTCGACTATCAGCAACACATCAACAGCGAACATTTGCCGCGCGAATACTGTACGCAGGTCGGCGACACGGACCTCTACCTGTTCGATCGGCTGTCCAGTGAAGAAGGCTTGTTCTATTTCTTCAAATGCAACGAAAGCACTCACACGCTGATCCAGGGTGACAAACTCTATGTACAGGAGCGTATTCAAGGTGCTCCGGTGCTGTACACCACTGAACCAGCAGCGGATGCCACGCAGCCCGTGCTCTATGCGTTCAGTTACACCGAAAACGTCCGCACGGCCAAGCAGACGCAACGCGATTACACCTTCAAACGCCCTACTTTCGACCAGCAGCAGAACTTCGCCGGCGATGACTTGCAACATCAGACTCCGAACTATGAACGCTACGATTATCCGGGTCGCTACAAGGCCGCTGCTGCCGGTAAACCCTTCACCCAGAATCGCTTGCTGGGGCGCCGTGGCGACGCGCGAATCGCCGTTGTCGAAGGCGACGATCCGCGTCTGATCCCGGGTTTCTCTTTCCAGCTCACCGGCCATCCCCGGGAAGATTTCAATCGTTGGTGGCGATCGCTGAGGATTACTCATAAGGGCATCCAGCACGCCAGTCAGGAGGAAGAATCCGCCGGTGCCGATGTCGGCGTGAGCTATGACTTTGTCGCCGAGATCGTTTCCGAAGAAACCGAATGGCGCACCCCGCCGCAGCCCAAACCGATTGTTGACGGGCCGCAGATTGCGACGGTGACCGGGCCAGACGGGGAAGAGATTTACACGGATGAATTTGGCCGGGTAAAAGTCCAGTTCCCATGGGACAGAGAAGGAAAAAACAACGAATTCAGTTCCTGCTGGGTGCGCGTGGCGCAGAACTGGGCGGGCGCGAACTGGGGCCATATGGCGATTCCGCGGATTGGCCAGGAGGTCATCGTCGATTACCTCGACGGCGATTGCGATCAGCCGATCATCACAGGCCGCACGTACCGGGCGACGAACATGCCGCCTTACCAACTGCCCAATCACAAAATTCTCAGCACCATCAAAAGCAAGGAATACAAGGGCACTCGGGCCAACGAACTGCGCATTGATGACACCACCAAGCAGATCAGTGCCGCGTTGATGAGTGATCACGGCAGCACCGCATTGCATCTGGGTTACCTGACGCATCCACGGCCGAGCGGCGGTGAACCGCGTGGCGAAGGTTTTGAGTTGCGCACCGATGAACACGGCGCGTTGCGAGCAGCCAAAGGCCTGCTGCTGAGTACCGAGGAGCAAATGAACGCCAGCGGCGGTCACCTCAATCGCGCCTCTGTCGTACAGGTACTGGAAGCGGCGTTGAAGCTAGCCAAGGACTTGGGCGATTACGCCCAGGACAACCAGGGTGTAGGCCATGACAAGGCGCCGCAGAAGACGCTCAGCGATGCGGTTCGCGACCTGGGCAACGGCGCGAACGACGAATCGGGCAAGGGCAATGGTGGCAATCCGGCGATTGCCGTGAGCGGTGAAGCCGGTATTGCCGCGGCGTCGCCCAAGAGCATCACGGTGGCGGCGGGTGAGCACATCGACACCATTGCCCAGCAGAATCAGCAACAGACCTCGGGGCAAAAGTTTGTGCTCAATGCCGGGACCGACCTGGGGATGTTTGCCCACAGCGGCGAAATGCGCCAGATCACCCATCAGGGCCCGATGCTGTTGCAGGCGCAGAAGAACAACATTCGCCTGGAAGCGGATCAGAGTGTGGAAGTCAGCGCGAGCAACCAGCATGTGCTGGTGTCGGCCAAAGAGCACATCACTCTGATGTGTGGCGGGGCCTACATCACCATCAAGGGCGGCAATATCGAACTGGGCATGCCCGGCAACCTGATCGTCAAAGCGGCCAAACACAGCCTGCTCGGCGCCACTAGCCTGGAAGCGGAACTGCCCAAATTCAAAGTCGGCGCTACCCAGCGACGCTTTATGCTCAAGCAGATTGACGGGACGTCGGCGATGCCCAACATGCCGTACAAAATCACCCTGTCCAATGGCGAAGTGGTCGAAGGAGTGACCGATGCTCAGGGCGCCACGCAGTTGTTGCAGAAAGATGTGATGAGCATTGCCAACGTGGCCATGCTAAAGCCGCCCTCCCCCGCAGCCGCGGGTGCAGCGGCAGGCGGTGCGGGGGCTGCTGCCAGTGTTGCCAGTGCCGATGATGAGGCGGAGGAAATTGTGCAGTTCTTTGAATTCAAGGATGACAAAGGTGGACCCGCGCCGCACCACTTCAAGGTGATGTCCGCCGGGGAAGTCGTGGCCGAGGGTTCCGGTGAGCGCACGCCGGAATTCCCTTCCGACATGGAGCTGGAACTGGAATCGTGGCCGGTGAAGGAGAAACAAAATGCCTGAAGTCCTGACAGCGCAGGTGCGCAAGCTCGCGGCCATCGGATACGGTGAAGCCTCGACGGACAACAACCCGCAGGAAGTCCGCGCTATTTGCTTTACGGTGACCAACCGCATGCGCGCGTGGGAGCTTGCCGACGTCGACAGCCTGCTCAAGGAGGCCGGCGCCGGCTACGTCGTCGCCACGAAGGGCAACAATGTCCGTTACAACCAATTGATGGCGGCTTCGGAAGCGGCCATCAATGCCGATCCGAACATGCGCTCGGCGGTAGAGAGTGCACGGGACGCGCTTGCCCAGCGCGGCAATGACCCCTCCAATGGTGCTTACTGGTGGGATGGCATCGATATCAAGGATTCGACCAACCCCCGACACTCATCCGGGTTCCACTACGGTTCTCCTTCGCACAACATCTTCGGTGTTGCGCAAGTCTCGAAGCCGGAGAAAATCACCTATTGGACGCAGTTCAACAAAAAGACCAACACAATGGTAAATACCCGCGAGCGGGGTCGTTATACCTACAAATACCAATCCACTGCCGCCATCGGCAAAACGATCTTCTGGACCACCAATCCGGAGTACATCAAGGCATCCGGCGCCAAGGGGCATCGATGAGAAAAGTCACCCGTTGTCTGAGCCTGTTTCTCGGTGCGGGCCTGCCCTTTCTGGCGCAGGCAGCTCCGGTACAGTTCACCGATTACCGTGCGTTCTATCGGTCGCTGGGAGACAACTTGTTCGCCGGAGACGGCAGCGAGCTGGCCAGGCCCTGCTCGGAATCGCCAAGGCATTGCCTGTGGGTCAACGCCATGCGCCCGGCGTTTGAACGTTTTGAGGATGCGCAGTGGAGCGCGCCCGACGACCTGAAGCTCAACCCGCCCAAAGGCACACCCATCATTGTCTTTGACGGAGAGGCTCTGACGGTCGGCAAACAACGTTGGCCGCTGCGCGAGGCGGTCAACTTCGCCTCGCCGCAATGGCCCGTCGGTGATCCCATCGATCCGGAAAACGTGGCGACCGCCACGGCCTGGCGCCAAGGCGCCTCAACGTGCCTGGAATTGCATTACGTCAGCAGTGGCTATGGTAGTCGCTACCCCCTGGTGTTGCTGGTACACGACCAGCATCTATATGCGTTACCGCGACTTTTCTCCTCTTGCCTGGCCATTCGCAAGGCGCCCGGCAATCAGTTCAGCTATCCGGAAAACGCCTACCTGGGGGCGGAGCTGGAAAACAATCCGACCGGGCTGAAAGTGGATTACCGGGTACCCAATGCCAAAAAACCAGTGGCGCAGTACCTGTTGCACTTCCCGAATCAGGGAGACCCCTTCGTATTTGAGGCGCAGCGCCAATAGGCATCAGCGGACAAATCCGTCATGACCTTGCCGCGTGCAAGGGTCATCATCTGAGGGGAACAAAATGAAGGTCAGAGACTCACTACGTCTGCTCGTCACGACACCGGTCGACCTGCGTCGGGGAGCAGCCGCCAACCCGGCCAGGCGCTCGACCCCACGCGTCGAGACCAATGGGGTATTTTTCAAGGAGGAAATGGGCGATGACTGATGCTACCCAGCCGAAAAAAATCTGTTCCAGCCAATCGATCACCATGCCCAGCGGTGGCGACATCCACCTGATTCCGCCGCCACCGAAGCCCTGTGTGACGATCCTCGTGCACGGCGTCAACGACCTGGCGGGTTGCTACGCACGTATTGAGCAGGGTCTGTGCGAGGGGCTGAACGAACGCCTCGATATGCCACGTACCTTCCCCAACGGCGCGAACAACCCGGGATACCTGTTGCCGGCCAGCTACACCGCTCCCGCCGATGATGACAGCGAAGCCAAGAATCCTGATGCCGTGTACTTCCGCCGCAAGGCCGGAGCATCCAGCAACGGCTGCCAGCCACGCAGCGTGGTGGTGCCGTTCTATTGGGGGTTTCGCGAGGAAGAGGCGTTCATTCAGAAAACCGAAGCGCACGGTCAGTGGCTGGACCGAGACGGCAACCGCCTGGACAAGGCCGGCACCAAGGAAGGCGGCCAGTTCGCCAACGCCACCACCAACCTGCCGGATATGTGGGGCAACGGTTTCAACGGCATGCTGCTCGGCTTCATCTCGCTGAACAAAATCGGCGGCACCATGACCCACCCGTTGTTTTCAGCCGCGGGTCGGCGCTACATGGTGCTGGCTGCCATGCGCCTGGCCATGTTGATCAAGATCATTCACAAACGTCATCCGAACGATACGATCAATGTGGTTGGCCACAGTCAGGGCACGCTGCTCACGCTGCTGGCCCATGCATTCCTCAAAGAAGACGGTGCCAAACCCGCCGATGGCGTGGTCATGCTCAACTCACCCTACAGCCTGTTTCAGCCCAATATGGATAAAGTCCAGAAATTGGGCGGTCAGCAAACGACCGGTGCGCGCATCGCTACGCTCAACGGCATCTTGCAATTCATCGCGGGCAGCCCTAATCCGGTGCCGGCTCTGTCGGGCGTCGCCCTGAAAAACAAGCAGGGTTACGGAGCGATTGGCGGGCCTGGCTGGACGGGCACGGCCGCGTGTCAAACCACGATCCGCGGAGAAAAGATCACCTTCAACGAGCGTGACAACCGCGGCTGCACCTTTCTCTATTTCACGCCTCAGGATCAGACGGTTGGCCTCAAGAACGTCCAGGGTATCGGCTGGCAGGGGATCGGCGAAGAGGTCGATGGCCAGCCTGCGCGCAAGATCCTTCCACAACGTTTCCACCAACGCGTATTTACCGTGCGCAAGCGCAACGGCGAGAAAGAACCCGTCGGCAAACACGTTCCTCCCTACGTCTACCTGTTGCGCCAGGACAGCGAGCAACCCTGGGAAGACACCGGCCTGGGCTTCATGGACCGAATACCCGTCGGCAGCCTGGACAAGGGCGCCAGCGTGGTCTTGACCGCGCCTCAATTGCCAGTGCCGGGCGACGTGAACTTTGCCAACGACGGCGTTATCACAGCCCCGGGAGAAGGCTCCAAAAGCGGGGTGTACCAGATGAAGGACAAACTGGACCCTGTCGATGCCTCGATCGGCGTGGCCAATGGCGGCTGGGAGCCGAAAAACCCACGCTACGCCCAGCAGGAGACCCTGGACGAAGCCCTGGCTTTCAAATATGGACAAGACATCCAAAGCGTCGAAAAGGCCCGCAACGAGGGCAAGGAAGCCTCGGAATGCGCCCATGTGTTTGTCGCTCGGGCTCAAGGTAACGGCAAGGTCCTCATCACTCGCGGGGAAACACCTTACGACGCGCGTATACGTCTGCAAGGCGAGAAATACTCGGAAGCTCTGTCTTTCCACTCATCCATTCCCAACAACCCTGAACACAGCCGACAAGTGCTGGCCTATGACGTGGCGATTGGTGCGGGTGAGAGCGTTGATGATGCGACCTTTTATGCGTATCTGTGTCGTGTTGCGGATTGGCGGCTGGATTGTGGGAGCACCCGCGCCAAAGGCAGGGCCCAGGCTGACGCGGAATTACAGAGTGACGGACCGGATGATGATGTGGAGGCGCTTTATCTTCAGGATGAAAACAAACCGCTGATCGACGCCACGGCGATCTATCGAAAGAGTGGCAAGCTGCCTGACGCTGTGAAGGATCAAATGCCCGCATTGGTGGCCACGCAGACCCGGACTGAACTAAAGAATGGCGAGCCCATTCGTTTTGGTGGTGTCCCTTGATGCGCGAGCTATTTACGTACCTGTCTTTCACCAGCCTTCTGATGACCAGTCATCTGGCTCAATCGGCTGAACATTTATTGACGGCTAGCCGTTGCTTTGCCAGCCCGGCTTCGCCCGTGGCTTCCTATACTTCGGCCAAGGAGGCCGCCGCCATGCCTGCTGATACTCGTTACCGCGCCCCTGCCACTTCGCCTCGCCTGGAAACACTCGATGTGCTCAGCATCGGAATGAGCCTTGACGTTTACCGCCAAGGCCAGGCCTGGCAAGCCCTGCAAGAACAAAATGCCAAACAATCCGAAGCCCTGCACGTCGGCAGCATCCTGCCCATGGACCCGAAGAAGTACCCGGTAACCGCCGATGACAAGGATGCCGCCTCTGAGAAGAGGGAGGCAGATGCCTTGGAGTTGGGCTTGCGCGATTTCCTGGAGAAATGGCCCATTCCGACCGTGACCGTGGTTCGTGGCTGGAAACCCGATACACCGAATCTGCGCTTTACGCCTGAAAGAACCCAGAAAAGCCTGTCGGTGATGGTCAATGACCTGCGCGGCCCCGCCGGGTTGCACTGGCATCGCATTCGTAATGTGCAGGACGGGATTGTCTGCAGTGATACCCCCGAAGATTTACTGGAGACGTTGTTCCAGACCTTCGAGCACAATCCCGATCTGCCGGCACTGCTGGTCTACGCCAATGAAGGCTTCAACATGGCCTTGGCGTTGAGCACGAAAGGTAATAAACCCATCGGTCTCGGCACCGGGCCACGACAACCCGGCGAACTCACCGACTCAATGGTCGCCTTGGTCGTCGGCCGTCCCGAGCGCGTCGAATGGCTGCGTTATTACGCCCAGTTCGCGAAGGTGAACGATAACAAGATCGACCCGGAATTCTCCGGTTGGGGCGCACGTAAACCAACGGTGGAGTTCCAACCGTCGGAGTTCATTCCTCAACCATGGACTCAACGCGCTTTCGAGCAATGGGACGCGCTGCCAGTGTTGGCCAAACTGCATCGACCAGTCACCGTGTCGCTGCTACGGCCAGACAACGGAGAACGCCTCAAGCGCGAAGCCTTGACCGTCAAACTGGCCGCAGGCTGGAAAAGCGCTACTGACGGGCTCCCTCAAAAACCGTCTCGAGTGTTCTTTGATGGTGGCTTGAACACCACACCTCTGGCTGAACTGCTGCCGGCGCTCACCGCCGCGCACAGTCCGCTAGACCTGCTCGATTCGCGCGAGAGCTACGATTTGACCCAGCGCTTGGGCGACACTGGCTCGGCGTCTCCGTTCGTCGGTCTCACCCTGGCAACGATGGCCAGTTATCTGAACGCGGACACCAGCGTGGTCATTCCGATGCGCCGCCCGGAGCAGGCAACGATCATTGCCGTGACCTCGCCAACGCCCGGCAAGAAGCCTTCAGGCAATGATCATTTCGGCGTCAACCTGATGCCTCAAACCGCCAGTACCGAGGAACCTCCAGCCGTGCCTTCAGCGCATTCGGCGCCAAAAATGCCGGTCATCGAGCAGGATCACACGCTGGAAGAATTCCTCGCTGATCAGAAACCGAAAACCAACTGGATGGACGATCTCTAAGAGGCCTGCTGACATGGACATCATTCGGCTCGGCGACTCCACCAGTCACGGTGGCACCGTTCTTGAAGCTTTCAACCAGACTGACCTGAACGGCAAACCCATGTCCGGTGTTGGCCATAAGGTGGTTTGCCCGCTGTGCAAAGGGGTTTTCCCTATTACGCAGGGCAGCGCCCTGCTGGATGTCGGCGGCATCGCGGTGGCGCTTCACGGGATGAAAACCGCATGCGGCGCCAGCCTGATTGCCAGCAATCCCAAGGGTGAAGCTGCAAGTTAAAAACGTGGGGCGTTCTTTGCTCCAGCGGTGCTGCCCGGGAAGCAGGCTGGATCAACGGTTCTTCTTCATCCCTGACCAGAGCAGCGAGGGCAGCGCCCGTGAGTCCAGCAACGCGTCATCCGCCGTCACCAGACGCGGGAGAACATGCCAGGGATGGTTGGCACTGCGGTGATGATGCAGGTGCAGATTGATGTGATAAGGCCAAATGAAAAACCGCCCTGCGCACCCGACTTTCCAGGCATATGTCCATTCCCGCCAACCGGGGGTGACGTCAGGTCCGCCACTGTGCTCGGCAATGCTGCGGATTTTCTGCAGCAGGGTGCCCAGCGTGGCCAGTGGCACAAACCAGAAAAACACCATCAGCAAGAGCGTCTGGACGGATGTTTTCCAAGCAATGAAAGATAAAAGGACCAGCCAGATCACACCGGCAGCCAATGCCGGCCGGGTCATCTTCGGTGATGCTCCGCCCGCCGCCTTATAGGCGCGCAAGTTGCGCAGCGTGTTGATCAAGAAAAGATCCCCGAGCAATTGCCGCAGCAACAACTTCCCGCTCAGCGGGCGGAAATCCCAAGGCTGCCGGTGATACAGAAAACGCCGCTCCGGGTCGTTCGCGGTTCCGGTCTGTTGATGATGTTCGAGGTGCAGGGGCCGATAGAATTCCACCGGGACCATTCCTGGCACCCCGATCGCCAGGTTGATCAGAAAGTCGTTGAGCGTGCGATGACGAGTCAAGTGATAGTGCGTCGCGTCGTGGTACAGAATGAACAGCGCATGTTGGCGCGCGGCAATCACCACGAAGGCCACGCCATACAGTCGCCAGTCCCCCACGTACAGTGCGATGCGCAACGTCACGACGATGCACAGCCATTCCAGCAGGATCGCTGCCATGGTGCGCAGATCCACCTTCAGCCGCTTCAACATGACGGTGATCAGGCCCGCTACCCCGCCAATCGCAGCGCCATACACCACGTCGAGCAACACGTGCTGACCAGTCGTCAACACGGTAATCCCCAGCACCACGCTCCACGAACTGAAGATCCATGCCGCACGAACGCGCAGATAACCGAGGACAACGCTGATGGCCACCGGCAATGCGACATGCCCGCTGGGCGAGGCGGCCAACGGTGAGTCGATCCGGTAAAACCAATTGAGCCACTGCGACGTGCTGTCCGCACGCTCGATCATGGTCGGCCAGAACAAGTGGCTCAGCAGGCAGGTTCCGGAAGCCACGGCCGCCGCAAAAAAGGCCGGCAACAGCCATTCGCGGCGTCGCCCCAGCAGCACCAGCGCCGGCATGATTAGTAAATAGCTCAGGTACAGCGGCAAGGTGTAAGGCAGTCGAGCAATGTGCGCATCAAACCCCGTCGGTTGAATCACCCGGACCGCGCCCATCGGGAAGTGCGTGACGAGAAAGTACAGCGCGCCTGTCACAACTGTGTAGATCACCAGCCAACTGAAGGGCCGCGTCACGATCGAGGTATCAAGGTGGTGACTGACAAACGTGGATGACATGAATAAGGCGCCTGATGGGTCAGAACAAACTCAATTTTCCATACCGCCATGAACGGCGATTTCTGCTCGGTTATTCAAGGTTTGCACCGTCAGAAAATGGCAGCGACGAAAGGAAGTCTACGTTGCATTGACCCTTTCAACTCGCCAAACTCCAAACGTCTTGCTTGCGATGCCGAGGATCTCCATGCGTTTGAGCGCTACGTCCGTTGAATGCCGCGATCTGCATCCACATGAAATCGATCGGATGTTCGAGATTTATTCCGCATCCTACTGCGATACCTCCCGTCCGCGATTCGATCAGGATTTCCAGGACAAGACGCACTGCATCGTATTGCGTTGCGCAGATGAGACCATCGTCGGTTTCACCACCCTCAAACGGTATGAGCGCACCTGGTCAGGCCAACCGATCAGGGTGATTTTTTCCGGCGACACCATCATTGACCGCGAACACTGGGGCAGCCAGCAACTGGCATTCGCGTGGATGCGCTTGGCCGGTGAGATCTGGCAGGAGCAGCCGGACGTGCCTCTGTACTGGTTTCTGATCTGCAAGGGTCACCGCACCTACCGTTATCTGGGCGCCATGGCGTTGAATTACGCCCCCCGCGCCGGCGTGGTGACGGATCCTGCGGTGCAGGCGTTGGCGGATTATCTTGCAGTGGAACGTTTCGGCGAGGCCTATGATCCGGCAACGGGCGTGCTGTCTTTCAACGTGCCTCAAGGTCGGTTGACGACGGAACTGGCACAAGTCCCTGCCCCTCACCTGCGCCTGGAAAACGTCGCCTATTTTCTGCAGATGAATCCTCATTACGCGTCGGGCGATGAGCTGGTCTGTCTGTGTGAATTGCACCCTGACAACCTGCGGCCGATGGCGCTGCGTCTGTTTGCCGCGGCGCAACCATGCTGATCCGCCGAGCCAGCGCTGCAGACAATCGGCAACTGCTCGACTTTCAGGCACTGCGGGCCATGCAGGGCGGCTTGCCAATGCGTTTTGATCGAGGACCTGACTATTTTGCGCTGCACCATTGTCATGCCTTGGACCATCGCACCTGGCTCGCCGAGAACGAGGTCGGTGATCTGAAGGGCATTGCCAGCCTGGTGGTGCGCGAGGGTTATCTTCAGGGTGACATTCAGCCCGTGGCCTATCTGGGGGATCTGCGGCTGGTGCCTGATAGGCGTCTGTCGGTGTCGTGGATGGCCGAGGTCAAAGTCCGGCTCGAAGCACTGGCCGATGAAACGGGTGTCCAGCACGCCTATTGCTGTGTCATCCGCGACAACCGTCTCGCCACGCAGTCGCTGCTGGGCGGACGGCGCGCCAATCTGCTCAAGCTTGCGCACTGGCGGGGCTACAGCAACGTAGCCGTGTATGCCCAGCGTGGGTGGCGAAGCACTCCGCGAACGCTGGACAACGTGCGTATCGTACAAGCGCAGCCGTGCCACGCTGATGCGCTGCGCGCATTTCTCGACCGCGAATCGGCAGGTCAGCCCTTCGGCAGCGTTTTCAGTGAAGCGCAGTTTGCACGGCGCCTGGACACCTGGCCGGACTTCGGCCTCTCGTCATTTCTGCTGGCACTGGACGCCCAAGACAATCTGCTGGGCTGTGTCGCGCCTTGGGATGCCGGGCGGATCAAACGGGTGGTGCTTGAAACAATGCCCTTGGCGCACCAGGCCCTTCGCCTCGCGTTCAATACCTGTGCGCCGCTGTTGGGGCGCCCTGCCATTGCCGCGCCCGGCGAGGCATTGCGCGACGTTTACTTGACCCACTTGCACGTACGACAGCGCGACCCGCAGGTCTTTGCAGCACTGCTGGATGCGGCGTGGATGCGCGTTCGCGGTCAGTACGCGTTGATGCAATTGTGTCTGTATGACCATGACCCGCTCTGGATGGCCATGACGCGCTATCGCGTCGTGTCCATTCCAATGGACCTGTACACGGCACCCTGTGTGGGGAGTGCCGCAGCGTTGACGGCGCAAGACGCCGAGTGCATCCCGGGCTTTGAAATCTATCTCGTCTGAGCGCGTCCGTGCACGACAGCCAATAGCGTCAGCCAGAAGCGTGTGGCGTCAAAGCCACCGCCGCCCAGCACCGGTTGACCATGATCGAGCCGGGGCAGACAGATCTGCGGCATACCCTCGATGCGTTGATGATCGAGGTAAAACTGCCCGTCATGAGCCCAACCGGGTCGCCGGGCATTGAGGCGGGCATGATGGGTATCGAGGCGCGAACTGGGGGCAGCGCTCCAACTGACGACGTGCACGCACTGCACGGCGGCGGGCAGGTGTTTGAGCAGGTGGGTAATGCGCGGGTCGCGCAGACTGCTGATATCCCGCGCGCCATCGGCCACCCAAGGGGTTTTCGCCAGCACGCGGCGAACGCGATCGAACGGGTAGTTGATGCTCGACTGCCCTGCGCTACCAGCCAACACGTCATCCATGACCGTCGACGGACCTGTCGGCGGTTGCACCAGCGCCACGCCATCACATGCCTCGCTCAATGCCTTGTTCTGTGCCAATGCCGCGAGCGCGTCGAGACCACCCTTGCTGTGCGCCAATACGACAAATCGTTGCCCTTGCCTGAGTTCGGCCATCAGCACCTTACTGATATGCCGCCCCTGCGTCATGACGCCCCGAGATGAACGCACAGGCATGCGCAGAACCGGATAGCCGAGGCGCCGCAACGTCCGCGCACAATCCTGAAAACAGCCGGGCAACCATTCGGAAAACAGTCCCGCAACCAGTACCACCAACGTGCCTGGGGGAAGGCTGGGCATGGGCTTGTGCCAGGACGCGATAAATTGTTCCGTCCAGTTCAGCCGTGCCTCGGGCGCTGCGAATTCGGTTGCCGGAAAATGCAGTGGCCAGTCGTCAAACCCCTTCGGCGTCCAGGCTTGTGTTGTCGCCGAAAGTCGCTTCATAGTGTGCGCCCAGCATTTTCGTCCAGCGTTTGCCGCGCCGCTTCCAGCGCTTCACGGGTGTCGAGGTGGTTGGGATGAAACCCCGGAATGAACCAGGCCAGCCATCTCGGAAACACACGGGTCAGCGGACCGGGACTTACGAATAACCAGCCGAGCAAACGCAGCCACTCGCGCCCGTTGCGGCGTTGCCCGTCATTACCGGAAAGTCGATAAATGAAGTACATGACATCGACTGCAAAGTAGCCGGTCATGATCAGCATGACCCCGCATCGCATCAGGTATCGCCAGAGCGGATTGCTAACCACCACGCCCAGCACATCGTAGGCGACGGCCTTGTGTTCGGTTTCTTCGATCGCATGCCAGCGCCATAGCATGGCCATCTTTCCATCGGCACCTTTGAGGACCGCGGGATTGCGCAGGAGTTGATCGGAGAGAATCGCGGTGAAATGCTCCAGGCTGGCCGTCATGGCCAGACGCATCGCCGGTGAAAATTTGTTGCCCACCTCCTGACGGCGCAAGAGCAGTTGTTCGAGGGCATCGATAGGTGCGCCTTGTGCCGCGAGTAGCTGGTTATACGAACGATGCTCGCGAATATGCGACGCTTCCTGATAAACGAACGCGTCAACGGCTTCGGCCAGCGCCGGGTCATTTTCGATCGCTTTTCGAAAGTGCACGACACTGTCGATGAAGAGTTTTTCGCCGAGTGGAAACATGATCGACAGGCCATCGAAAAAGCGCGTCACGTGCGGCCAGCCACGATACCAATAGCGAGGAATCTGCTCATCGAGTGCGAAACGCAGGTTGCGCCGGGGGATGTGGGCGCCACCGGATATTGCCGCCGAGCGTCTGGTTAAAAGGCGTTTTAGATACGACATAACGTTTTCTGCGGTTCCTCGTTGCCCCGACGCCTCAGCATTTGATCGTTGGCGAAGTGGTCAGGGCGGTATACTTTTTTGACTCGACCTTTCTCAAGGAGCCCATATGCGCAGTTCCAGTGACATTTCGCAAACGCGTCGTTTCGACGTGGGCAATCTGTGTGTTCTGGCGCTGCAGACGCTGTTTTGGGGCACGACCCTGACGTGGCTTTCCCACACAGAAGCAGGTTGGCTCAAATGGCTGGTGCTCGTTCCGTTCTGCCTGGTCATGCAAGGTGTCTTCTCGATGATGCACGAGTCCTTTCATGGCTTGGCGCACAGTCGCAAATCACTCAACTACTTCGTCATGTGGTGGGCTTCTACCCTTTTTGGCGCCTCGGCCACGCTGATCCATATCAACCATCTGGGGCATCATGTGCGCAATCGCACACGCGCAGAGCTAGCCGACTTCGCGGTCGCGGATGAGTCGCTGTGGCGCAAGCGTATCGAGTACTATTTTGCGGTGCTCGGCGGTATCTGGCTGGCGGCGTTTGTCGGCAGCCTTTTATTGCCGGTGCTGCCGGCCCGCATCACGGACAAGTGGTCGCAAACCGCAGAGGTCAACACTTATGCCGCGGCCTTCAAGGATTTCTCCAGCGCCGACTTCAAACGCATCCGCCTGGAAGTCATTGCCGGCGTCGCCGCGTGGTTATCGATCGGACTCTTGCTGGGATGGACGTGGCATGTTGTGCTCATCGCCTACCTCGCTTTTGCATTTTCCTGGTCGTCGCTGCAGTGGGTGTACCACATGCGCACGCCGCTGGATGTCGTCGAGGGCGCCTATAACATGCGGACCCCGCGTCTGGTGCGCTGGGCGTTTTTGAACTTCAACTACAACCTGACCCATCATCGCCACTCGGCCATGCATTGGCAGCAGATGCATGAAGCCTCCAACCTGAAAGAAACGCGGCCGCTCTGGTATGGCTGGCTGCAGGTTTTTCTGCCGCCCCAGCGGTTACCCGATGACTTGACGCAACTGGATAAGACTTACTTCTGATGAGCGCCCACATGGATGTCAAGCGCGCGCTATGGCAGACCTTTCTGGAACGCGCCAAGCCCACGCTCGATCAATGGCACGCGCAACTTGAGCAACCGCAATCGACGCAAGAGCGGGCATTGCAGCGACTGCTCGAAGCCAATCGTGATTGCGCATTCGGCCGCGCCCACCACTTTGCTCGGCTGCGTGACTCGACGCAGTTTCGCGACAACGTCCCGATCCACACTTACATGCAACTGCAGCCCTGGATCGAGCGCGCGCAAAATGAATCCGAAGCGATTCTGACCTCCTCCCCGCCGCTGTTCTTCGAGCGTACGAGCGGAAACAGCGCGCTGCATAAAGCGATTCCCTATACGCGCGCCTTCCTCGCAGAAATGCACAGCGCGCTGACCGTGTGGCTCGCCGACATGCATCGTCAGGTGCCCGGAATCAGCCACGGATCAAGCTACTGGTCGATGTCGCCGCCCTTGCAAATGCCAGTGGCGGGACCCAATGGCATTTGCATCGGGTCGGCCAGTGATCTGGAGTATTTGCACGGCAGTCATCTGGCCGGTCTGGCAGGGACTTTGTTGATTCCCGAGTTCAGCGGTGCGTTGTCGCAATGGCGCCGACAGACCCTCCTCGCTTTGCTGGCCGATGCCGATCTGAGCTTTATCAGTGTGTGGAGCCCGACCTTCCTGACCAGCCTGTTGCAGCCACTGTTCGACGGCGAAACGCCCGAACATGCGCAGACGTTTGCATGGCTGGAGGCCGCGCTTCCCGCGTCGCGCCAGTCAGCATTGCGCCGAGCGAGATCCCAAGGAGTATGCACCGAATTATGGCCACGACTGGCCGCCGTCAGTTGCTGGATGGAGGGCCCCAGCCGCCACTACTTCACGCAACTGGCCGTGCGTTTTCCGCAAACGCAGTGGCTCCCGAAAAGTCTTTTTGCCACCGAAGGCGTCGTGAGCATTCCATTCGGCGACGGGCCTGGATGCCCGTTGGCGATCGGCAGCCATTATCTGGAATTTCTCTGCGAAGACGGCGCCCTGCGCCATGCTCATTCGTTACGCCTGGGGGAAACGGCGCAGGTCCTGCTGACCACCGGTGGCGGCTTGTACCGCTATGCATTGGGCGATCGGGTCCGCGTCGTCGGCATGTCGGGGGCCACGCCACGGGTCGAGTTCGTGGGACGTGCCACGGGAACCAGTGATCTGGTCGGAGAAAAACTCGATGAGCAAATCGTGCAGAACCTGTTCGACCGATGCCTGGCCACAAAAGGCGCCGTCTGCCTGATCCCCAATGCCTACGCGTCGCCACCGCATTACACGGCGCTGGTTGCGACATCCCGCCACCTTGATGCCAGTGCCTTGGTGCTGACGATCGAGGCGGCACTGTCCGACGCCTTTCATTACTGCCAGGCACGCCGACTCGGGCAACTGGGACCTGTGCAGGTGCGCCTGCTCGACGGCGGTGCTGATCAGCTCGCGCATGTATTGCAGCAGGCGGCGGAGTTGAGCGGCATCCGTGCGGGCGACTTCAAGCCGCGTTCACTTATCAATCGGCTGGAGACAGCCGAAGCCCTTCTCGCTCTTACGGAAAGCTCATGTCGGCACCTTTGAACAATCTTCTTGAGACGCCGGACGATGGCACCCTCGAACAATGGTATGTGGCGTGCGCACAGAAAGAACTGCGCAAAAACAAACCTTACCGGGCGAAGATTCTGGGCCTGAACCTGGTGCTTTTTCGCCAGCGTGACGGCCGGGCAGCAGCGTTGCTCGACCAGTGCGTGCACCGCGGAACGCGCTTATCGGCGGGCAAGATTGCCGACGATTGCCTGGTGTGCCCTTACCACGGCTGGCGCTACGACGCTCAGGGGCAAGTGATGCATATCCCCAGCGTCGGCGATCTGCCGTGTTCCTCGACTTCGCCCGCGTATCGATACCGCCAGCGTCACTTTGCGGTGCAAGAACAGGACGGACTGGTCTGGGTCTACACCGGCAGGGGCAACCCGCAGAAAAAACCTGTGTTCAAGCTACCGGTCTACGGCGAAAAACCCTGGCAGTCCTATTTCATGATCAACACGTTCGAGGCCGATGTCGGCAGCCTCGTGCAGAACTTCATGGACGTACCGCACACTGTGTTTGTGCACGAAGGCATCTTCAGATCCAGCACTGGGCGAACAATGGAGGCCACGCTCGCGTGTAAAGCGCAGAGCAT
Source organism: Pseudomonas sp. EL_65y_Pfl2_R96 (assembly GCF_963970905.1). Lineage (NCBI taxonomy): Bacteria > Pseudomonadati > Pseudomonadota > Gammaproteobacteria > Pseudomonadales > Pseudomonadaceae > Pseudomonas > Pseudomonas sp. EL_65y_Pfl2_R96. The sequence continues at coordinate 107,728 of NZ_CAXAQH010000005.1, read as the reverse complement.
TGAAGTGACCTATCACGATGACGGCGACAAGATCGGTTTCCTGAACTGGCTCAGTAATCCCGACGGCGAGCCATTGGTGCACACGGATCGTTTTTTCGCGCCCAACGTCACGCGCTGTGACTACCGCTGGGGCGACAGTTCGGCGTTCTTCATCATCAGCCAGATCACACCCATGGATTCACGACAGTCGCGCGTCTATACCTACATCGCCTACCGCTTCCGGTTACCCCGCTGGGTACTACGCCTGTTGCGTCCGTTCATTCATCTGTACACCCGTATCGTTATTCGTCAGGACGTGAAGATCATTCAGGCGCACCGGCAAGGTCTCGATAATGTAGCGAATTTCAAGCCGTCCAACGTGCAAGCCGATGCCGTGCATATCGGGGTCGATCAGCTACTGGCCGCCGTGAGACGGGGAGAAGCGTTACCTCCGGCACAACGCCGTGAATCCCGGATACGATTTGCGCTCTGAGGGAACCTGATCTATTGGCGCTGATGAGGAGTTGACCCAGCTGCCGAGAAATCGTTGACCTAGGTAGCCTTCAAGGCTATGGCCCTCTGTGCTGGGTATTTACTTATTTAAGTTGGGGCAGTCTTGCCCCAGCAGGTGGGGAAATTCCACATCAGCGCCTACAGGTGGCGAAGTTCGCTGACCACTTGCCGCTGTACCGGCAGGAGAAAATCTTTGGCCGCGCCGGGCTGGCGAGCATGCGCGTAACTTCCTCGGCTCCTGGAACGGCAAGTTGGTGTGCGACGACTTTGCTGGCTACAAAGCCGGGTTCGAGAAAGGCATGACCGAAATCGGCTGCATGGCTCACGCCCGCCGCAAGTTTTTCGATCTGCACGTGGCGAATACGCCAGGAAAAGGCAGCGCCGATAATCAAAACGCTACATGACTGGATGTTGGCCCAGCGCGATCTGGTGCCCAATGGATCTGCAACGGTAAAAGCCTTGGATTGTTGGCGCCGATGCCGAGTTGACCCAGTTGCCGAGATTTCACTGACCCAGTCTGACTCCTCGTGAATCATTGTCTGTGCTCGATTGTTGCAGTTTTGGAGATGGGGCAGTCTTGCGTCGGCAATTGGGTCAATCCGGGGTCAGCATCAACACGACAATCCTGTCGGACCGAGAGAGCATCTATTTTGTGAGTCCAGTAGGCTTTTCTCATCTTTTCTGTGATTTTCGCGCTTCACACTCACAGAAAAAATGATTTTCTCCCAGCGTTTGCTGGGCCTCCAGAATCATCTATTTTGTGAACCTACACCGGCAGAACCGCTAAAACAAAAAAGGCCAACGCTCAGCGTTGGCCTTTTCTATTGATCGTCGAAACGTCGTCATTCGCTAGCAGTCGCTACACTCTCCAGCCGATACCCATACCCGTAAATCGTCAGCAGTTGCCAACCGCGATCAGCCGTCAGGCCCAGCTTGTTGCGCAGGCGATAAATATGAGTATCTAACGGGCGAGAGGACACTATTTCTTCATGGGTCCAAAAGCGTTCATACAAATATTCACGGGACAAAGGTCGGCCCAGATTGGCGAACAGGCAGCGGGCAAGACGGTATTCCCGTTCGGTCAGGCTGATAGGGGTGGAGGCGCGGGTGACGGTTAATTCGGCATCGTCGAATTCTAGGTCATTGAATGTCAGTATTTCGGTGGCTGCCGTGCGTTGCAGTCCATGCCGACGAAGTACCGCGCTGACCCGAGCCATCAGCTCGTTGGGGCGAAACGGTTTGCTCACGTAATCGTCGGCTCCGGCGTTTAAGGCCTGGACGATATCGCTTTCGGTATCGCGACTGGTGAGCATGATCGCGGCCGGTGGTGCGTCCATGTGTTCACGGGTCCAGCGCAACAACGACAGGCCGCTGATATCGGGCAGTTGCCAGTCGAGGATCAGCAAGTCGAAGGTTTCCCGTCGAAGTTGTCGTAGCAAGTCCTCTCCCCGCTCGAAGCTGTGCAACGTCCACGCCTGCTCTCCCGTTACGGGGATCTGCCGCAGTGTCTGTTCTACACGGCGGAGTTCAGCGGGTTCGTCATCCAGTATTGCGACACGCATGCCGAGTGTTTCCTTCATCTCGTAAGTGCAAAGTTTAAAAAAATTCCCACGGGAGTTTAGGCTGATTGATTGAATCTGAACAATTGTGGTGAATTGCTGCGAATTTCCCAAGGACGGCTACGCTGATTTCGCTTCGCCGCGCTGACATTTACTCAGCACAACAACGTTGGGTTTAGCCCTCGGCCAATTCTGAACAAATATTGAGAATTACCTCGCAAGGCTCCCTAGCCGGTAGATTCGATCTCGCTGAGCGGCACAGGGGCATTGGGATGTGCCCGACGCAGGGAGCGTCAACGCCAACCTGGCAGGACCGTCGATCGCCGGTTTTCGACGGTCTGCAGTTCAGGGGGAAATACACGGAGTGCCTGCTCGGCGCCGACACAAGGATGTGTCATCTCATGTCCGTTGCGCCTATGGCTATCTGCCAGAGCGTCCGGTCAGGTATCGTGCGTCAAGCGCGCGCGTTTACCCGGCATGATTTCCAAAAGAGCATAAAAAGCCAATCCATGAATCCCATGACCTTATTGCTCCCACGCCGTTCTGGTGTCTGTTTTTTACTGGTTGCCGGCCTGATGGGATTGCTCACTCAGATTGCATCGGCGCCTGCCGCTTCGGCAAAACCTCTGCCTTATATCGATGAAAACCAGCAATGCCGTGGTCAACCGCTGCCCGCGACTGTCGAGCATCTGACCGGCGAAGCCTGGAAGCTGGACGTCAAAGGCAAGAAGACGCCACTGCAGGAAGGTATGTCGATCGACGAGCAGGAAGGCGTCAAGACCTCACCCTCGGCGTTTGTCAGCCTGTCCCTGGGTGATGGCTCGCGGGTGGTGCTACCTTCCAGCTCCCACATCACGCTGCACCTCAACGCCAAACGCCCTGAGGGCGCTGAAGCTGACGAGGTCCAGGTCATGGCCCGTCAGGGGGTGCGTATTCAGAAACAAGGCACGTTGACGCCAATCGACTTGTTACCCGCCCCGCGTTTGTTGGGGCAGTCCGGCCAAACGGATAATGTGCCTGTCTGGCAGTTGATCATGAAGCCCATTGAAGGGGCCACGCGTTACCGGGCGCAAGTTGCCACCGATGCAGCCTTTCTGGACATCAAGCAAGAGCAGTTTTCCAGCACGCCAGAGGTAAAGTTCAGCGGGTTGAAAGCGTTTTTCTACCATGTTCGCCTGTCGGCGTATGACGCTCAGGGGTTAGAGGGAGAAGCCGGGGTGTATGACATTTTCTATTACCCCAGGACCACGCATGTTCAATAGCACCCCGGACGGCGAGCGATGAAGGGTCGGCCAAGGAAGGACGATCGCGAGCCGACCCAGGCTCAGCGGCTGTTTCGGCGAATGGTCCGCGAGTGGCTGTGGGTCAGTCTGATCCTGCTGCCTCTGACGGCGATGCTATCCATGACTCAGGGCCTGATCTTGAGCAATTTGTTGTACGACAATCTGCGCCGGCTGAACCCGCTGCCGGTCGATCCGCGAATACTCATCGTCACGATCGACGACTACAGCTTGCAGCAGCTTGGCCAATGGCCGTGGTCGCGGGCCATGCATGCGCAGTTGCTTGATCGGCTCAGCGCCGCGCACGTCAAAGGTGTTCTGTTCGATGTGATCTTCAGCGAGCCCGATAGCCATCCCGGCAACGATCAGCTTCTGGCCCAGGCGGCCTGCCGGGCCGGAAATGTCTTCGTGCCGCTGTTGCGCGAAGGTGTCGCGCGTTATGGGCAGCCTTTGGGGGAAATTGAACCGGTGGCTTCGCTGAGCCATTGCGTCAAAGGCGTCGGCCACATCAATGCCGAAGCGGATACCGACGGGATCGTGCGCAGCGTGTATTTAAGCGAAGGACCGGCGCAAAAAGCACGCCCGCAACTGGCCTGGCTGCTGTACGAAGAGATGCTTGCCGACAAGGGAAATGTCCCGATGCCCGATACCCCTGCCCCGCCATCGGTGCAAGGCTGGCAGCGAGCCCACGAAATCAGGATTCCTTTCATCCATTCCGACGCGGGCTTTCCCAGCGTGCCCTACGTCAGCGTATTGCGCGGCGAAGTCCCGCCTGAGTTGCTGCGTGATCGCTTGATCCTGATCGGGTCGACCGCGCCTGGCCTGGGGGACCGTTATGTGACGCCGCAATCGGTCAGGATTGGCACCACACCGGGCATCGAGATTCAGGCGAACATCCTCAACGGGCTGTTGCAACAGCGCAACATCGTGGTTCTCGATCAGCGCCAGGCGGCGTTGCTATCGGTGGTGATTGTCGGTGAGTTGCTGGGCCTGCTGCTGGTGCGTCCGCGTCGTGCCCTGTGGCTGACCCTGGGGGCAATGGCGGCCGCTCTGCTGGGTTCGAGCTTGTTGTTGCGCCTTGGCTGGTGGTGGTCGCCGGCTGCGAGCCTGCTGGGTATGTTGCTGGGTTACCTGATCTGGAATTGGCGAAGGTTGAACGCGGTGCTCGCCTATTTCGGCTGGGAACTGGCGCGCCTGGATAGCGAGCCGAAAGTCTTTCCCGAACGTCGCCGCACCCAGGCTCCGGCCGGCGATGTGCTGCAAGGGCAAATCGTCGCGTTGGAGCAGGCCATGAGCCGAACCCGCGATACCCGACGTTTCATTTCCGATGGCCTTGAATACCTGCCGGTGGCGACGCTGATCAGCGATCCGAACGGGCGCATTCTACTGGCCAACCGTAAGGCTCGAGAGGTGTTTTGCCGTGGCCTGGTGGGTGAGGACATGCTCAAGCAACTGAGCGACCTGGGTTACCCGGTGCCGTCCGCCGGAACGCCTCCTGCGTTGTCGACCCTGGAGCCGCTGGAGTTTCGTGACACCCAGGCACGCAGCCTGCGTCTGGACCTGGAACCGCTGCTGCCGGCCGAAGGCGACTCTGTGATTGGCTGGTTACTGAGCCTTACTGATCTGAGCATCGAGCGAGATGCCGAGGAGCAGCGTGCCGTGTTGCTGCGCTTTTTATCCCATGACCTTAGGGCCCCCCACTCGGCGATTCTGGCCTTGCTCGACGTTCAGCGGCATCAGGTGTCCGGCGACACGCAAGTGTTCAGCCAGATCGAGTTACAGGTGCGCAAGGCGCTGAACCTCACCGAAGCTTTTGTGCAGTTGGCAAAGGCTGAGTCCGAGGCTTACCAGTTTCAGCCGAGCATGTTCGCGATGTTGCTGCTCGACACCTTCGACCAGGCGTCGAGCATCGCTCATCTGAAGAACATTCAATTGCAACATGACCTCGACGAAGACGCTGAAGCGCTGGTTCTGGCCGATCAGTCGCTACTGACACGGGCCCTGTTCAACCTCCTGGAAAACGCTATCAAGTACAGTCCGGCGGGTTCGCGGATTTCCGTGCGGGTGAGTTGTGCCGAGGGCTGGTTGATGTGCGAGATCACCGATCAGGGCCGAGGGATTGCCGTCGAAGAACTTCCCGAGTTGTTCAGTCAGTATCGGCGTTTTACCTCGGCTCACGGCAGTGATGGCCTGGGGCTGGGTTTGTCCATGGTCAAGGCTGTGGTGGATCGTCACGGCGGGCGTATTTTCTGTCATAGCGTAGTGGGGCAAGGCACTACGTTCAGTGTCCAGTTACCGCTATTGAGCGAGTGAGCCAGATGCTTTCAACGGGCATAAAAAAACCGGCTATATCAGCCGGTTTTTTTTAGTCCGAAATAAACTTATGCACCTTTTTCGACGTTTTATTTACTTAAGAAATATGTATGTAAATCATAAGCTTAAAAACTAAAAACGACGTTTTTCAACAAAACGGTACACAGGTTATCCACAGAATCTCAGACAGTCACTTGATCGGTGGCATTGGGTGCCGCCGGGGCTGCTGGCAGCGAGCCCATCTCGCGCTGCATCTGTTCGTTCCAGGCCTGCACCCGGTCATTCAGGTCGGCAATGGCTCGTGGCCCGCTGCCCTCGGCGTACATCGGCGCGCCGATGATCACGGTGATCACGCCTTGCTGTTTGGCCCAACCGGTTTTCGGCCAGAACTTGCCGGCATTGTGCGCAATCGGCAGCACGGGTAATGACGCATTGACCGCCAACGCGGTGCCACCACGGGAGAACTTGCCGATGGTGCCGTAGGGAACACGAGTCCCTTCCGGGAAGATCAGTACCCAGACATTGTCCTTGAGCAGCTCATCGCCCTTCTTCGCCACATGCTTGAGCGCCGCTTTTGGGTTGCCACGGTCGATGGCGATCGGCCGCAGCATGGCCATGGCCCAGCCGAAGAACGGAACGTAGAGCAGTTCGCGCTTGAGCACCTGGCTCAGAGGCGAGAAATAGGCCGAGAGAAAGAACGTCTCCCAAGTGCTCTGGTGGTTCGACTGAATCACGCAGGGCCTGTCAGGAACGTTCTCGGCACCTTTAACTTCGTAGCGAATACCCAGAAAGACTTTGCTCAGCCACAAGGCGCAGCGGCACCAATACACGTTGATAAAGCGATAGCGCGCCTTGAACGGCAGAAACGGTGCGATAAAAAAGCTCAGGCTGCACCAGAGCAAAGAGCTGGTGCCCAGCAGCAGGTAAAAGAGGAAAGATCTGATGGCCTGCAGTATCGACATGGCGACATTTACCGTTGCGGGCATTGCCCGCCTATTCAAGCGCACTCCCGATCAGTCCTTGGCCAGGATGTCAGAAGAGCCTTAGTTGTGGATAAGTTCTGCGGCAATCGCCGCCAGATCGTCAAAAATCAAGGTGCCCGCGGGTAGGGTCTTGCCCAGGGTCTTTTCGCCTTTCCCGGTCTTTACCAAAACTGGCTGAGAGTCGACGGCTCTGGCGGCTTCCAGGTCACCGAGAGTATCGCCGACGAACCATAGATTCGTCAGCGAAACGTTGTAATGCGCGGCGATGGTTTTCAACATCCCGGGTTTTGGTTTGCGGCAATCGCAGCCATCGTCTGGCCCGTGCGGGCAATAGACGATCAGCCCGACTTCGCCGCCCTGCTCCGCTACTAACTCGCGCAAGCGAGCGTGCATGGCATTCAGGGTGGCGATGTCGTAATAGCCGCGAGCGATGCCCGACTGGTTGGTAGCGACCGCTACCGTCCAGCCAGCCTTGCTCAACTGCGCGATGGCTTCGATCGAACCGGGGAGCGGAATCCACTCCTCCACCGACTTGATGTACGCGTCGGAGTCGTAATTGATCACTCCGTCCCGATCGAGAATCAGCAGTTTCAACAGCAGCCCCTCAGCCCAGCAGCGAAATGTCAGCGACGCCCAGGAACAACCCACGCAGACGCGCCAGCAGCGCATAGCGGTTGGCTCGCACCTTGGCGTCTTCAGCGTTGACCATCACGGCTTCGAAGAACGCATCCACCGGCTCGCGCAAGGCGGCCAGACGTGCCAGCGATTCGCTGTACTGACGGGCCGCCGCCATTGGCTGCACAGCCTGGTCAGCCTGCTGGATCGCCGAATACAGCGAGAACTCGTTGGCGTTGTCGAAGTACTTGGCTTCAACGACCGACGGAACGCTGCCTTCGATCTTGCTCAGCAAGTTCGAAACGCGTTTGTTCACGGCGGCCAGGGCTGCAGCTTCCGGCAGTTTGCGGAAGGCTTCCACAGCTTGTACGCGCTGATCGAAGTCCAGTGCCGAACCCGGCTTCAGGGCACGGACCGACAGGTAAGTCCCGACGTCAACGCCTTCGTCTTCATAACGGGCACGCAGACGGTCGAAGATGAATTCCAGCACCGAGTCATTCAGGCCGGCGGCCTTGATCTTGGTACCGAACGCATTCACGGCAAACGCCACGGCGTCGTTCAGGTCGAGGTCGAGCTTCTTGTCGATCAGGATCCGCAACACACCCAGCGCAGCACGGCGCAGGGCATACGGGTCTTTGCTCCCGGTAGGCAGCATGCCGATACCGAAAATACCCACCAGCGTGTCGAGCTTGTCGGCGATGGCCACGGCCGCACCGGTCAGGGTAGTCGGCAGTTCAGCGCCGGCACCGCGTGGCATGTACTGCTCGTTCAGCGCCAGGGCGACGTCTTGCGGCTCGCCGTCGTTGAGGGCGTAGTAGTAACCAGCGACACCTTGCATCTCCGGGAACTCGCCGACCATCTCGGTCGCCAGGTCGCACTTGGACAGAAGGCCTGCACGGGAAGCCCAGGCAGCGTTGCCGCCAATGCGTTGAGCGATGAACGCAGCGAGTTTGGAAACGCGTTCGGCCTTGTCGTAGACGCTGCCGAGTTTTTCCTGGAACACCACGTTCTGCAGACGCAGGTTGAAGTCTTCGAGTTTTTGCTTCTTGTCTTGCTTGAAGAAGAACTCGGCGTCGGTCAGGCGTGGGCGAACCACTTTCTCGTTACCGGCGATGATCTGCTGCGGATCCTTGCTTTCGATGTTGGCCACGGTGATGAAACGAGGCAGCAACTTGCCGTCGGCATCCAGCAGGCAGAAGTACTTCTGGTTGTCCTGCATGGTGGTGATCAGGGCTTCTTGCGGCACGTCGAGGAAACGCTCTTCGAACGAGCACACCAGCGGCACCGGCCATTCAACCAGCGCGGTCACTTCGTCGAGCAAGGCTGGAGGAACGATCGCCGTACCTTCCTGCATTGTCGCCAGTTCTTCGGTGCGCTTGCTGATCAGCTCGCGACGCTCGTTGGCGTCGGCCAGCACATAGGCAGCACGCAGATCGCTCAGATAGTTGGCCGGCGAGGTGATGCGCACGCTTTCCGGATGGTGGAAGCGGTGACCACGGGAATCGCGGCCGGCCTTTTGGGCGAGGATCGTGCAGTCGATGACATGGTCACCGAGCAGCATCACCAGCCATTGGGTCGGGCGAACGAATTCTTCCTTGCGAGCACCCCAGCGCATACGCTTGGGGATCGGCAGGTCGTTCAGGGAATCTTCGACGATGGTCGGCAGCAGGCTCGCGGTCGGCTTGCCGGCGATGCTTTGGCTGTAGCGCAGCTTCGGGCCGCTCTGATCGATTTCGCTCAGCTCGACGCCGCACTTCTTGGCGAAGCCCAGGGCCGCTTGAGTCGGGTTGCCTTCGGCATCGAACGCTGCCTGACGCGGTGGGCCGTCGAGGTTGATGCTGCGATCCGGCTGCTGGGTCGCCAGCGCGGTGATCAGCACGGCCAGACGACGTGGCGCGGCGTAGACGGTTTTGGTTTCGTAGTTCAGGCCGGCAGCTTGCAGGCCTTTGTCGATACCGGCCATAAACGCTTCGGCCAGGGTGTTCAGGGCTTTGGGTGGCAGTTCTTCGGTGCCCAGTTCAACCAGAAAATCTTGAGCACTCATTGTGCAGCCTCCAGCTTAGCCAACACTTCATCACGCAGATCCGGGGTCGCCATCGGGAAGCCCAGCTTGGCGCGAGCCAGCAAGTAGGCTTGCGCAACGGAACGCGCCAGGGTGCGTACACGCAGAATGTATTGCTGACGCGCAGTCACCGAGATCGCCCGGCGCGCATCCAGCAGGTTGAAGGTGTGGGACGCCTTCAACACCATTTCATAGCTCGGCAACGGCAGCGGCTGGTCGAGTTCGATCAGGCGCTTGGCTTCGCTTTCGTAGAAGTCGAACAACTCGAACAGCTTCTCGACGTTGGCGTGTTCGAAGTTGTAGGTCGACTGCTCCACTTCGTTCTGGTGGAACACGTCGCCGTAGGTCACCTTGCCGAACGGACCGTCAGCCCAGACCAGGTCGTAGACCGAGTCCACGCCTTGCAGGTACATGGCCAGACGCTCCAGACCGTAAGTGATCTCGCCGGTCACCGGGTAGCACTCGATGCCGCCCGCTTGCTGGAAGTAAGTGAACTGCGTCACTTCCATGCCGTTGAGCCAGACTTCCCAGCCCAGACCCCAGGCGCCCAGTGTTGGCGACTCCCAGTTGTCTTCGACGAAACGGATGTCGTGGACCAACGGGTCCAGACCGACGTGCTTGAGGGAGCCCAGGTACAGTTCCTGGAAGTTGTCCGGGTTCGGCTTCAAGACTACCTGGAACTGATAGTAGTGCTGCAGACGGTTCGGGTTTTCGCCGTAGCGGCCGTCAGTCGGGCGACGACTGGGCTGCACATAAGCGGCGTTCCAGGTTTCCGGGCCGATGGCGCGCAGGAACGTGGCAGTGTGGAAAGTGCCGGCGCCTACTTCCATATCGTAGGGCTGAAGTACCACACAACCTTGCTCGGCCCAGTATTGCTGGAGGGCGAGGATCAAGTCTTGGAAGGTACGCACGGCTGGCGTAGGCTGGCTCACGAAATTCACCTGTTTCTTGGGCTGCGATTTAAAGAGCGGGAGTATACCCGATTCATTGCTGCGCACGCCCCCTGGAGCCTTATGCCACGCTGCTTTTGGTGTACCGAAGATCCGCTGTACATGGCTTATCACGATCAGGAGTGGGGCACGCCGCTACGCGATGCGCAGGGATTGTTCGAGTTGCTTTTGCTCGAAGGGTTCCAGGCCGGGCTTTCCTGGATCACCGTGTTGCGCAAACGAGAGCATTATCGCGAGGTACTGTTCGGCTTCGACGTACAGCGTGTGGCACAGATGAGCGACGCAGAAATCGATGAATTGATGCTCGATCCGGGGATCATCCGCAATCGCCTCAAACTCGATGCGGCCCGGCGTAATGCCCAGGCCTGGCTGGCGCTGGAGGACCCGGTGGCGTTTCTCTGGTCGTTTGTCGGCGGCACGCCGGTGATCAATCATTTCAAGGATCGCAGTGAAGTACCGGCGGTGACACCGGCCGCCGTCGAGATGAGCAAAGGCCTGAAAAAAGCCGGCTTCACGTTCGTCGGCCCGACCATTTGTTACGCGTTGATGCAGGCCTCGGGCATGGTCATGGACCACACCCGGGATTGCGATCGCTACGCCACCTTGGCGAACGGCGGTTAGAATAGCCGCCTCGCGCACAGCACAAGATCAGGAGTGACCTGTGGATAAGTTGAAAGGCGCCTTGCTGGTAGGCGCTCTGCGGCTGTTTGCCCTGCTGCCGTGGCGGGCAGTGCAGGCAGTGGGTTCGGCAATTGGCTGGATCATGTGGAAAACCCCCAACCGTTCCCGCGACGTGGTACGGATCAACCTCGCCAAGTGCTTTCCGCAGATGGACCCGGCCGAACGCGAGCGTCTGGTGGGCCAGAGCCTGAAAGACATCGGCAAGTCCCTCACCGAAAGCGCCTGTGCATGGATCTGGCCCGCTCAGCGTTCCATTGATCTGGTGCGTGAAGTCGAAGGTCTCGATGTGCTCAAGGACGCCCTCGCCTCCGGCAAAGGCGTGGTCGGCATCACCAGCCACCTGGGCAACTGGGAAGTGTTGAACCACTTCTATTGCAACCAGTGCAAACCGATCATTTTCTACCGTCCGCCCAAGCTCAAGGCGGTGGATGAGTTACTGCGCAAACAGCGGGTGCAATTGGGCAATCGGGTGGCCGCTTCCACCAAGGAAGGCATCCTCAGTGTCATCAAGGAAGTGCGCAAAGGTGGTGCAGTGGGCATTCCGGCCGACCCGGAACCGGCCGAATCCGCCGGGATCTTCGTGCCGTTCTTCGCCACCCAGGCCCTGACCAGCAAATTCGTACCGAACATGCTGGCCGGCGGCAAAGCGGTCGGCGTGTTCCTGCATGCCCTGCGGCTGCCGGACGGTTCGGGTTACAAAGTGATCCTCGAAGCCGCGCCCGAGGCCATGTACAGCACCGACACCGAGACATCCTGCGCGGCCATGAGCCAGGTGGTGGAGCGTTACGTGCGGGCCTATCCGAGCCAGTACATGTGGAGCATGAAGCGTTTCAAGAAACGTCCGCCCGGTGAGGCTCGCTGGTACTGATGCTGGCACGATCTGTGGATAACCGTAGGAGCTGCCGATGGCTGCGATCTTTTGATCTTGCTTTCAGTTATCCACAACACGTTCATTCAAGGACGCACCAGATGTCCGAACAGCGCCAATCGTTTCGCATCAAGATCAGTCACGAAAGCATCGGTGAGTGCCTGGGCCAGACCCGCAACCTGTCGACCACAGGCGTCTACGTCAAGCATCCGGCCTTGGCTGTATTGCCCAAAGGCACGGTGGTTTATGGTCAGGTGCAGGATTTACCCATAGGCGCGCCACAAGTGCGCATGGAAGTGGTGCTGGTGGATGCCGAAGGCATTGGCCTGCGTTACCTCTGATCAGTGCGCCTGACGCTCGAGCTTTTTCAGAAACACCGTCATTTCCTTCTCCGCCTGCTTGTCGCCATGGGCACGGGCGGCTTCCTGGCCCTGTTCCCAGGCCTGACGCGCCGCCGCGTAATCCGCCAGCGCCAGATGGGCCTTGCCCAGCAGTTTCCAGGCCGCCGAATACTTCGGATCGAACTCGATGCAGCGCTGGAAATGTTCTGCAGCCTTGGCGTTTTCCCCAAGATCCAGATAACCCTTGCCCAGGCCGAAGCGCAGCAATGAGTTATCCACACCCTTGGCGAGCATTTTTTCCAGGGATTCGATCACGGTGGATTCCTTATTGAGGTTATTCAGGGATGCCTGTTTGTTATTGAGATTGCTTTCGCGGGCAAGCCCGCTCCCACAGGAGTCTCGGTCGTACACAAAATATGTGTTCGCTGCAAAACACTGTGGGAGCGGGCTTGCCCGCGAAGAGGCCCGTCCAGCCACTGCAAATGCCGGATCAGAAAAAGCTCAACCCCACATGGAACAGCTTTTCCACATCCCGAATATGCTTCTTATCCACAAGGAACAGAATCACATGATCGCCTGCTTCGATCACCGTGTCGTCGTGGGCGATGATCACCTCTTCGTCGCGGATGATCGCGCCGATGGTGGTGCCCGGCGGCAGGCCGATGTTTTCGATGGCCTTGCCGATCACCTTGCTTGACTTCGCATCGCCGTGGGCAATCGCCTCGATGGCTTCCGCTGCGCCCCTGCGCAATGAGTGAACGCTGACGATATCGCCGCGGCGCACGTGGGCCAGCAAGGTGCCGATGGTCGCCAGTTGCGGACTGATGGCGATGTCGATGTCGCCACCCTGAATCAGGTCGACATAGGCCGGGTTATTGATGATCGTCATCACTTTCTTCGCGCCCAGGCGCTTGGCCAGCAGCGACGACATGATGTTGGCTTCGTCATCGTTGGTCAGGGCAAGGAAAATATCGGCGTCGGCGATGTTTTCTTCCAGCAGCAGGTCCCGGTCCGAGGCACTGCCCTGTAACACCACAGTGCTGTCGAGGTTATCGGAGAGGTAACGGCAGCGGGCCGGGTTCATCTCGATGATCTTCACCTGATAACGGCTTTCGATGGCCTCGGCCAAGCGTTCGCCGATCTGCCCGCCACCGGCAATGACGATGCGTTTGTAGCTTTCATCGAGGCGGCGCATTTCGCTCATCACTGCGCGAATGTTCGCTTTGGCGGCGATGAAAAACACTTCGTCGTCGGCTTCGATCACCGTATCGCCCTGGGGCAGGATCGGCCGGTCACGACGGAAAATCGCCGCGACACGGGTTTCGACATTCGGCATGTGTTCGCGCAACTGCCGCAGTTGCTGACCTACCAATGGCCCGCCGTAGTAGGCCTTGACCGCCACCAGTTGCGCCTTGCCTTCGGCGAAGTCGATCACCTGCAACGCACCCGGATGCTGGATCAGGCGTTTGATGTAGTTGGTGACGACTTGCTCCGGACTGATCAGCACGTCGACCGGAATCGCTTCGTTATCGAACAGTTCGGCGCGGGTCAGGTACGCGGCTTCGCGGACCCGGGCGATCTTGGTCGGTGTATGGAACAGGGTATGGGCGACCTGACAGGCGACCATGTTGGTTTCGTCACTGTTGGTCACGGCCACCAACATGTCGGCGTCGTCGGCACCGGCCTGACGCAGTACGGTCGGCAGCGACCCACGGCCCTGTACGGTACGGATGTCCAGCCGATCGCCGAGGTCGCGCAGGCGTTCGCCGTCGGTGTCGACCACGGTGATGTCGTTGGCCTCGCTGGCCAAGTGTTCCGCCAGCGAACCGCCGACCTGCCCTGCGCCGAGGATGATGATTTTCATCCGGTCACTCCCTTAAATCCGGTTAACCGCGCGCGGCGGCAATCTTGATCAACTTGGCGTAGTAGAACCCGTCGTGGCCGCCTTCCTGGGCCAGCAATTGGCGGCCATGGGGCTGTTTGATGCCTGCCGCTGTGGCGAGGTCCAGTTCACGGGCGCCCGGCGTGCGGGCGAGGAACGCTTCGATGACTTCGGTGTTTTCGGTCGGCAGCGTGGAGCAGGTGGCGTAAAGCAGAATGCCGCCCACTTCCAGAGTTATCCACATGGCGTCGAGCAGCTCACTCTGAAGCACCGCCAGTGCGGCAATGTCGTCGGGTTGGCGGGTCAGTTTGATGTCCGGGTGACGGCGGATCACCCCGGTGGCCGAGCATGGCGCGTCCAGCAGAATGCGCTGGAATGGTTTGCCATCCCACCACGTCGCGGTGTCGCGACCGTCGGCGGCGATCAGTTCGGCGCTCAGGCCCAGGCGCGCGAGGTTTTCCCGCACCCGCACCAGACGCTTGGCTTCCAGATCCACGGCCACCACGCCGGCCAGTTTGGGCTCGGCCTCAAGGATGTGGCAGGTTTTGCCGCCCGGTGCGCAGCAGGCGTCCAGCACCCGTTGGCCCGGCGCCAGGTCCAGCAGATCGGCGGCCAGTTGCGCGGCTTCGTCCTGCACGCTGATCCAGCCTTCAGCGAACCCCGGCAAGCTGCGCACGTCGGCGGCGGTGTCGAGGATGATGCCGTCGCGACTGTAAACGCACGGCGCGGCAGCGATACCCGCTTCAGTCAACAAGCCGAGGTAAGCATCGCGAGTGTGATGGCGACGGTTGACCCGCAGAATCATCGGCGGGTGCGCGTTGTTCGCCGCACAAATGGCTTCCCACTGCTGCGGCCAGAAAGCCTTCAGGGATTTTTGCAGCCAGCGTGGGTGGGCGGTGCGCACCACCGGGTCGTGTTCCAGCTCCGCCAGCAGCGCCTCGCTTTCCCGTTGGGCGCGGCGCAGCACGGCGTTGAGCAAGGCTTTGGCCCACGGTTTTTTCAGTTTGTCGGCGCAACCGACGGTTTCGCCGATGGCGGCGTGAGCCGGGACGCGGGTATAGAGCAGTTGGTAAAGCCCCACCAGCAACAGCGCCTCGACATCGGCATCCGCTGCCTTGAATGGCTTTTGCAGCAATTTGGCCGCCAGCGCCGACAAGCGCGGCTGCCAGCGAGCCGTGCCGAACGCCAGGTCCTGGGTGAAACCGCGATCGCGGTCTTCAACCTTGTCCATTTGTGTCGGCAGAGAACTGTTGAGTGAGGCTTTTCCGTTAAGAACTGCAGCAAGTGCCTTGGCGGCGGCCAGACGTGGATTCATTGAGCGTCCGCCGTCTGACCAAGGACGGTGCCGAGGGCGAATTTCTCACGACGGCTGTTGAACAGGTCGCTGAAGTTCAGCGCCTTGCCGCCAGGCAATTGCAGACGGGTCAGGCACAGCGCCTGTTCACTGCAGGCGACGATCAAGCCGTCCTTGCTGGCGCCGAGGATTTCACCCGGGGCGCCCTTCCCTTCAGCCTGGCTTGCGGCCAGCACTTTCAGCGCTTCGCCGTTCAGCGTGCTGTGGCAGATCGGCCATGGATTGAAGGCGCGAACCAGACGCTCCAGCTCAACCGCCGGACGGTTCCAGTCGATGCGCGCTTCGTCCTTGTTCAATTTGTGAGCATAAGTGGCGAGGCTGTCGTCCTGCACTTCGCCTTCCAGAGTGCCCGCAGCCAGGCCGGCAATCGCCTGAATCACGGCCGGCGGGCCCATTTCTGCGAGGCGATCATGGAGGCTGCCGCCGGTGTCTTCGGCGCTGATCGGCGTGGTCACCTTGAGCAGCATCGGCCCGGTATCCAGGCCGGCTTCCATGCGCATCACGGTCACGCCGCTTTCGTTGTCGCCCGCTTCAACGGCGCGCTGGATCGGCGCCGCACCGCGCCAGCGTGGCAGCAAGGAGGCGTGGCTGTTGATGCAACCCAGGCGCGGAATATCCAGCACCACTTGCGGCAGGATCAGGCCGTAGGCGACCACCACCATCAAATCTGGCTTCAGCGCGGCCAGCTCCGCTTGAGCGTCTTCGTTGCGCAGAGTTGGCGGCTGCAACACCGGGATGTTGTTTTCCAACGCCAACTGCTTGACCGGGCTCGGCATCAGCTTCTGCCCACGGCCTGCCGGACGGTCCGGTTGGGTGTAGACCGCAACGATCTCATAAGGGCTGTCGAGCAGGGCCTTGAGGTGTTCGGCGGCGAATTCAGGGGTGCCGGCAAAGACAATGCGCAGTGGCTCAGTCATGGAAGCTCTCAATTGCAAAGCATCTTGAAAAGAAAAAGGCTTGCCGCGGCAAGCCTTTGAAAGAAGGGCATCAAGCGTTCTGGCGATGGAGCTTTTCCAGTTTCTTCTTGATCCGGTCGCGTTTGAGCGTGGACAGGTAATCGACGAACAATTTGCCGTTGAGGTGGTCGCATTCATGCTGGATGCACACGGCGAGCAGGTCTTCGGCGATCAATTCATACGGTTGACCGTCGCGGTCCAGGGCCTTGATCTTGACCTTTTGCGGGCGATCGACGTTTTCGTAGAAGCCCGGCACCGAAAGGCAGCCTTCCTGGTACTGGCCCATCTCGTCGGTCAGGGTTTCGAACTCGGGGTTGATGAACACCCGTGGTTCGCTGCGGTCTTCGGAGAGGTCCATCACGACGATACGTTTGTGCACGTTGACCTGGGTCGCGGCGAGGCCGATGCCTGGCGCTTCATACATTGTTTCAAACATGTCATCGACCAACTGACGCACTTCGTCGTCCACTACGGCCACTGGTTTGGCGATAGTGCGCAGGCGCGAATCGGGGAATTCGAGGATGTCTAAAATGGCCATAAGCTCAATTGCTGCACGTGTGAGGTAAAGTCGGGTCGATGGCCTGGCGAGTCCGAGGATGCAGGCTACCGTTGTGAACGTAGCTTCCGGCTTTTCAATAATGAGCTGGAAGCGAGCCACGAGGGCTCTGACGTTTCACGCGAACGTACATAATAAAGGGATTCACCGCATGAGGAAATCACTACTCGCCTTGCTCCTTCTGGCCTCGGCCGGTTTTGCGCATGGGCAAGTGCAACTCAGGGAAGGTTTCCCACAGCAATACACCGTGGTGGCAGGGGACACACTCTGGGACATTTCCGGCAAATACCTGCGTGAGCCGTGGCAGTGGCCGCAGCTTTGGCAGGCCAATCCACAGATCGAAAACCCCAATCTCATCTACCCCGGCGATACGCTGTCGCTGGTCTACGTCAACGGTCAGCCACGCCTGACCCTCAATCGCGGCGCTTCCCGGGGCACCATCAAGCTTTCGCCACGCATTCGCAGTTCGCCGATGGCCGACGCCATCCCGAGTATTCCGCTGAAATCGATCAACAGCTTTCTGCTGAGCAATCGCATCGTCGACAAGGCCGAGGATTTCGACAAGGCGCCGTACATCGTTGCCGGCGATGCCGAACGGGTGCTCAGCGGCACCGGTGATCGAATATTCGCGCGCGGCCATTTCGACCCGGCACAACCGGTGTACGGCATCTTCCGCCAGGGCAAGGTCTACACCGACCCGCAGAGCAAGGAGTTTCTGGGGATCAACGCCGACGATATCGGCGGTGGCGAGATCATTGCCACTGAAGGCGATGTCGCTACCCTGGCCTTGCAACGTACCACTCAGGAAGTGCGACTTGGCGACCGGCTGTTCAGCGGCGAAGAACGCTCGATCAATTCGACCTTCATGCCCAGTGCGCCAACAACCGAAATCGACGGCTTGATCATCGATGTGCCACGCGGGGTTACCCAGATTGGTGCGTTGGACGTCGTCACGCTGAACAAAGGACAACGCGACGGCCTAGCCGAAGGCAATGTGCTGGCGGTAATGAAAACCGGTGAAACCGTGCGTGACCGGATTACCGGACAACCATTGAAAATCCCCGATGAACGGGCGGGTCTGCTGATGGTTTTCCGCACCTACGACAAGCTCAGCTACGGACTGGTCCTTAACGCATCGCGTTCTTTGGCGGTGATGGACAAGGTGCGAAATCCTTAAGCCTGCTCCACAAGTTACCAACAGAGTTATCCACAGCTTATTCCCGATTCGATGGGACTTTATAACGATCAAGGATGATCCATGTCGCTGTCTGCCTGTATGCCGGTTTCCCCTGCGGAACTGGAAGCCCGTTTACGCCTGCACCGTTTGCCGGAACTGGGTCCGGCACGTTTCAAGAAGTTGCTTGAGGCCTTTGGTTCTGCCTCCAAAGCCATCAGCGCACCGGCCAGCGCGTGGCGTGCACTGGGCCTGCCCCTCGCCTGCGCAGAAGCTCGGCGCTCCAGTGAAATCCGTGATGGCGCCAGTCACGCATTGGCCTGGTTAGCGCGTCCGGGCCAGCATTTACTGATGTGGGACCAACCAGACTACCCCGCGCTGCTGGCGCAAATCAGTGATGCGCCGCCGCTGATATTCGTTGCAGGCGATCCTGGCATTCTGGAAAAACCGCAATTGGCGATGGTTGGCAGTCGTCGCGCTTCGCGACCGGGCATGGACACTGCTGCCGCGTTTTCCCGCAGTCTGGCCGGTGCCGGTTTTGTCATTAACAGCGGTCTGGCCTTGGGCATCGATGCCGCCGCGCATCAGGCGGCTCTGGACGTTGGCGGACAAACGGTCGGTGTGCTTGGCACGGGGCTTGAAAATTTTTATCCACAGCGCAATCGTCGACTGGCGGACGCCATGATCGCTTCCGGAAGCGCGGTACTTTCAGAGTTCCCGCTGGACGCTGGCCCTTCCCCCAGCAATTTTCCCCGGCGCAATCGAATCATCAGTGGTTTGTCCCTTGGGGTACTGGTGGTCGAGGCGAGCGTTGCCAGCGGTTCGTTGATCACGGCGAGGCTGGCGGCGGAACAGGGGCGTGAGGTGTATGCGATTCCTGGGTCGATCCACCATCCCGGCGCAAAGGGTTGTCATCAGTTGATCCGCGATGGTGCGGTGCTGGTGGAGACCATCGAGCATATCCTCGAAGCCTTGCGCGGCTGGCAACGGCTGCCGTTATCCACAGAAGCGCCGACGGTGACCCATCCGCTGCTCCTGTTGCTCCACGCGGCGCCCCATACCAGCGAAGCCTTGGCGATCACCAGTGGCTGGGCGTTGTCGAAAGTGCTGGCCGCGCTGACTGAACTGGAAATGGATGGCCGTGCGGTCTGCGAAAGCGGTCGATGGTTTGCGCGGGTAAACTAGGTTTTACATGGAAGATCGGTAAACTGCGCAGAGCCTTATTCCGGAGAGTCTTTCATGGTTAACAGTTGGCGTGTGCAACAAGCCGCACGAGAAATTCGCGCCGGGGCGGTCATTGCCTACCCAACCGAAGCTGTCTGGGGCTTGGGTTGCGACCCGTGGGATGAAGAGGCGGTGGATCGTTTGCTGCTGATCAAGGGACGGTCTGTGGATAAAGGCCTGATTCTGGTGGCCGACAACATTCGTCAGTTCGATTTTCTCTTCGAAGACTTCCCGGAATTGTGGATGGACCGCATGGCCAGCACCTGGCCGGGTCCCAACACCTGGCTGGTGCCCCATCAGAATCTGTTGCCCCAGTGGATTACCGGTGTGCATGAAACGGTAGCGTTGCGGGTTAGCGATCACCCATTGGTGCGGGATTTGTGTGCGCTGGTCGGGCCGCTGGTGTCGACCTCGGCTAACCCTCAGGGGCGGCCGGCGGCGCGGACGCGGATACGCGTGGAGCAGTATTTCCGTGGGCAGGTTGATTGGGTGTTGGGTGGCAATCTGGGTGGGCGCAAGAATCCGAGCGTGATTCGCGATCTGGCGACCGGCCACGTGGTGCGCCCGGATTAGACCGCGTCATCGTTCATCGCGGGCAAGCCTCGCTCCCACAGATCCGAGTCGTATACGAATAATGTGAACGACCGAAATCCTGTGGGAGCGGGCTTGCCCGCGATGGCGTCCTCAAGGCAACAAAACGGTCGAGCCCGTGGTGCGCCGCGCTGACAATTCGGTCTGCGCTTTCGCCGCTTCAGCCAATGGATAGCGCTGACTGATGTCCACCTTCAGCTTGCCGCTGATGATCATCTCGAACAGCTCATCGGCCATGCGTTGCAGGTTTTGCGCGTTGTTGGCGTAGGTCGCCAGGGTCGGCCGGGTCACGTACAGCGAGCCCTTCGCCGCGAGAATCCCCAGATTCACGCCATCGACTGCGCCTGAAGCATTGCCAAAACTCACCACCAGCCCCCGAGGCGCGACGCTGTCGAGCGACGTCAGCCAGGTATCTTTGCCTACACCGTCGTACACCACCGGGACTTTTTTACCGTCAGTCAATTCCAGCACCCGTTGTGCGACGTTTTCATGGCTGTAATCGATGGTCGCCCAGGCACCATTGGCTTTCGCCAGGGCGGCTTTCTCCGCTGAGCTGACCGTGCCGATCACCTTCACACCCAAGGCCTTGGCCCATTGGCAGGCCAGGGAACCGACGCCGCCAGCCGCGGCGTGGAACAGGATGGTTTCGCCACCCTTGAGTTCATACGTCTGACGCAGCAGATACTGCACGGTCAGGCCCTTGAGCATCACGCCGGCGGCCTGTTCGAAGCTGATGGCGTCCGGCAAGTGCACCAGGTTGTCTTGCGGCAATACATGAACATCGCTGTAGGCGCCCAACGGGCCGCTGCCGTAGGCCACGCGATCACCAACCTTGAAGCGGGTGACTTCGCTACCGACCGCTTCGACTACGCCCGCACCCTCTGCGCCCAGGCCCGATGGCAGGGCTGGCGGCGCATACAGGCCACTGCGGTAATAGGTGTCGATGAAGTTCAAGCCGATGGCCTTGTTGGTCACGCGTACCTGTTGCGGGCCGGGCTCGGCGGGTTGGTAGTCCACGTATTCGAGCACTTCGGGGCCGCCATGGGCGCGGAACTGGATACGCTTTGCCATTTGCACTCTCCTTAGGTCTTGGCTTCTAGAGTTGTAGCGTCAAGCGCCCTATCGAACTCCCAAGCTTGACCTTCGTCAACTGCGGCACGCTCGCCTGCGATGTTATGCTACGGGCCCATTTGCGCCGGCCCCCCGCTCCGATGGAGCGCCGCGTAGCTTTGCCCGATTCAAGGTGATGACATGACGACCCGCACCGAGGCCGTAAAAGCCTACCTGCTCGACCTGCAAGACCGCATTTGCGCTGCCCTGGAAGCTGAAGACGGCGGCGCGGACTTCGTCGAAGACGCCTGGACCCGCCCTGCCGGTGGTGGCGGTCGCACCCGGGTGATCGAAAACGGCGCGGTCATCGAAAAGGGCGGCGTCAACTTTTCCCACGTCTTTGGTAGCGGTCTCCCACCCTCCGCCAGTGCTCATCGGCCAGAACTGGCCGGCCGAGGCTTCGAAGCCTTGGGCGTGTCTTTGGTGATTCACCCGCACAACCCGCATGTACCGACGTCCCACGCCAATGTGCGTTTTTTCATCGCCGAAAAAGAAGGTGAAGAGCCGGTCTGGTGGTTCGGTGGCGGCTTTGACCTGACCCCTTATTACGGCAATGAAGAAGACTGCGTGCACTGGCACCGCGTCGCCGAACAGGCCTGCGCGCCGTTCGGCCCGGACGTCTACCCACGCTACAAGGCCTGGTGCGACAGCTATTTCCACATCAAGCATCGCCACGAGCCACGGGGCATCGGTGGCCTGTTTTTCGATGACTTGAACGAGTGGGATTTCGACACCAGCTTCGCCTTCATGCGTGCCATCGGTGACGCGTTCATCGACGCATACCTGCCGATCGTGCAACGTCGCAAAAACGATGCGTTCACCGCCAAACAGCGTGAATTCCAGGAATTTCGCCGTGGCCGTTACGTTGAATTCAACCTGGTCTACGACCGTGGCACGCTGTTCGGCCTGCAATCGGGCGGGCGTACAGAATCGATCCTGATGTCGCTGCCACCGCAGGTGCGCTGGGCCTACGACTGGAAGGCCGAGCCGGGCAGTGAAGAAGCGCGCCTGACCGATTACTTCCTGCAAGACCGTGATTGGTTGGCCAAGGCCTGAACGAGGAATTCTGATGGACCGTTACGTCGTATTCGGTAACCCGATTGGCCACAGCAAGTCGCCACTGATCCACCGTTTGTTCGCCGAGCAGACGGGGCAAAAACTGGACTACAGCACTTTGCTGGCGCCCCTGGATGATTTTTCCGGCTGTGCCCAGGCATTTTTCCGCGAAGGGCGTGGGGCGAATGTGACGGTGCCGTTCAAGGAAGACGCCTATCGTTTGGCGAACAGTTTGACCAAGCGGGCGCAGCGAGCCGGCGCGGTGAATACCCTGAGCAAACTGGCCGATGGCAGTTTGCTGGGTGACAACACCGATGGCGCCGGTCTGGTGCGGGACCTGACGGTCAACGCCGGATTCAGCCTTGCGGGAAAACGCATCCTGCTGCTCGGGGCCGGCGGTGCGGTGCGCGGTGCGCTGGAGCCGCTGCTGGCGGAGCAACCGGCGTCGGTGATCATCGCCAACCGCACGGTGGAAAAAGCCGAATTGCTGGCGGAGTTGTTCGCCGACCTGGGGCCGGTGTCGGCCAGTGGTTTCGATTGGTTGCGCGAACCGGTGGACCTGATCATCAACGCTACGTCCGCCAGTTTGTCAGGCGATGTACCGCCGATTGCCGGCAGCTTGATCGAGCCAGGCAAGACGGTGTGCTACGACATGATGTACGGCAAGGAATCGACCTCGTTCTGCCGCTGGGCCAGTGAGCACGGCGCGGCGGTGGCGATGGATGGCTTGGGCATGTTGGCCGAGCAGGCGGCAGAAGCTTTCTATCTTTGGCGAGGTGTACGCCCGGATACGGCGCCGGTGCTGGCCGAACTCCGCCGCCAGCTCGCGTTCTAGCTTTTGTGGCGAGGGAGCTTGCTCCCGCTCGGGTGCGAAGCGCCCGCAGATTTTAGGGCTGCTCCGCAACCCAGCGGGAGCAAGCTCCCTCGCCACAGGTTATGCCGTTGCCTCAACGCCGGTGTTTCAATCTTCGAACCGAATCGGGCATTTCTCCGCGCCTTCGAGCTTCCTCAATTCCTCCACCACCTGCGGTCGTGCCCGTCGCAGGGTCAGGCTGCGATTCTGGCGCAGCAGCCGTCGCGCCTCTTGATGCAGCATTTCCACCCCTGAATAATCGATGAAGTTGATCTGCTGCGCCTCGATCACTACCCGCGCGCCGTGCATCCGTTGCAAACGCACTTGCAGGTAATGGCTGGCGCCGAAAAAGATCGAACCGCCGACTCTCAGAATGTCTTCGTCGCCCTCACGCCAGTGTTGTACCCGTGGCTGCGAGGTGCGTTTGAGGTAGAAGAACAGCGAGGCGAGCACCCCGGCGTAGATCGCCGTTTGCAACTCCAGCAACAGCGTGGCGACACAGGTCAGGGCCATGACCAAAAACTCGGCACGGCTGACCCGCAACAAGGCGCGAATGCCGCGATGGTCCACCAGTCCCCAGGCGATCAACAAAATACTGCCGGCCATGGCCGGGATCGGAATGTGGGCGATCAACACTGCACCGAAGATAGCGAACAGTGCCACCCACAACGCCGAAAAAACGCCCGCCAGCGGTGAACAGGCACCGGCGTCGTAGCTCAGGCCCGAGCGGGTGAAGGAACCGGCTGACAGCGAGCCGGAAAAAAACGCCCCGACCATGTTCGAGAAACCCTGGGCCCGGACTTCCTGATTGGCGTCGAGCAGCTGCTGAGAACGCGCCGACAAGGAGCGGGCAATCGACAGGCTCGTCACCAGCCCGAGCATGCCGACCGCCACCGCGCTGGGCAGCAGGCGCAACACCAGGTCCAGATCCAGCGGCAGCGGGCTGAAGGGCGGTAGCCGCCCGACAAATGCGCTGACCAACTTCACATGACCGAACATCGCTGGCCACAGCCATACCAGCAATCCGCTCAGGGCCAGAGCGATCAACAGCGTCGGCCAGCGTGGCAATAGCAGTTTCAGCGCGACGCCTATCACTACGGTTGCCAGGCCCAGCAGTAGCGAGGGCTTATCCACCTCGCTGAGATGATTGAACAACATCATCAAACTGTTCAGCGCCGTAGCCTGGTTGGGCACATCCAGCCCCAGCAGGTTTGGCAGTTGCCCAATGGCAATCACCACCGCCGCGCCGAGGGTGAAGCCCAGCACCACCGAGTGAGAGACGAAATTCACCAAGGCGCCGAAACGCAGCAAACCCAGCAACCACTGGAAAATGCCCGCAAGGAGGGTCAGAAGCAGGATCAGCGTGACATAGTCCTGCGACGCGGGAACGGCCAGAGGACTGACGCTGGCGTACAGGACGATGGAAATGGCCGCCGTAGGGCCGCAGATCAAATGCCACGACGAACCCCAGAGGCAGGCGATCAGCACCGGGATGATGGCGGCGTACAAACCGTATTCCGGTGGGAGGCCGGCGATCAGGGCGTAGGCAATCGATTGTGGCAGCGCGAGAATCGCGCCGCTCAGGCCCACGATCAGGTCACGTCCGACGCTGGCGCGGGTTTGCCGGGGCAACCAGGTCAGGAAGGGAAAGAGTGAATGGCGGCTGGGGAAGGCCATGGGTCCTCTCGGCAAGGGGTAAATCGTCAGGGTAAAGCATTGACCTACAGCGGGCAGATCATTGTGGCGAGGGAGCTTGCTCCCGCTCGGTTGCGCAGCAGCCGCAAATCCAGACAACTCGGTGAAACAGATAAACCGTGTTTGCCGAAATGGGAGCGCTACGCACTCCAGCGGGAGCAAGCTCCCTCGCCACAGAGAACCTTACAACTTGGCTTTCACGGCCGGCAACGCATCCTTCCCGTCCACCGTCTTCACCCCGTCCAGCCACTTAGCCAGCACCACCGGATTGGCCTTGATCCATGCCTTGGCCGCCTCGGCATTGCTGACCTTCTTGTTCACCACCTCGGCCATGATGCTGTTCTCCATTTCCTGGGTAAAACTCAGGTTGGTGAGCAACTTGCCGACGTTCGGGCAGGCCTGTGCATAACCTTTGCGGGTCAGTGTATAAACGCTGCCGGTGTCACCAAAGTATTTCTCGCCGCCCTTCAGATAATGCATTTTCAGCTGCACGTTCATCGGATGCGGCGTCCAGCCGAGGAAGGTCACGAACTTCTGTTTCTTCACCGCGCGAGACACTTCGGCCAGCATCGCCTGTTCGCTGGATTCGACCAGCTTCCACTGACCCATATCGAAGTCGTTCTTCTTGATGATCTCTTGCAGCGAAATGTTCGCCGGGGCGCCGGAGCCGATGCCATAGATCTTCTTGTCGACTTCTTTTGGGTGTAGCTCGGCGTACTTGTTCAAGTCGTTAAAGTTATGCACACCCGCGTCCCAAACGTAATCCGGGACCGCCAGCGTGAACTCGGTGCCGTCGAGGTTTTTCGCCAGTTGAGTCACGTCGCCGTTGGCCACGAACTTGTCGTAGAAGCCTTGTTGCGCCGGCATCCAGTTACCCAGGAACACGTCCACCTGGCCATCCTTCAGACCGCCAAAGGTGATTGGCACCGCCAGCGTGTCGACCTTGGCCTTGTAGCCCATGCCGTCCAGCAGAAACCCGGTGATGGCGTTGGTGGCGGCGATGTCGCTCCAGCCAGGGTCGGCCATCTTCACCGTTTCGCAGCTTTGCTCGGCATAGGACGAGGCGCTGCCCAGAGCCAGAAGCCCGACTGTCAGTACTGTGGATAACTTTTGCATGGACGTCCCCTTAACATTATTGGTTTTGGCAGGGTTGTGGATAACGGGCTTTACGCTCCAGATCGTCGAGGTCGATGTGGTTGCGCATGTACTGCTGACTGGCGTCCACCAGCGGCTGGTGATCCCAGCTCTTCCGCTTGCCGATGGTCAGGGCATCGGCGACGAAACGCCGGCGCCGCTGACTGGCGAGCACCTGTTGGTGAATCGCCGGGATATTCCATTTGGCCCGTGCTTCGGCGAGAAAATCATCGAAAAGCTGATGATGTTGCGGCGATTGGCTGAGTTCTTCCTGTTCCACCGGGTCGTTGTGTACATCGAAGAGCAGGCAAGGGTCGTCTTCGCTGTAGATGAATTTGTAGGCCCCGCGGCGAATCATCATCAGTGGGCTGATGGTGCCTTCGGCCATGTATTCGCCGAACACCTCGTCGTGACCGCCCTGCCCTTGCAGATGCGAAACCAGCGAACGGCCGTCCAGCGGCAGACCCGGCTCCAATGAGCCGCCGGCCAATTCCACAAAGGTCGGCAGCAGGTCCGCGGTGGACACCGCCGCGCTGACCCGCCCGGCCCTGAATTGCCCCGGTGCACTGATCAGCAGCGGCACCCGGGCAGCCATTTCGTACCAGTGCATTTTGTACCAGAGGCCGCGCTCGCCGAGCATGTCGCCGTGGTCACCGGAGAATACGATGATGGTGTCGCCGATCAGCCCGGTTTCCTCGAGTGTTTGCAGAAGTTTGCCGACGTTGCTGTCGATATAGCTGCACGCACCGAAATAGGCCCGGCGCGCATCGCGAATCTTATCCACAGGCAGCGGCTTGTCCCACAGGTCATAGACTTTGAGCAAGCGCTGGGAGTGAGGGTCGAGTTCATCCTGTGCGGGTGTTTCGGGTAGAGGGATGTCGGCGTCGTCGTACATCTCCCAGAATGTTTTGGGAATCGTGTACGGATCGTGTGGGTGAGTCATCGACACGGTCAGGCAGAACGGCTGATCGCCATCCTCGCGGATGTGATCGAACAGGTACTGCTGGGCCTTGAACACCACCTCTTCGTCGAAATCCAGTTGATTGGTGCGCACGCAGGGCCCGGCTTGCAGGACCGACGACATGTTGTGGTACCAGGTCGGCCGCACGTCCGGCTCGTCCCAGTTCACGGCCCAACCGTAGTCGGCCGGGTAGATGTCGCTGGTCAGGCGTTCTTCATAGCCGTGCAACTGGTCCGGGCCGCAGAAATGCATCTTGCCTGACAGCGCGGTGCGATAACCGAGGCGCCGCAGGTAATGGGCATAGGTCGGAACATCTGCGGGGAAATCGGCCGCGTTGTCGTAGGCGCCGATCTTGCTCGGCAACTGACCACTGACCAGAGTAAAACGCGACGGCGCGCAAAGCGGGCTATTGCAATAAGCGGCGTCGAACACCACGCCTTCGGCGGCGAGGCGGCTGAGATTCGGCAGTTTGATGGGCGAAGGGCCGTAGAACGGCAACATTGGCGCGGCCATTTGATCGGCCATGATGAAAAGAATATTTTTGCGCTTCATGTGATCGCGGCATTCCATAGTGGATATTTATGCGAAAGTGCTGTGATCGAGCATGGAGTCCATAAACCTTGTGGTAAAGCCCATGCCAGGCAATGACTAGGATAAGCACAGCTTATGTATGACGCCCTCGGTGATTTGTCCCTGGACCTGCTTCGCGCCTTCGAAGCCGCGGCCCGGCAACGCAGCTTCACCGCCGCCGCGGTGGAGCTTGGCACCACGCAACCGGCCGTCAGTCAGCAGATCAAACGATTGGAAGAACAGCTCGCTACACGGTTGTTCGATCGCATCTATCGCGGTATCGAACTGACCGAGGCCGGGACCATTCTGTTCGAGCAAGTTCAGCTCGGTTTACAGAATATCGACGCAGGATTGAATGCAATCAGCGCACAACAACAGCACGAAGTGTTGCAGGTGGCCACCGACTTCGCCTTCGCTGCGTACTGGCTGATGCCGCGTCTGCACCGCTTCCATACCGGCAACCCTCAAGTGGACGTCAGCCTGGTCACCAGCGAACGCAGCCACAACATGTTGCGCACCGATATCGATGTGGCGGTGCTGTTCGGCGATGGCCGGTTCAAGCAGGGCGAGAGCCACTGGCTGTT
This sequence comes from Pseudomonas sp. EL_65y_Pfl2_R96, assembly GCF_963970905.1. NCBI lineage: Bacteria > Pseudomonadati > Pseudomonadota > Gammaproteobacteria > Pseudomonadales > Pseudomonadaceae > Pseudomonas > Pseudomonas sp. EL_65y_Pfl2_R96. The sequence goes on along the minus strand of NZ_CAXAQH010000005.1, from coordinate 79,884 downwards.
CAGCGAAGAGGTGTTTCCGGTATGCAGCCCGCTGCTATTGAAAGACCGTCCCCTGCCCTTGCCGGCTCGGGCATTGCTGGAGTTTCCGCTGCTGCACCTGCGAGGCGAACACAGCAGCAACTGGTTTGACTGGAGCGGCGTGTTTCGCGAGTTGGGAATCACCTCGGCCCCAGCGCCGGGGCAACTGCGCTTTGACAACTACACCCTGCTGATTCAGGCGGCGATTGGCGGCCAAGGCGTTGCGATCGGATGGCGGCACCTTGTGGATAACTTGTTGGCGCAAGGTCTGTTGTGCCGCCCGATTGCCGACACGGTGATTTCCCGGCTGGGCTATTACGTGGTTCTGCCCCAGCGCAAACGGCGTGGGGCGTTGATTCAGCTGTTTGTGGATTGGTTGATGGCGGAACAGGCCAGCAGCGCGCAATCGCTCAATGGCCTTCCTTTGCCTTCGATTGCGGTGTGAACGCATAAAAGATCGCAGCCTTCGGCAGCGCCCACAGGCGCGTAGGAGCTGCCGCAGGCTGCGATCTTTTTACGATTGCGAAGTCGCAACAAAACTCACATGCTGACCAACATGCAGGTTAAGCCATAACTCATCGGCAATCCCCACGGCAACGCGGTTCAATTGTTCCAGCGGTTCGGCCAGGCCGGTGCTGACGTGACTGAAATGCTCAAGGGTCAGCCCGGGTGCACCGCGTGGTGCGTTCACCAGGGTCCAGTGCAATGGGCTGCTTTGCAGGGCCTCACGGATTTCTTCGGCGGCGTGGCGTTGCAATGGGTCTTCTATCTCCGGATCGTCCAGCACCTGGAAATCACCCACCAGAAACAGCCGGGTAATGCCCGCGGCCTGCATGCCGTCGATCAGTGCATCCACCGCCAGCACCTGCTCGACCGGGCCGGGCACAATGGTTTTTTCGATATGTTCACTGTTCATCGGCAACCCTGGCGCATCGAGCAGGCAGATCACCGCCGAACAGCCGGCCACGCTCTGCTTGACCCGCTTGGCATCGAACAGGTCGCCGGACTTGGTGCGCAATCCCGGGCGTGGCGCGAGTGCCGTCAGGTCATCGAGAATCGCGATCACTTCATGCTGGCGCCGCAGCATCTCAGCCATCAGCGCACTGCCCAGGCTACTCATGGCACCATAAAGCACTACCTTCACTACCGGGGTTTCGGCATTTTTCATGGCTGTGCTCCGAACTTCCTGCCTATATAACGTGTGACCTGCGGAGAGCGGTGTGGGTTCGACCAGGTTAAAAGGGGTTTCAGATGCAACAGATCAAGGGCTACCACGCCCACGTCTATTTCGACGCCAGCACCCTCCCGCAGGCACGGGCCTTGTGTGAGCAGGCAGCGCAATTGTTTCCACTGAAGATGGGTCGCGTGCACGAGCGCCCGGTCGGTCCCCATCCGGACTGGAGTTGCCAATTGTCTTTTGAACCGCAATACATTGGTGCGGTGTTGCCGTGGCTGGCGCTTAACCGCAAGGGGTTGGTGGTATTCCTGCATCCGAACACAGGCGACGATCTGCTCGACCACACCGAGCATGCGATCTGGATGGGCGCGATCCGGCCGCTGAATCTGTCTGTGTTCTGATCAGAGTTGTTCCTCGGCCTCGCCGGGCAAATGTTCGTCCAGATGCAGCCAGGGCAAACGACTGTCGGTCCAGATATGCCGCTCGGCCGGCGCCTGCTCGGGATGGTCGAGGGTGGCGATGGTCACGTCGATGCTCTCGGGACTGAGCTTTGTCGTCAGCGCCAGTTGCGCCCCGCAGTTGGGGCAGAAATACCGCGTGCAAGTGGATGATGAGTCATATCGGGATGGCGTACCTGCCACCCAGGCAAATACTGAGGCGGGGACGGTGATCCAGGTGGTCACGATCCCGCCGCTGACCCGCCGGCAAATCGAGCAATGGCAGTGAGCGATATCCTGCAACGGTCCGCTGAATTGATAGCTAATTTGTCCGCAGTGGCAACCGCCGGTGTGAAGTTCGCCCATGTTTTTTCCTCCTGACCCCGTGTTTACGGGCTCTAAACTCGGCCGACGAGCGGTTGCACATTCGGTCAATGCTTTCATCCGCGAAAGCTGGCTGAAAGCTTCCCCTATTAGGATCGCCCCACTGCCGGCAACAGACCGGTTGGCCAATGCGAGTGTTTTATCGCCCGCCTGGCCCATTTAACAACAACAATGGTGATTCTGATGTCCACTCCTATCCGCCTTTTCGCTGCAACTCCGCCCGTACGTCTCGTGCTTCCCGTTCTGCGCTGACCATCCGGTTCGCCCATTTACTAGCCGCGCTACGCCTGGAGTATTCCTATGCTGACTTTCCTTGGCTTTGCCATGGTCATCACGTTCATGTTCCTGATCATGACCAAGCGCCTGTCCGCGCTGATCGCTCTGATCATCATTCCGATCATCTTCGCCCTGTTCGGCGGTTTCTCGCCGAAGATCGGCCCGATGATGCTCGAAGGCATCACCAAGCTCGCGCCGACCGGTGTGATGCTGATGTTCGCCATTCTCTACTTCGCCCTGATGATCGACTCCGGCCTGTTCGACCCGGCCGTGCGCAAGATCCTCAAACTGGTCAAGGGCGACCCGCTGAAGGTTTCGGTCGGTACCGCCGTACTGGCGCTGATCGTGTCCATGGACGGTGATGGTGCCACCACTTACATGATCTGCGTGGCCGCCATGCTGCCGCTCTACAGCCGTATCGGCATGAGCCCGCGGATCATGGCCGGCCTGATCATCCTCGCCGGTGGTGTGATGAACATGACGCCATGGGGTGGTCCGACCGCTCGTGCGGCCAGTGCGCTGCATGTGGACCCGTCCGCGATCTTCGTGCCGATGATTCCGGCGATGCTGGCTGGCGTGGTGGCGATTCTGGCGATTGCCTACGTCTACGGTAAACGCGAGCGTGCGCGTCTGGGTGAACTGCATCTGGTCGGTGATGAAATCGACCACAGCGAAATCAGCGTTTCGCAGTTCCCGGACGCCCGTCGTCCAAAGCTGATCTGGTTCAACGGCGCGCTGACCCTGGCGTTGATGGGCACCTTGATCGCCGGCCTGTTGCCGCTGCCGGTACTGTTCATGGTGGCGTTCAGTATCGCGATGATCGTCAACTACCCATGCCTGCAACAGCAGAAAGATCGCGTTGCGGCCCACGCCGGTAGCGTGCTGGCGGTGGTCGGTTTGATCTTTGCCGCAGGCATCTTCACCGGTATCCTGACGGGCACTGGCATGGTCGACGCCATGTCGAAAAGCTTGCTGGCGGTCATCCCGGATTTCCTCGGCCCATACCTGGCCGTGATCACCGCGCTGGTGAGCATGCCGTTCACGTTCTTCATGTCGAACGATGCATTTTATTACGGCGTGTTACCGGTACTTGCCGAAGCTGCCAGTCATTACGGTATAACCGCGGTGGAAATGGCACGTGCCTCGATCGTCGGTCAGCCCGTCCACTTGCTGAGCCCGCTGGTACCATCGACCTACCTGTTGGTGGCCCTGGCCGGTATCGAATTCGGTGACCATCAGCGGTTCACCTTGAAGTGGGCAGTGCTGGTTTGCCTGTGCATACTGGTCGCTGCTTTGCTGATGGGGATTTTCCCGCTGTTCAGCACTCTATAAGCCCAAGACTCACCATGAAGGGTCCAGGCTTTGTTGTTTGAAGCCTGGACCCTTCGTGGTTTAAACACTCGCTCAAAGGAATACACATGGAATGGCTGACCAACCCTGAAATCTGGGTTGCCTTCTTCACCCTGACTGCCCTGGAGATCGTTCTGGGCATCGACAACATCATCATGATCTCGATCCTGGTCAGCCGCATGCCCAAGCACATGCAGGCGCGCACCCGGATCTTCGGCCTGGCGCTGGCCATGATCACGCGGATCCTGTTGCTGCTGTCGATCACCTGGGTCATGCGCCTCACCGCAGACCTGTTCGAAGTGTTCGGCCAGGGTATTTCCGGGCGTGACCTGATCCTGTTCTTCGGTGGCCTGTTCCTGCTGTGGAAAAGCTCGCAAGAGATGTACCACGCGCTGGAAGGTGAAGACGAAACCAGCGACGAGCCGAGCGGCAAGGGCGGCAACTTCCTCTACACCATTATTCAGATCGCGATCATCGACATTGTGTTCTCGCTGGACTCGGTCATCACCGCCGTTGGCATGGTGTCCCACGTACCGGTCATGGTCGCGGCGATTGTCGTTGCAGTGCTAGTGATGATGTGGGCTTCTGGCACCATCAGCGAGTTCATCGACAAGCACCCGTCGCTGAAGATGCTGGCGCTGTCGTTCCTGTTGCTGGTGGGTACCGTACTGATTGCCGAATCGCTCGACGTGCACTTGCCAAAAGGCTACGTCTACTTCGCGATGGCGTTCTCGTTGGCGGTGGAAGCGATCAACATCAAGTTGCGCACCGCCATGGCGAGAAAGCGCAAACAGCAGGATCCGGTGAAACTGCGCAAGGATGTTCCGGGTCAGTAACCCGAACACCCTGCGATGACAAAGGGGCCTTCGGGCCCCTTTGTCATCTCTGCAGCAAACTGTTTTCATGACAGTTTTGTTTCAATCGCCTCTTTAGCTATGCGATGCTGGCGCCCAGACCGTTAGCCAACTACAGCTTAAGTACAGAACGTAGAAAAACGCGCGGCACCGTCGACTTGCCCCACTGGGGCGCTACCACCACAGGGGGCCCTTATGCTCACCCTGCTCAATTTGTTATCGGCCGTGGCCCTGTTGATCTGGGGCACGCACATCGTCCGAACCGGCATCCTGCGGGTTTATGGTTCCAACCTGCGCCATGTGATTGCCCAGAACATGTCCAGGCGCTGGCTGGCGTTTATCGCCGGGATCATGGTGACCGCCATGGTCCAGAGCAGCAACGCCACCGCCATGCTCGTCACCTCGTTTGTCGGTCAGGGCCTGATGGCGTTGACCCCGGCCCTGGCGACCATGCTCGGCGCCGACGTCGGTACCGCACTGATGGCGCGGGTATTGACCCTCGATCTGTCGTGGCTCTCGCCGCTGCTGATCTTCCTCGGGGTGATTTTCTTCCTGTCGCGCAAGCAGACCCGGGTCGGGCAGATGGGCCGGGTCAGTATCGGTCTGGGGCTGATCATTCTGGCGCTGCAACTGATCGTCGAGGCTGCCACGCCGATCACTCATGCTCAGGGCGTGAAGGTTATTTTTGCCTCACTGACCGGCGACATCCTGCTCGATGCGTTGGTCGGCGCGCTGTTCGCGATGATTTCCTACTCCAGCCTGGCCGCCGTCCTGCTGACCGCGACCCTCGCCGGTGCCAGCGTGATCAGTTTGCCAGTGGCCATTGGCCTGGTGATCGGCGCCAACATCGGCAGCGGCATTCTTGCTTTTCTCAGCACCAGCATGCAGAACGCGGCCGGCCGTCAGGTGGCGCTGGGCAGCCTGTTGTACAAACTGATCGGCCTGTTGCTGATCATTCCAGTGCTCGATCCGCTGGTGCACTGGATCGACAGCTTCGACTTCAGCGCTCAGGAAATGGTCATCGGCTTCCACCTGCTCTACAACACCGTGCGCTGCCTGATCCTGTTGCCCAGTGTCGGGCTGATGGCCAGGCTTTGTGCGTGGTTGCTGCCGGAGCGGCCGGACGTCAACGGCACGGCCAAACCACGGCATCTTGACCCGACGGCGTTGGTGACCCCCAGCCTGGCGCTGGCCAATGCTGCCCGGGAAACCCTGCGCATCGGCGATCTGATCGACAACATGCTCGAAGCGATGCTCGCCGTGCTGCGCGGCAAACAGACTGCCGTCACCCAGGAAATACGGCGCCTGACCGATGATGTCGAAGCGCTCTACAGTGCTATCAAACTCTATCTGGCGCAAATGCCCCGGGAAGACCTCAGCGAACAGGACAGCCGGCGCTGGGCGGAAATCATCGAGCTGGCGATCAACCTGAAACTTGCCAGCGACCTGATCGAACGCATGCTGCGCAAGGTTCAGCAACAGAAAACCTCGCAACGCCGGTCTTTTTCCGAGGTCGGTCTGGAGGAGTTGGCGGGGCTGCACAGCCAGCTGATTGCCAACCTGCGTCTGGGGTTGTCGGTGTTCCTCAGTGCCGACCCGGAAAGTGCCCGCCAGTTGCTGCGTGAGAAACGTCGCTTTCGTGCACAGGAACGCCGCCTGGCCCATGCTCACGTCAGCCGTTTGCAACGTAAGGTCGTGCAAAGTATCGAGACCAGTTCGCTGCACCTGGAGCTGATCGCCGACATGAGACGCTTGAATTCGCTGTTTTGCAGCAGTGCCTATGTGGTGTTGGGCACTTCGGATACTGGCGCTCTGGCGGTCGACGATATGGCTGACATCACTCATTCACCCTGAACGTCCACAGTTACTTGAAGTCTGTTGTACTTACGCTGGTCGTACGGAAACTCGTTATGCGTTGTCTGCTGTTCGCTTGTCTGTTGCTCGGCGCCCTGCCTTCATTTGCCCTGGATCGCTTTCAGGTCGAGGGCTATACGCTGCCCAACGGCCTGCAATTGGTCCTCAAACCGGGCACCGAGCGCGGGCACGTGGCGATTCGGCTGGTGGTCGGTGTCGGGCTGGATGATTTCAGCTGCGCCGACAAGGAGCTGCCGCACCTGCTCGAACACTTGCTGTTCAGCGGCATCGACGCCACCGGCGAAGGTGGTCTGGAAGAGCGCATGCAGGCCCTGGGTGGTGAGTGGAACGCTTACACCAGCAACGCCGACACCACGTTCGTCATCGAAGTACCGGCGAAAAACCAGCGTCAGGCCCTCGATCTGTTGTTGGCGCTGCTGACCCAGACCCGTATCGACGACAACGCTATCAACGTCGCCAAGCAGGTGGTCGAGCGCGAAGACGGTGGCCATTATTCGCACCTGCAACGCTGGCTGGATCGCCAGGACCTGGGCCACACCGCCAGCAATCAGTTGGCGGTGGAGCTGGGCCTCAAATGCCCCGAGCGTGCCGAAGTCGATCACCTGACCCGCGAGCAATTGGAGAAGGTGCGCAAGGACTGGTACGCGCCCAACAACATGACCCTGATCGTGGTCGGCGACCTCGACCGCTTGCTGCCGGCCTATCTGGAACGGGCCTATGGTGCGCTCGAAGCGGTTGAGCCTAGCGCTCACCTGCCGCTGCCAGACATTCAGGCCAGCGCGGCCCACGAGCGCAATTTGAGTAACGGTTTCGTCGGCGGCGGTGCCAAGTTGCATTGGCTGGTGCCGGAACCGGTGCTGGAAGACCAGCATGACGAAACCTTCGACCTGCTCAAGGACTATCTGGATTGGGCGCTCTATCGCCAATTGCGCCTGGCCCATGGGTTGTCTTATGGGCCCTCGGCCGAGCGCGAGGTATTTGGCGGGGTGGGCTTCATGAGCCTGAACGCCGACCTTGATCGCGACGACGTGCTGGCAGCGGAACAGGTGCTGGATGAGCTTAAAGCCGATCTGCTCAAGAACGGCCTCGACGCCGCCACCTTCGCCCGTCTCAAGCAAGCCGCCATCGCTCGCCAGGCCTGGGCTGTGCAAGGCAACAGCGCCCTGGCGGACTATTACTGGAGCGCCCTTGGCGACTACGAGGACGGCCATTTCGTCAACCCGGCCAAGGCACTGCAAGACGTGACACTGGCCGAGGCGAACAAGGCGATGCGTGAGTTGCTGCTGCAGCCGGGGTTTTTGCGGATCGAGAAGCCGCTGATGAGTTATGACCAGGTGATGTGGGCGATTGTCGGGGGATTTGGGTTGATGGTGCTCGGAATATTGGGGTGGCGTGTTCACCGCAGAAAGCAATAATTTCCCTGTGGCGAGGGAGCTTGCTCCCGTTGGGCTGCGAAGCGGCCCTGAAAACGGCACCCCGGTTTATCAGACACACCGCATATAACCGATACTGCGACTGCTGCGCAGCCGAGCGGGAGCAAGCTCCCTCGCCACAGGGTTTTCGGTTCGGTCAACGTGACCGGAACACCTCGCCACACAGCCCCTCGGACGGTACCCTGTCGGGGTTTTTCCCCACGACTATTGTGAACCGCCGAATGCCGACTCTGACCCTGTACATACAGCGCATCCTGGAATTGATGAAGCGCTACCCCGGGGTCATCGCGCTTGGCGGTTTCATTTCCGGGGTCGGCAGTTTCATGCTGGTGGATCGCCAACAAGGTCTGGCGTCCTGGATCACCACCATCATGCTGGTCAGCTGGGTCTGGCTGATGCTGGAAAACAGCCTCACCAAGCTGTTCGCCAGGGTCTTCAAGCGCGAAATACCCCAGCCCCTGCTGCGTTACGCGACGCAGATGATCCATCAGGAAAGCCTGTTCTTCGTCCTGCCGTTCTTTTTAATCACCACCACCTGGAACAGCGGCCAGTTATTCTTCACTGGACTACTGAGCATGGCGGCGCTGATTTCGATCATCGACCCGCTCTACTACAAATGGCTGGCACCGCGCCGCTGGGCATTTTTGGCGCTGCACACCCTGACCCTGTTCGCGGCCCTGCTGACCGCCCTGCCCGTCATCCTGCACCTGACCACCGCCCAGAGCTTCAAGCTGGCGCTGGGCATTGCCATGGTGCTGTCATTCCCAAGCCTGGCCTCGATCTTCCCGATTCGCACCGTGCGCAATGCGTTGGCGATCCTCAGCATCACCGTCGGCATCGGCGCCGCCGGTTGGGTGCTGCGCTCCTGGGTGCCACCGGCGACCCTGTGGATGACCGATGTGGCGATCAGCACCCAAATGCAGGACCGCACCCCCGGCAAGAGTCTGGAAGAAGTCAGCGCCGAGCAGATTCGCGGAGGTGGGCTGTACGCGTACACCGCGATCAACGCTCCGCGGGGGCTGGCCGAGCGGATTTATCACGTCTGGATGTTCAACGGTAAAGAAGTCGACCGTATCCCGCTGGACATCAACGGGGGGCGCAAGGAAGGCTACCGCGCCTGGACCCACAAGCAGAACTTCCCCGGCAACCCCGCAGGAAAATGGCAGGTCCGGGTGCTCACCGAAGACGGCCAGTTGATCGGCGTGTTGCGCTTCAAGGTCATGGACAGCACACCCGTCAAAGAAAAGTAACGCGGTTCGTGCTATTAGTCAGGTCTGCGTAATAGCCGAACAAGCACGGGAGCTTATGACTAGCAGCACAATGCCCGGCAGTGCCCGACTGGACACCTCGCACAGCCCTGCCCTGTTGCGGGTCACGGGTGACTGGACGCTTGCCCATTACGCCGATCTCAAACGCCTGAGCGAAAAGCTCCACGGCCAATACGACGACAGCACCCCTGTCGATCTCAATGGTCTCGGCGCGCTTGATACGGCGGGTGCGTCATTGCTGGTGGAGCTGCTGGGTTCTGAGCGCTTGGGTAAATCTGCCGAACACCCCGATTGCACCCTTTCCTCCGCTGATCGCGCCTTGTTGCAGACGGTGTACTGCTCGCTGACCGATTTTTGCGTGCCGATCAAAGAGCCGGAAATCAGCGTCGGCATTCAACTGCTGACCCGCATCGGCCGGGCGGTCGACGCGGTCTGGCAGGACACCCTGCAGCTGCTGGGTTTCGTCGGCCTGATCCTGGAAACCATCGCGCGCGAGCTGTTTCGCCCCAAGCGCTGGCGCCTTACGCCGATGGTCGCCCACATCGAACAGACCGGTCTCGACGCCGCGCCCATCGTCGCCCTGCTGACCTTTCTGGTGGGGGCGGTGGTGGCGTTTCTCGGGGCGACGGTGCTGGCGAGTTTTGGCGCGAGTATTTTCACCGTGGACCTGGTCGCGTTCTCTTTTCTGCGGGAGTTCGGCGTGTTGCTCACGGCGATCCTGATGGCGGGCCGCACCGCCAGTGCGTTCACCGCGCAGATCGGTTCGATGAAGGCCAACGAAGAAATCGACGCGATCCGCACCCTCGGCCTCGATCCGATGGAGCTGCTGGTGGTGCCGCGGGTATTGGCATTGCTGGTGGCGCTGCCGATGCTGACCTTTCTGGCGATGTTGTCGGGGATTGTCGGCGGTGGCGTGGTGTGTGCGCTGTCGCTGGATATCTCGCCGGCTATGTTCCTGTCGCTGCTGCAATCGGACATTGGCGTGCAGCACTTCCTGGTGGGGATCGTCAAAGCGCCGATTTTTGCGTTCCTGATTGCCGCCATCGGCTGCCTCGAGGGCTTCAAGGTCAGCGGCAGCGCCGAGTCCGTCGGCGCGCACACCACGTCCAGTGTGGTGCAGTCGATTTTCGTGGTGATCGTGCTCGACGCGGTGGCTGCGTTGTTTTTCATGGAGATGGGCTGGTGAGTCGTCTACCCCGAGCGCCTTCCGAGGCGGTGATCGAAGTCCGTGGGCTGTGCAATCGTTTCGGCCGCCAGAGCGTGCACGAGAACCTCGACCTGGATTTGTACAAAGGCGAAATCCTCGCGGTGGTCGGAGGTTCCGGCAGTGGCAAATCGGTGCTGTTGCGCAGCATCGTCGGCTTGCGCCAACCCAGCGAGGGGCTGGTGAAGGTCTTCGGCAAGAACTTGCCGAGCCTGTCGGAGCACGAGCGCTCGCTGGTCGAACGGCGGTTCGGTGTGCTGTTCCAGAAAGGCGCCCTGTTCTCTTCACTCACCGTGACCGAGAACGTCGCCCTGCCCCTGATCGAACACGCCGGCCTGAGCCGTGCCGACGCCGAGCACCTGGCGGCAGTGAAAATGGCGTTGGCCGGGCTGCCGTTGTCGGCGGCTGACAAGTACCCCGCGTCGCTGTCCGGTGGCATGATCAAGCGCGCCGCCCTGGCTCGGGCGCTGGCGCTGGACCCGGACATCCTGTTTCTCGACGAGCCCACCGCCGGTCTCGATCCGATTGGCGCGGCGGCGTTCGATCAGTTAATTCTGACCCTGCGCGATGCGTTGGGTTTGAGCGTGTTTCTGGTGACCCACGACCTCGACACGCTCTACACCATCACCGATCGGGTGGCGGTGCTGGCGCAGAAGAAAGTGCTGGTGGCGGATGCCATCGACAAGGTTGCGCAAACCGACGACGCGTGGATTCACGAATACTTCCATGGCCCTCGCGGCCGCGCGGCGCTGACGGCCGCTAACCAGCTCAACGAGGTCTGACATGGAAACCCGAGCCCATCACGTATTGATCGGCCTGTTCACCGTCATAGTGGTGGCAGGCGCCCTGCTCTTCGGTCTGTGGCTGGCCAAGTCCAGCGTTGATACCGAATTCAAGGATTACGAAATCGTCTTCAACGAGGCGGTCAGCGGTTTGTCCAAGGGCAGCGCGGTGCAGTACAGCGGGATCAAGGTCGGCGACGTGGTGATGCTGCGCCTGGACCCGAACGATCCGCGCCGGGTGTTGGCGCGGATTCGCCTGGGCGGAGACACGCCGATCAAAGAAGACACCCAGGCCAAGCTGACACTGACCGGGATCACCGGGACCTCGATCATCCAGCTCAGCGGTGGCACGCCGCAAAGTCCGACCCTCAGGGGCAAGGACGGCAATTTGCCGACAATCGTTGCGTCGCCCTCGCCCATTGCCCGGTTGATGAATGACAGTAACGATCTGATGGAGGGCGTGAACGTGTTGATGCACAACGCCAATCAGTTGTTTTCCTCGGAGAACGTCGCGCGCATCAGCAGCACCCTGGAGCACCTGGAGCAAACCACCGGCACCATCGCCGACCAGCGCGGGGACATTCGTCAGGCGATGCAGCAACTGGCTTCGGTTGGCAAGCAGGCCAGCGCCACCCTGGAACAGACCACCGCGTTGATGCGCAACGCCAACGGCCTGCTCAACGATCAGGGCAAGCAGATGTTCGGCAGTGCCGAGCAAGCCATGAAGTCCCTGGAACAAAGCAGCGCGACCATCAACACGTTGCTCTCCGCCAATCAGGATTCCCTCAACAACGGCATGCAGGGCCTCAATGGCCTGGCACCGGCGGTGCGTGAGCTGCGCGATACCTTGAGTTCGTTGCGAACCATTTCCCAGCGGCTTGAGGCCAACCCCAGCGGTTACCTGCTGGGCAGTGACAAGAACAAGGAGTTCACGCCATGAAGCTGGCTCATCTCGCCCTCCTCGCCGGTTTTGCGTTGGTCGCTTCCTGTTCGATTTTCCCCAAGGCCGAGCCGTCCGATGTCTACCGACTGCCGTCGGCACAGCGCGACGCATCGGCCCAACACGGCACGCCGCAGCGCTGGTCGTTGCGGCTGGCCAAGCCTCAGACCAGCGAAGCCTTGAACAACCCGAAAATCGCCGTAATCCCTCAGGGTGATCTGATCAGCAGCTACAAGGCTTCACGCTGGAGCGACCCGGCACCGGTGCTGTTGCGCAATCGTCTGCTCGATGGTTTCCAGCGTGACGGTCGCGTGCCGTTGCTCAGCACCGATGACAGCAATTTCCAGGCAGACCTGGAACTGGGCGGCAACCTGCAAGCGTTCCAGACCGAGTACCAAGGCACGGCGGCGAGCGTGGTCGTGCGCCTGGATGCGTTGTTGGTGCGTGGGTATGACCAGCGAATCCTCGCCAGCCGGCGCTTTGAAGTGCGTCAGCCGTTGAGCGATGTGAAGGTGCCGGCGGTTGTCGCCGGGTTTGGCCTGGCCAGCGACCAGTTGACGGCGCAGGTGGTGGCCTGGACGGTGGAACAAGGTCAGAAGGTTGCGCCACCGCTGAGGCCTTGAAGACGCCGCCGAACCCCTGTGGGAGCGGGCTTGCCCGCGATGAGGCCGGAACATTCAACATTTCTGTTAACGGTTAGACCGCCATCGCGGGCAAGCCCGCTCCCACAGGGTTCTCGGTCAGCCGAAGAACCAGTAGCAAACCCCGATCGCGCCAAGCACCCCGGCCAACTCCGCCAACAGCGCACAGCCCACCGCATGCCGTGCGCGCTGAATGCCCACCGCGCCGAAGTACACCGCCAACACATAGAAGGTCGTTTCGGTACTGCCCTGGACCGTCGCCGCCACCAGTGCCGGGAAGCTGTCGACCCCGGAGGTCTTCATGGTTTCGATCAGCATTGCCCGTGCGGCGCTGCCGGAGAAGGGTTTGACCATGGCCGTCGGCAGCGCATCGACGAAGCGCGTGTCCCAACCGGCCCACTCCACCAGATGACGAATCCCGTCCAGGCCGAAGTCCAGCGCTCCGGACGCCCGCAGGACCCCCACGGCGCAGAGCATCGCCACCAGATACGGCAGCAGGTTCTTGGCGACGTCGAAGCCTTCTTTCGCGCCTTCGACGAACGCTTCGTAGACCTTCACCTTGCGTAACGCGCCGATGATCAGAAACAGCATGATCAAGCCGAACAGCGTCACGTTGCCGAGGATCGATGACAGGCTCGCCAGCGCGGTTGCTGAGAGCGTCGCCAGCAACGCCATGAAGCCACCGAGGGCCAAGGCGCCGGGAATCAGGTAAGCGAGCACCACCGGGTCCCACAGGCGCAGACGCTGCATGAACGCCACCGACAACAGGCCGACCAGGGTCGAGCAGCTGGTCGCCAGCAGGATCGGCAGGAACACCAGGGTCGGATCGGGCGCGCCTTGCTGGGCGCGGTACATGAAGATCGTCACCGGCAGCAGGGTCAGGGAGGAGGCGTTGAGCACCAGAAAGAGGATCTGCGCGTTGCTGGCAATCGTCTCGCTGGGATTGAGTTCCTGCAACGCGCGCATGGCCTTGAGGCCGATAGGCGTGGCGGCGTTGTCCAGGCCCAGGCCATTGGCGGCGAAGTTGAGTGTGATCAGGCCGATGGCCGGGTGCCCGGGCGGCACTTCCGGCATCAGGCGCAGGAACAGCGGGCCCAGTGCCTTGGCCAGCCACTCGACGATCCCGGCCTTTTCGGCGATCCGCAAAAAGCCCAGCCAGAGGGTGAGGGTGCCGAACAGCAGGACCATGACCTCGACCGACAATTTGGCCATGGCGAAAATGCTTTCCACCATCGCCGCGAAGATCCCGGCGTTGCCGCCGATCAGCCATTGCGCCAGCGCCGAAACGGCAGCCACGATGAAGAAGCCAAGCCACAGGCCATTAAGCATCAGTCAAATCCCCCGGAAGATGCGGCGAATGATAGCGGGGCAGGCAGAAACGACAAACCCCGGATTTCTCCGGGGTTTGTTTAGTACTGCTAGCAAAAGACCAATGTGGGAGCGTCAGTTGCTGGAAATCTCGCCAACCGGCAGCTTTTCCTTGCTGCGCCAGTGCGGCAGGGAGTTCCAGTAGCGCTGGCCCTTGGCGTCGTCGTACATGCCTTCCCAGCGAGCGATGACCAATACGGCCAAGGCATTGCCGATCACGTTCAGCGCAGTACGGGCCATGTCCATGATGCGGTCGACACCGGCGATGAACGCCAGGCCTTCCAGCGGAATGCCAACGCTGCCCAAAGTAGCCAGCAGCACCACGAAGGACACGCCCGGTACGCCGGCGATACCTTTGGAGGTGACCATCAGCGTCAGCACCAGCAGCAACTGTTGGCTGATCGACAGGTCGATGCCGTAGAGCTGGGCAATGAAGATCGCCGCGATGCTCTGGTACAGGGTCGAACCGTCGAGGTTGAACGAGTAGCCGGTCGGCACCACGAAGCTGCAAATGGCTTTCGGCGCGCCGTAGGCTTCCATCTTCTCGATCACGCGCGGCAGCACGGTTTCGGAACTGGCGGTGGAGTAGGCCAGTACCAGCTCATCCTTGAAGATGCGCATCAGCTTGATCACCGAGAAGCCGAACAGGCGGGCGATCAGGCCCAACACCACAAAGGCGAAGAAGGCGACGGCGAAGTAAACCAGGACGACCAGTTTGGCCAGCGGCAGCAGAGAGGCGAAGCCGAAGTTGGCCACGGTCACCGCGATCAATGCGAACACGCCGATCGGGGCGTAGTTCATGATCATGTGGGTGACCTTGAACATGCTTTCCGACACGCCCTGGAACATCTTCACCAGCGGATCGCGCAGGTCCGATTGCAGGCTCGACAGACCGAGACCGAACAATACGGAGAAGAAGATGATCGGCAGCATCTCGCCGCGGACCATGGCGGCAAAGATGTTCGACGGGATCAGGTTAAGGATGGTCTGGATGAACGCGTGTTCATGCTGAACCTCGGCGGCGGTGGCCTGGTACTTGGAGATATCCACCGTACCCAGGGTGCTCATGTCGATGCCGCTGCCCGGATGAACCACGTTGGCCAGCACCAGACCGACCAGAATGGCGATGGTGGTGACGATCTCGAAGTAAATGATGGTCTTCAGACCGATGCGACCGAGTTTCTTCGCGTCGCCCACGCCAGCAATGCCGACGACGAGCGAGGAAATCACGATCGGGATCACGATCATCTTGATCAGACGGATAAAGATATCGCCCGCCGGTTGCAGGACGTTGCTGATCCACCAGGCTTTTTCGGCACTGAAATGGTTGAGCAGTGCACCAATTGCTATCCCCAGAACCAGACCGATGAGGATCTGCCAGGCGAGGCTAAGCTTTGCCTTCTTCATATCTTTACCCTTACTTGCGTTTGACTCAGGCTGATGCATGAACTGAAACGCTCAATGGCGAAGAAGTTTTGCATCGGCCCCCGTATAAGGTCCCCGCGAGCGAGCATTTACAGCTCTCAGGCAGCGAAAAAGGCGCAACTATTCCGATGCCGGGAAGCGCCGTCTAATGCCGTAAGCGCCTACCCTATGCCGAATCGGCATGAGATCTTTTAACTCAAACCCGCGTCCCAACCGGTTCGAATACGACATTTGGGCGGGCATAAGTGCCGTGAACCGGCCATTTCAGCGCAGGTTGATGTTTTTTGAACAGGCGGAAAACTGGGAAAAAGCCTACATTTGGCTGCGAATTTTCTTCGCGTGAAAGTTTGGGCTTTCTCGATATACGGTCACGAAGAAACACCGCGAAACGGTTTTGCGGGGAATATGCAGTAAAGCGAGATGAGCTGACTGCTCTAGATCAACGTTTTGCACGTTGAAGCTCTCCGCAAGCCCGTCGAGCCACTCTGGCCCCGTCGAACTTGCGTCGCAGCTTTACCTGACCCGGCCCTTGCGCAGGCACTCCCTGTATCCGTAGGTCACTCCGACCCTGAAGCAGTCAGAACGTCCCGACCCCTTGGTCATGCGTCTACCGTCCTCGGGTAGCGCAGTGAAAAGAAGCGCCAAGGCCTCTTTCGTATTTCGTCTGTTGCGTTTCGCAGAACGGCCCCGACCCGGTACTTGTCGCGAGTGTCTTCGAAACGCTGATACTCAGCCTCGACCGCGACGGCCAAAGAAGAAAGAAGCGATAAACATCACCAGGAATACGACAAAGAGAATCTTGGCGATACCCGTGGCGGTGCCCGCGATACCACCGAAGCCCAGTACTGCGGCGATGATGGCAATGATCAGGAATGTGATTGCCCAGCTCAACATGGCGATTCTCCTTACACTTCTGTTTAAAGGTGTTGCTTGTGGTGCCTTTCCCGGCGCATCAGGCGCGCCAAGTTCATTTGCTTAAAACACCCAACGTTCCTGCGGGGACGTTTCATCCACAGGCCGGGCCTGGTCGACGCTCATCATTCGCATCGAGGCGCTGTCTGCCTGGTCGCTGCTGACGGCGCTGAAGTGGGTTTGGGATGCGTGTGGAATCGACAGCTGCGGCGCATCTGGCTGCTGGCTCTGCTCCCAACGCAAGAACTGCTGACCGACAATCAAGGTGATCAACAGCGCCAGCAGGGCAAACAAGCCTTGCTGGACATGCAGTGGCGAGATACGCAATTGGGCGGCACGTTGGTGATTCATCCTGAAGTCCTCCCACACGGGTGGTGATCTGGTGACGGGCACTGGTCCTTGCCCTGACTACTCAGACAATTGCAGCCTGCATGCCAGCTTTTTATCAGAATAAATATTATTAAAATCAATGGGTTAAATGATTTATGGAAATCGTTTTGGACGCATCCTGCACGATGGCTCTTCTGAGGTCGTGCGTAATGCACGATGAGCTCACCGAAACTTTCAATGTTTTTGGAATTGAGGGAAGGGCGCAGATGTCAGAAAGGGACGCAGGCAATCGCCGAAAGAATGATCAATTAATAAAAAACCAAATAAATTTGTTGGTTAGCCAGGTACTGAGCAGATAGCTGCTCTGTTGTGGCTGGAATCGACCAGAATCAATCATGCAACTTGCCCGATTTTTCCGGGCCTAACCAAGATCATCAACCAAAGGAGCGTAGGAACATGGAATCAGCCACTGAGCATCAAGGCCGTATTCTGCTGGTGGATGATGAGTCCGCCATCCTTCGAACCTTTCGCTATTGCCTCGAAGACGAAGGCTACAGCGTGGCCACCGCGACCAGCGCTGCCCAGGCCGAAGCCTTGTTGCAGCGTCAGGTTTTCGATTTGTGCTTCCTCGATTTGCGCCTTGGCGAAGATAACGGGCTCGATGTGCTGGCCCAGATGCGTATCCAGGCGCCCTGGATGCGGGTGGTGATCGTCACTGCCCACTCGGCCGTGGACACTGCCGTGGACTCGATTCAGGCCGGTGCCGCCGACTATCTGGTCAAACCTTGCAGTCCCGACCAGTTGCGTCTGGCCACCGCCAAGCAACTGGAAGTGCGGCAGCTCTCGGCGCGCCTGGAAGCCCTCGAAGGTGAGGTGCGTAAACCCAAGGAGGGTCTGGATTCCCACAGCCCGGCCATGAAGGTGGTGCTTGAAACCGCACGCCAGGTCGCCAGTACGGACGCCAACATCCTTATTCTCGGCGAGTCGGGCACCGGTAAAGGTGAACTGTCACAGGCCATTCACGGCTGGAGCAAACGCCAGAAGAAATCTTGCGTCACCATCAACTGCCCATCCCTGACAGCAGAATTGATGGACAGCGAGCTCTTCGGTCACAGTCGTGGCGCGTTCACCGGGGCCAGCGAAAGCACCTTGGGGCGTGTCAATCAGGCCGACGGGGGAACCTTGTTTCTCGACGAGATCGGCGATTTTCCGCTGACCTTGCAGCCCAAGTTGCTACGCTTCATTCAGGACAAGGAATACGAACGAGTAGGTGATCCGGTGACCCGCCGTGCCGACGTGCGAATCCTCGCGGCCACTAACCTCAATCTTGAAGACATGGTCCGCGACGGCCGTTTTCGTGAAGACTTGCTCTATCGGCTGAATGTCATCACCTTGCACCTGCCGCCGCTTCGCGAACGCAGGGAAGACATTCTGACCCTGGCTGAGCGTTTCCTGGCGCGCTTCGTCAAGGAGTACTCGCGTCCGGCCCGGTGTTTCAGCGACGAGGCCCGTGAAGCGCTGCTCAGCTACCGATGGCCGGGTAATATCCGTGAGCTGCGCAACGTGGTGGAGCGCGCGAGCATAATTTGTCCGCAGGAACGAGTCGAACTCAGCCACCTGGGCATGGCCGAGACCCCGGTCAACACTGCGCCGCGAATTGGCGCTGCGTTAAGCCTGGATGAGTTGGAGAAAGCCCACATCGGCGCGGTCCTGGCCACGGCCGACACGCTGGATCAGGCGGCCAAGACTTTGGGTATCGATGCCTCGACCCTGTACCGCAAACGCAAGCAGTACAACCTGTGAGCCGTACCTGATGAAACTGGCGATGACGTTGCGCACTCGGCTGTTTCTGAGTATTTCCGCTCTGATTACGGTGGCGCTGCTCGGGCTCCTGCTCGGGCTGGTCAGTGTGATGCAGATGGCCGGGACTCAGGAGGCGCTGATCCGTGACAATTTCGTCAGACTGGACCTGGGGTTGAAACTGCGTCAGACCCTGGGCGACCAACTGATCATGATGCTTGGCGAGACCCCTGATCCTGCGGCGTTCGAGGCATCCAGGCAGCGTTCCCTCGAATTGCTTGACGAAGGCATTGCCCATGAGCCGCCCAGCGAGGGAGCCCAGTCCGGCTTCAAAAAGGCCAAGGCTGATTATCAGAGCTTATTGCAGGCCGTCGATCTTTCCCGCGCTCCGGTACAGGTACTCAGTGGCAGCGGGGATCTCACGGAAAAATTCAACGTGCTGCGCAACGGTTTGATCTCCGAACAGAAGCGCGCACTCGACAACATCAATGAGACCGAACGCCAGGCCCGGGAACGGGCGTTGCTGATTGCCGGCCTGATTGGGCTGGTCGGGGTGGCGGTGCTGTTCATCGGGTTCATTACCGCCCATGGGATCGCCCAGCGTTTCGGGGCCCCGATCGAGGCCCTGGCGGCGGCGGCTGACAACATTGGCCAAGGCAATTTCGAAGTGACCCTGCCGATTTCCTCGGCGGTGGAAATGAGCCAGCTGACCCGACGTTTCGGGATCATGGCCGAGGCCCTGCGAGAGCATCAGGCGACCAATATCGACGAGCTGCTCGCCGGCCAGCAACGCTTGCAGGCGGTGCTCGACAGCATCGACGACGGGTTGTTGATGATCGATCGCCAAGGGCATCTCGAGCGCCTCAATCCGGTGGCTCAGCGCCAGTTAGGCTGGGACACCGATCGTCTCGGCCAAGGGCTGGGCACGGCGCTTGAGCGTCCCGAACTGGATGAGCAACTGCAACTGGTGCTGCGCGGCGGCACTCTGGAGCGAGCGCCGGACGACTTGAGCATCGAGGTCGATGGTGAGTCACGATTGCTGACGTATAGCCTGACGCCGGTCAGCCATACCCAGGGTCATATTCTCGGCGCGGTGATGGTGCTGCATGACGTCACGGAACAGCGTGCCTTCGAACGGGTGCGCAGCGAGTTCGTTTTGCGTGCTTCTCATGAATTGCGCACGCCCGTCACCGGGATGCACATGGCATTCGGCCTGTTCCGCGAGCGGACGCATTTTGCCGAAGACTCCCGCGAAGCCGACCTGCTGGATACTGTGAATGAAGAAATGCAGCGCTTGATGCAGTTGATCAACGACCTGCTGAATTTCTCTCGCTATCAGAACGGCCTGCAAAAACTCACGCTGGCGCCATGCTCCATTGAGGATTTGCTGGATCAGGCCCAGGCACGTTTTTCCGGCCCGGCGCGGGAAAAAGGCATTGAGCTGCTGGTGGAAGTGCAAGGGCCGTTGCCGCGACTGCAAGCCGATCAGGCGCAACTGGAGCGGGTGCTCGACAACCTGATCGACAACGCCTTGCGCCATACCTCCCGCGACGGGCTGATACGTTTGCAGGCCCGGCGCCATGGTGAGCGAGTGATTATCAGTGTCGAGGACAACGGCGAAGGCATTGCCTACGGCCAACAGGGACGGATCTTCGAGCCCTTTGTTCAGGTCGGCCGCAAGAAGGGCGGCGCCGGGCTCGGGCTGGCACTGTGCAAGGAAATCGTGCAGCTGCACGGTGGGCGGATGGGTGTTTATTCGCGGCCGGGGCAGGGTTCGCAGTTCTACATGGCGCTGGCGGTATAAGCCTGAGCCATTTCAGGCTTCGTCATCCAGACGTCGCGCGGTCAGTCGGCGGCCACGGGTAATCAGTTCGATGAACTGCACAGCGCTCAAGGCATGTGCGAACAGCCAGCCCTGACCGAACTTCACTCCTTCGCTGCTCAGAAACACCGCTTGGGCTTCATGTTCGATGCCTTCTGCAATCACCTTGAGTTGCAGGGCCTGGGCCATGCGAATGATGTGCGGCGCCACGCCGCTACTGGCGGCGTCATGGCCCAGTGCGTCGATAAACGCCTTGTCGATTTTCAGGCAGTCCACCGGCAGGGTTTGCAGGTAGGCGAGGCTGCAATAGCCGGTACCAAAGTCATCGATCAGCACCTGATGCCCGACATCGCGCAAGGCTTGCAGGTTTTCTCTGGCCACCACGACATCCACCAGTCCGCGCTCGGTCACCTCGAAGGCAATCTGCCTGGCGGCTACCCGGTGCAAGGTCAGCAAGCGCGCGATGACCTCGCCGATACGCGGCACCATGACGTCGCAGGCCGCCAGGTTGACCGAGATGTACAGCTGCGGATTGGCGCGCAACAGTTGCCCGAGCTGTTCCAGCAGGCGCTGCAATACGAAGTCGGTCATCTGGCGGATCTGGCCGGTGTTCTCTGCCATCGGAATGAACAGATCGGGGCTGGTCAGCGTACCGTCCGGTCTTCGCCAGCGCAGCAAGGCTTCGGCGCCGACGCAGTTGCGGCTGTCGAGGTCGAAGATCGGTTGATACAGCACCTGCAACTCGCCTCGCCGTATGGCGCCTTGCAGTTCGGCATCCAGTGACTGACGCTGGCGCACCAGCAGAAACACCAGAATGCCTACAGAAGCACTCAGCGCGAGGCTGGCCGGCAGCAGCCACCACCATACCGCCGGTACATGCATCCCGGTGCGCGGAGTGATCAGTACCAGTTGGTACTCAGGGGTGTTGGTTGGCATTCGATAAATCAGGCGGGTAGGGGTGATTTGCAGTGCATCATGGCTTTTGGGGGGCCAGGGCTCTGTCGGGGGCCAGACCTGCGCGACACCGAGTACCGGAATGGCGCGGGTGTCGTGGTCGAGTACCACCAGCAGGCTGCTCCCCGGAGACAGATCAACCATGTCGGTCAAATGCCCGCGGGACGTCGCAACCCGGAAATTGCCACGCCCAAGCATCAGCGCGGCGCGGTTCTCATCGGGTTCGGTGGTGGTGTTCAGCCAATAGCTGTAGGTGGGGCCCTTGATGTCCGGCGGTCGGATCAGTGACAGCCCTTCCTGGCGGGGGCGGTTGGAGCAGATTCGCGAAGCGTCCATATAAGCAGCTTCGTAAACGAAGCGGTAATTGAAGCTGACTTGCTGCAAGGTAGCGATCATTTCGTCATCGCAGCCTCGCAGCGGTTGGGCTTCCAGGTCATCGAGACTTTCGCGCAGCTGCCCAAATAGCTGCTCCAGGCGGGCCAGGAAGCGCTCCCCCTGGGCATTCATTTCCTGGCTTTCGTTCTGCTCGACCTGATTCATCGCCACGAAAAGACTGCCGGTCATCAATAGCGTTGCGCTCAAGGCAGTAGCCAGCATCGCCAGAAACCAAGGGCGATAAAACCAGCTATGCAGTCTCTCTCGAGCAGCAGGCATCATGGAATATCCGAAGAATTACCAATGAGTTATAGCTGCTGATTGAGAAAAAGCCCTGACCGTCGGGCGGGCGTCATTATTTTGTCTGGTTCAACACCTGCAGCAGCGCCGCGGTTTGCGCGTCCGGCGTGCCGTCGAAACGGGACGGGCGGAAATGCAGCTGAAAGGCCGCCAGCACATTGCGTGTTGCGTCATCCAGTTCGCCGGTTTGCGGCGTGGCGTAGCCCAGGCGGGCAAGCTGTTCCTGAAACCAGCTGATGCTTGGCAGCTGTACGGCGAACTGCGCTTGCTGACGCGCCACGGCCTGCTCATTCGGCCAGATTCCCAGGCCTTCGGCAGCCAGGCGCTGCCAGGGAAACAGCGGGCCGGGATCGAGCTTGCGCATGGGGGCGATGTCGCTATGGCCGATGATATGGCGGGGGGTGATGCCATGGCGTTTGCTGATGTCCTTGAGCAGGAAGATCATCGACTGAACCTGGGCTTCGCTGTAGGGATACCAGAGGCGCCCGGTCGGGGTGTCCTGGAAGCCTGGATTGACGATTTCGATGCCAATGGAACTGGAGTTCAGCCAGGTCCGGCCTTGCCATTCGCTTTCACCCGCGTGCCAGGCCCGAAGATTTTCATCCATCAGCTTATAAATGGTGGCGTGCTCGTCGTCGCCGATCAGGTAATGGCTGCTGACCTCGCCATGAGTCAGCAATTGCAGCGAGTTCTCCAGAGATGCGGAGGTGTAATGCATCACCACGAACTGAATACGGCTGTCGTGATTGGCTGAAGGGTGGCTGGTGTCAATCCGGGGGCCGCTGGCACAACCGGCTAATAGAAGCAGCGACGCGATAAGAGCAAGACATTTCATGGCGGGAGGCAATACACGCAAGACAATAATGCAACAGTGTAACGTATTGCCTTGCGGCGCCGACGGCAAAAGCGCTCTTTTAAACAAAATGGAACAATTGACCGTCAGCCAAGTTCTATCCGATTGCGGCCAGTATTTTTCGCACGATATAGCGCCTGATCGGCTCTTTTAAGTACAAGATCGCTATGTTCGCCTGGTTTGAATGCGGTCAGCCCCATGGAGATGGTAATGGTGACTCGCTCACCCTTGAAGTGGAACGGGCAGGCTTCAATCGATGCGCGCAAGGTTTCCAGCAATTTCGCGCCGACCATTGGCGCCGTGGCAGGCATCAACAGCACAAACTCCTCACCGCCGAACCTGGCAATGAAGTCTGTTCCGCGCAGACGCTTGCGTAGCACGCTGGCGATGATTTTCAGTACCTTGTCGCCCGCCAGATGGCCGTAGTTGTCGTTGATGCGTTTGAAATGGTCGAGGTCGAGCATCGCCAGCAACAGGGTGTTGCCGTGTTGTTGCCATTGACCGATTTCGTGGTCCAGTCGTTCGCTCCAGGCCGCCCGATTCGGCAGGCCGGTCAATGGATCGATCAAAGCCTTCTGGCGCTGTTCTTCGAGATGCTCGCGGTAGCCCAGCGCTTCCTGCTCCATGTGGGCAACCCTTTCGGCCAGGCTTTGCAGGCGGGCTGCGACTTCCTGTTCGCGCTCGTCGCGCTGCTTCTGGTGCTGGTCCATGGTGCCGAGCAGGCCTTCGAGATGGTTTTCCAGCACCAGTTTTAGATCATCAAGGTCCGCCGCTTCCTGCATGCTGCTCTGCAAGCCGTCGACTTGCTCGCGAATCTGCGTGTCCATCTCCCGCGCGGCAGAGCGGTTGTCGGCGTGGCCTTCGCTCGCGGCTTGCAGGTTGCTCTGGAAAGACTCGAGGCGTTCGTTGAGTCGCTGCAAATACGCTTCGAATTCGTGCTGGCCGTTGTCGGTGATTGCCAGCATCAATGTTGCCAGATCGTCGAGGATGGGTAGCAGTTCGTACCAATTCAAGCCGTTTTGAAGACGATTACGCATCGCCTCGGCTTGCGGTCGATGGCGCTCGGGCAGCGTCAGGTCGTCGAGGAGGCCCAGCAGCGTGTCTTCGATATGCTTGGCGACAGAGCTGTAGGACGGTTCCGGTGAGTCCGGCAGGGCATACAGAATGTCGTGTTCTGACGGTTCTGGATCGACGGCCTCAGGCGTCAGCTCATCTGGGTTGATTGCCGGCGGAGCTTGAGTGGCCGACACGGCGATAGATGGAGCCGGCTCTTGCGGCTGTTCGATGTTCGGCTGGGTTTGTGGCTCTGGAGCCTGGCTGTTCGTAGCCTCAGGCTCGAGGATGGGCGGCACAAACGCCACGACTTCAGCAGCAGGTGCCGCTGTTGGCGCCTGAATTTCCAGTGGCTCAGGGGATGCAGCAGTGGGCGAGGGGGCTTCTACGGCTGGCAACACCACTTGCGGCTTATCGGTGGCTGGCGCGAGATTGACCGTCGCTTGTGGGGGCTCGGCCAGTGGTGCTGCAACCGTTTCGAGCGTTTGCCGGGCAGGCAGTTGCAATTCGGGGGCGGCGATCTGTGGCGCGGTCTCATCCGCTTCCCGGCTACCGAACAGGCGCTGCAGCAAACCCGGGCGGCCAGGCTCTGTGGGGTTCTCCAGCAGGCTCAAGGCTTTGCCTTGCAGGCCACTCAGTTCGCTGAGCAATAAGGGTATTTCTCGGGCCTGACCTACGCGTCCGTCCAGTTGCTTGGCGAAACGCTTCAGTGGCCGGCTCACTTCCCGGGGCAACGGCAATGCTTGCAGCTGAGAGACCAGTGCCGTCAGTGCAGCGCTGACTTGATCGACCCGGGTTTCCCGGCGCTGCTCGGAGTCGAGCACGGCTTTTTCCAGGCGCGGCAGCAAGGCGGCCAGGCCGGCGTCCATGTCGTCGGTTCGTACGACTTCGCGCATTTCCTTCATGCATTGGTCAACGGCGCGATCGGTACCTTCCGCGGCCAGGGTGCTGCGCACCAGCCCGCGACGCAGCAGGTCGAGCCGGGCGTCCCATCGACGTTCGAGCTTTTCCTGTAGTTCGATGCTTTTGAGGTATTTCTCTTTCCAGCGCTGTGCTTCGTCGCTCATTCAGGCAGGACTCAACGCGGGGAGTGCATCGGCCGTGAGCGAGCCCGGCAGACGTATCTCTACCGCGACCGGCAGGTGATCGGAAATGGGTTGTGCCAGCACCTCGACCTTTTCAAGGGTCAGGGTGGGGCTCAGCAGAATATGGTCCAGGCAACGCTGTGGGCGCCAGCTGGGGAAGGTCGCTTCCAGTTGCGGCGCGAGCAGGCCTAAGTCACGCAACGGGGAATGTTGCAGCAAGTCACTGGCATGGGTGTTCATATCGCCCATCAGCACCTGATGTTTATAACCGCCGATCAACTCGCGGATGTAAGCCAGTTGCATGCTACGGGCGCGAGCGCCCAGCGCCAGGTGCATCATCACCACCACAAGCGCCTCCGGACCTTCGCCGAAGCGCACCAGAATGGCCCCGCGACCCTTGGGCCCCGGCAGCGGATGATCTTCAATCGCCCACGGGCGCAGGCGGCTGAGTACGCCATTGCTGTGCTGGCCGAGATGACCGAGATTGCGATTGAGTTGCTGATACCAGTAGGGAAAGGCGCCGAGCTGCGCCAGATGTTCGACCTGATTGACGTAGCCTGATCGCAGGCTGCCGCCATCGACTTCCTGCAAGGCAACCAGGTCGAAGTCGCCCAGCAGATTACCGATTTTTTGCAGGTTGTCGGCACGCCCGGTATGCGGCAACAGATGCTGCCAGCCGCGGGTCAGATAGTGCCGATAACGCTCGGTACTGATGCCGACCTGGATATTGAAACTGAGCAAACGCAGACGGCTGTCCACGGGCAACCCCGTCGATTCCAGGTGATGCTCGTTGACCCGCGGGTCATGCAGGCCAACGATGCGTTCAGTTCCCCAGCGGCGCATGGCAGGTGCCGCGCTTAGTTGGCGACGGCCTTGGTTGCCGCTCGCTCTTTGGCGACCAGTTGGTCGGCCAGTTTCAGCGCTTGTTCGGCACCGCCGGCAGAGCCGATGTCAAAGCGATACTTGCCGTTGACGATCATGGTAGGCACGCCGGTGATTTCATATTTCTTTGCAAGCTCTTTGGCTTTGTTGATCTGGCCCTTGATGGCGAAGGAGTCGAAGGTGGCCAGGAATTTTTCCTTGTCTACACCTTGGGTCGCCAGGAATTCCGCCATCTCTTCTTTGTCAGTCAGCTTCTTGTGTTCTTTCTGAATTGCGTTGAACACGGCAGCGTGAACCTTGCTCTCGACACCCATGGCTTCAAGGGTCAGGAACATCTGGCCGTGTGCATCCCAAGGGCCGCCAAACATGGCCGGGATACGCACGAAATTCACGTCGGAAGGCAGCTTTTCAACCCATGGGTTAATGACGGGTTCGAAGGCATAGCAGTGCGGACAGCCGTACCAGAACAGCTCCACGACTTCGATCTTGCCAGGCTCGGCCACCGGGACCGGATTGCTCAGTTCGACATAGGGCGCTTCAGGTTTTTCGGCGGCTTGGGCGGTCATGCCGAACAGGCTGACAGCGACGAGTGCGGCGCTGATGATCAGATTACGCATGCTTTACTCCTGGACAATTTGGGCGCCTCGCGCGACCTGTTTTCAAACAGATTCCGGCGGGCTTGAGTTCTGTAGTGTAACGGCAGCGGCCACAAAAAAGGGCAGCCAAAGCTACCCTTTTTATGTTTGCATCGACGGATTAATCGAGTGTTAACGTTGCAAGAGATGTACATCTCTCACAACGCACGATCACAGGCCTTAGTGCAAGCCTTGAATATAGCTGGAGACTGCAGCGATATCTTCGTCGCTCAGCTTTTTAGCAATGCTTTGCATCGGTTTGGTATCGCCGTCGTTGGTCCGGCCACCTTCTTCTTTTCTGAAGTCGGCCAGTTGCTTGCCGACGTACTGAGCATGCTGGCCGCCCAGGTGCGGGAAGCCCGCTGCTGCGTTGCCTGCGCCGTTCGGCGAGTGGCAACCGGTACAGGCTGGCAGCCCTTTGGCCAAATCGCCACCACGGAACAGTGCTTCACCGCGAGCCACGACTTTAGGGTCGGCGGCGCCGACGCTGCCTTTCTGGCTGGCGAAGTAGGCGGCGATATCGGCCAGGTCCTGATCGCTCAGGTTGGTCAGCAGGCCGGTCATTTCCAGCACCGTACGTTTGCCGGACTTGATGTCGTGCAGCTGCTTGTTCAGATAACGCTCGCCCTGACCTGCCAGTTTCGGAAAGTTAGGCGCCATGCTATTGCCATCCGGGCCATGACAGGCGCCACATACTGCGGCTTTCGCCTGGCCAGCAGCCGCATCACCTGCAGCATGGGCAATGCCGGAGATCCCCACGGTCAACAGCAGACTCACGATCAATTTGTTCATCAGCTAATCCAACTACGGCTAAGGGTTAAAGAGTTATGGACCGGGTTTACTCGCTCATCCACTGGATGATGGCTTGGTAATCCTCGGTACTGCAGTCCATGCACAAACCACGCGGCGGCATCGCCTTGAAACCCTGGGTCACGTGTTGCACCAGCGTCTCCATACCTTTCGCCAGCCTCGGCGTCCAGGCTTGCTGATCGCCCTTGCGGGGGGCCATGGGTAGTTGGCCGGAATGACAGGCACCACAAACACGGTTGTACACAGCTTCCGGATCCTGTGTAGCCTGAGCGCTGTAAAGCGGCATCAAGACACCGGCAGCTAGCAGCCATTTCGTCATAAAACGACCTTTTCAGGGTTGAGAGCGTGCTGCGTTCTAGTGCGCATTCAAGGTCAATCGCTCTCGTGAACTTCATCCTACGCTGGGACAAAGCGCACACAAAATCTGCGGCATTATATACTGGCGTCACTGAAACGGAAACGACACTGCTTGCCGCGTCCATTCCCGGCGCCGCCCACATCGGAAATCCCATGCAACTCAAGAATCCCATCCTCGGCCTGTGCCAACAGTCCACCTTTATGCTCAGCGCCGCCAAAGTCGACCAATGCCCCGACGACGAAGGCTTTGAAGTGGCCTTCGCCGGGCGTTCCAACGCCGGCAAGTCCAGCGCGTTGAACACCCTGACGCACGCCAGCCTCGCGCGGACCTCAAAAACGCCAGGTCGCACGCAGCTGTTGAACTTCTTCAAGCTAGACGATGAACGCCGTCTGGTCGACCTGCCGGGTTACGGTTATGCGAAAGTGCCGATCCCGTTGAAGATGCACTGGCAGCGTCACCTGGAAGCCTATCTGGGCGGTCGCGAGAGTTTGAAAGGTTTGATTCTGATGATGGACATCCGTCATCCAATGACCGATTTCGACTTGCTGATGCTCGATTGGGCCGTCGCCAGCGGCATGCCGATGCATATTCTGCTGACCAAGGCAGACAAGCTGACCTACGGCGCGGCGAAAAACACGCTGCTCAAGGTTCAGTCGGAAATTCGCAAGGGTTGGGGCGATACGGTCACTATCCAGCTGTTTTCGGCTCCCAAACGCATGGGCCTGGAAGACGCCTACACTGTGCTGGCAGGCTGGATGGAGTTGGCGGACAAAGGTGCCGAGGTTGCCGAGTAAAGCTCTCGAGACAAATCGGCAGGCAAAAAAAACCCCGGACTTCATATGGGGAGGGAGAAGTTCCGGGGTTCAAGTTCCAGACCGCTAGGGCGGGGTCCAGATATCTGCCAACACTTAACACAACATAGGAGCATCGAAGGGCTTCACCAGCCATTCAGTATCTCTGAGTGGCGGTTCACGGATTTAGTTCAGACTATTTTCAAAAACCATTGGAAATAATCGTCGTCATTTTCCGCTCTATAGCCCTTCGTCATGTGCTGCGGCACCAGGCCGCAGCACACATGTCTTTTCAGGCGGCTCAGTGCGCCTCATCCCAGTTGTTGCCTACGCCTACCTCGACCAGAAGCGGTACGTCCAGTTGTGCGGCGTTGCTCATGTGCACGCGAATCTCCTCCCGTACCTGGTCGATCAGGTCCTCACGCACCTCGAGCACCAATTCATCGTGTACCTGCAGGATGACTTTGGCGTCCAGGCCAGACGATGTCAGCCAGTTGTCCACCGCCACCATGGCTTTCTTGATGATGTCCGCCGCGGTGCCTTGCATCGGGGCGTTGATTGCCGTGCGCTCGGCAGCTTTGCGCAGGGCCTGGTTCTTGGCGTTGATTTCCGGCAAGTACAGACGACGACCGAAGATGGTTTCGACGAAACCTTGTTCGGCGGCCTGGGCGCGCGTGCGCTCCATGTATTCGAGTACCCCGGGATAACGGGCGAAGTAACGGTCGATGTACGCTTGGGACTGTTTGCGGTCAACGCCGATCTGTTTGGCCAGGCCAAACGCGCTCATTCCATAGATCAGGCCGAAGTTGATGGCCTTGGCGCTACGACGCTGATCAGTGGTGACATCGGCCAACTCAACCCCGAAGACTTCGGCCGCCGTGGCTTTGTGTACGTCCAGGTCATTGCGGAAGGCGTGCAGCAAGCCTTCGTCCTTGGCCAGGTGAGCCATGATCCGCAGTTCGATCTGCGAGTAGTCCGCTGCCAGCAGCTTGTAGCCTTTGGGGGCGACGAACGCCTGACGAATCCGACGACCTTCGGCGGTGCGTATCGGAATGTTCTGCAGGTTCGGATCGCTGGATGACAAGCGCCCGGTTGCCGCCACGGCTTGATGATACGAGGTATGAATCCGCCCGGTGCGCGGGTTGATCTGCTCTGGCAGCCGGTCGGTGTAGGTGCTTTTCAGCTTGCTCATCGAGCGGTACTGCATCAGTACTTTGGGCAGCGGGAAATCCTGCTCGGCCAGTTCCGCCAGCACGGCTTCGGCGGTGGAGGCCTGGCCTTTGGCGGTTTTGTTGAGGATTGGCAAGCCGAGTTTTTCGTACAGGATCACGCCCAGTTGCTTCGGCGACCCGAGGTTGAATTCTTCGCCGGCGATGGCAAACGCCTCACGCTCCAGAGCGACCATTTTCTCGCCCAGCTCCACGCTCTGGATGCCCAGCAGGTTGGCATCGACCAGCGCGCCCTGGCGTTCGATCCGTGCCAGTACCGGCACCAGCGGCATTTCGATTTCGCTCAGGACTTTGCTCAGGCTCGGAATGGCGTTGAGCTTTTCTTGCAATGTTTGGTGCAGGCGCAGAGTGATGTCGGCGTCTTCGGCGGCGTAAGGCCCGGCCAGCTCCAGGGATATCTGATCAAAGGTCAGCTGTTTGGCGCCCTTGCCGGCAATGTCCTGAAAACTGGTGGTGGTGTGACTCAGGTACTTGAGCGCCAGGCTGTCCATGTCGTGGCGGGTCGCGGTGGAATCCAGTACATAGGATTCGAGCATGGTGTCGAAGGCAATGCCCTGGACGGTAATGCCGCAAGCCTGATCGCCACCGATGGCGCAGTTGGCCAGGATGTTCATGTCGAACTTGGCGTGCTGGCCGACTTTGAGCTTGCCTGGGTCTTCCAGAATCGGTTTCAGTGCCCGCAACACGGTGTCGCGATCAAGCTGATCCGGCACGCCCATGTAGGAGTGGGTCAACGGGATGTAGGCCGCTTCGTTGGCTTGTACCGCGAAGGACAGGCCTACCAACTGCGCTTGCTGAGCGTCTATACCGGTAGTTTCGGTGTCGAAGGCAATCAGCTTGGCGTCGTTGAGTTTCTTCAGCCACAGGTCGAAATCCGCCTGGGTGAGGACCGTGGTGTATTTGGGTTCAGTCCCGGCGATGGTTTCTTCGGCGACTGGCGCGGTGACTTCCTGGCCGGAGCGCTTGGCGTCGCGCTGGTTCTCTTCGAACCAGCTCTTGAATTCCAGCAGTGTGTAGAGCTCGGCGAGCTTGTCGTGATCCGGCTTGCCCATTTGCAGGTCATCGAGGCCGATGTCCAGCGGCACGTCGATCTTGATCGTCGCCAGTTGATAGGAGAGAAACGCCATCTCCTTGTGCTCTTCAAGCTTGGCCGGCAGGGTTTTGGCGCCGCGAATCGGCAGGGTCGGGACGATGTCGAGCTGCGCATAGAGCTCGGTCAGGCCGCCGTTCACGCCGACCAGCAGGCCGGAAGCGGTCTTGGGACCGATACCCGGAACGCCTGGAATGTTGTCGGACGAATCGCCCATCAGCGCCAGGTAATCGATGATCTGCTCGGGAGCGACGCCGAATTTCTCCTTCACGCCTTCCACGTCCAGCGCGCTACCGGTCATCGTATTGACCAAGGTAATGTGCCCGTCGACCAGTTGCGCCATGTCCTTGTCGCCGGTGGAGATCACCACCGGGCGGTCGGCGGCCGCGCTACTGCGGGCCAGGGTGCCAATCACGTCGTCCGCTTCAACGTTGTCCACGCACAGCAGCGGGAAGCCCAGGGCCTTGACGCTGGCGTGCAGCGGCTCGATCTGGACCCGCATGTCGTCGGGCATGCTTGGGCGATTGGCCTTGTATTCGGCGAACATCGCGTCGCGGAACGTCCCGCCCTTGGCGTCGAATACTACGGCGAACGGGCTGTCCGGGTACTGCTTGCGCAGACTCTTGAGCATGTTCAATACGCCTTTGACCGCACCGGTGGGCAGGCCTTTGGATGTGGTCAGCGGTGGCAACGCGTGAAAAGCGCGGTACAGGTAAGAAGAACCGTCCACCAGGACGAGGGGGGCTTGGCTCATGAGCAGGATCAACCTTTTCGGCGGGTCCGGCGCTAGAATAGCGGGACCGTTGACGACAAAGGGACAAGGTTATCATGCGCACACTAAATCGCTTGTTGCTGGCTGGCTTGTTTGCAATCACTCCATTGGCTGTCATGGCGGCGGACGACGCGCCCTCGGCGGACCCGGATGTAACGATCCGCACGGAAGGCGATAAAACCATTCAGGAATATCGGCAAAATGGCTTTTTGTATGCCATCAAGGTCACCCCAAAGGTCGGTAAACCGTATTTCCTGGTGCGCGCTGATGGCTCGGACGGTAACTTCATTCGCTCGGATCAGCCGGATATGCTGATTCCGTCGTGGAAAATATTCGAGTGGTAAGCCGTTCTTAACTTTAATCGGCGCTGGCTCAACCGCGGCGCCCGTACTGGCAGTTTTAACCATGTCTGTGTTCACCCCCCTGGCTCGGCCCGAGCTGGAAACCTTTCTCGCCCCTTATGGGCTCGGCCGCCTGCTTGATTTCCAGGGGATCGCCGCCGGTAGCGAAAACACCAATTTCTTTATCAGCCTGGAGCAGGGCGAATTTGTCCTGACCCTGGTCGAGCGCGGTCCGGTGCAGGAAATGCCGTTTTTCATCGAATTGCTCGATGTACTGCACGACGCTGACCTGCCGGTACCTTATGCCCTGCGTACCACCGACGGCGTCGCTTTGCGCGAGCTGGCCGGTAAACCTGCGCTGTTGCAGCCGCGTCTGGCGGGCAAGCACATCAAGGACGCCAACGCGCAGCATTGCGCTCAGGTCGGCGAGCTGCTGGCTCATCTGCACCTGGCGACCCAGGCCAACATGATCAAACGCAAAACCGATCGCGGCCTGGATTGGATGATGGAAGAGGGCACACAGCTACTCTCGCACCTGAATGCCGAGCAAAGCGATTTGCTGCAACGGGCGCTGGATGAAATTACCCAGCAGAAGACGAAAATTCTGGCGCTGCCGCGAGCCAACATCCACGCGGACCTGTTCCGCGATAACGCGATGTTCGAAGGCACACACCTGACCGGGTTGATCGACTTCTACAACGCCTGTTCGGGGCCGATGCTCTATGACGTGGCAATTGCCTTGAACGATTGGTGCTCGGACGAACAAGGGCAGCTTGATGGCGCTCGGGCGCGGGCATTGCTGGGCGCGTATGCCGCGCTGCGACCGTTTACCGCTGCCGAAGCCGAGCTATGGCCGACCATGCTGCGCGTGGCGTGCGTACGGTTCTGGTTGTCGCGCTTGATCGCTGCGGAGTCTTTCGCCGGGCAGGACGTGTTGATTCACGATCCGATGGAATTTCAGTTGCGGCTGACGCAACGGCAGAAGGTCAGCACGCCGTTGCCGTTCGCGCTTTAAAAGCTTCGCGGGCAAGCCTCGCTCCTACAGGATTTGTGTCGTTCACCAATATTATGAACGGCACTCATCCTGTAGGAGCGAGGCTTGCCCGCGAGTGGGGGCGCCGAAAATCAGCGCTTACAACGACTCCAGACACCCCGCCAAATCATTCCCCAGCTTTTCCAATACCTGCTCATACCCCTGAGCGGTCGCTGGCGTGTACCCGCCCAGCGCATCCAGTTCCGCCAGCTTCACTGGCAGCCCGGCCACCAGAGTTTCTGCCAGGCGTGGGCGCAATGGAGGTTCGCTGAACACGCAGGTCTTGCCGATTTCCTGCAACCGCGTGCGCATCGCCGCCACGTGTTGGGCGCCGGGTTGCACTTCGGCAGCGACGCTGAACACGCCGGTGTGCTTGAGGCCGTAAGCGTCTTCGAAGTAATCGAAGGCTTCGTGGAACACGAAATAAGGCTTGCCCGCGATACCCGCCAGACGGGCCTTCAGGCGCCGGTCCAGAGCATCCAGACGCTCATCGAATGCCTTGAGGTTGCTCTGATAGCGCGCCGCGTTGGCCGGATCGACAGCACTCAGATCGGCGGCCATTTTGCTGGCGATTACTCGGGCGTTTATCGGTGACAACCACAAGTGCGCATCCAGGCTGCCAGGACGGTGATCGTGGTCATGCTCGTCGGCATCTTCGGCGTGGGAATGGTTGTCTTCGGCGAAATGTCGCAGTTTCAGGCCAGGCAAATCCTGCACTGCGACGCTGGGCAGCGTACGACCTTTCAGCACGCGAGGCAGGAAACCTTCCATGTCCGGGCCGATCCAGTACACCAGATCCACCGATTGCACTTTCCGTACGTCGGACGGGCGCAAGGCATAGTTATGCGGCGAGGCGCCGGGCGGGAGCAAGACTTCCGGAACCGCAACACCGTCCTGCACCGCCGCGGCGATCAGTTGCAGGGGCTTGATGCTGGTGAGGACTTTGACTTCGGCTTGAGCTGAACCAGTCAGCAGAAAACTTGCGACAAATGCGACAAAGATAGAAAAAAGTCGAGACACGATGACCACTCGAAGAGGCGAGAACGGGTAACATAATAACGTCTCTCACAACACTCGTCGCCGCTCATGCCTAAAACACCGATTGCCAGCCGTCCCCACGACCACTCTCATTGCGTCCATAGCGCATTGTCTGAGGCCGATGCCTTGTGCGCACGTCAGGGGCTGCGCCTGACCGCTTTGCGCCGGCGGGTGCTGGAACTGGTGTGGCAAAGCCACAAACCGCTGGGTGCCTATGACATTCTGGCGGTGCTCAGCGAGCAGGACGGCCGCCGCGCCGCGCCGCCGACCGTGTACCGCGCGCTGGATTTCCTGCTGGAAAACGGTCTGGTGCACCGCATCTCCTCGCTGAACGCCTTCGTTGGCTGCAATCACCCGGAACACGCCCACCAGGGCCAGTTCCTGATCTGCCGCGAATGCCATGCCGCCATCGAACTCGAACAGAAATCCATCAGCGACGCGATCATCGGTAGCGCCAAGGATGTCGGATTTGTCGTCGAGGCCCAGACCGTTGAAGTCATCGGTCTCTGCTCGGGTTGCCAGGGGGCTTGATGAGCAATGCGCTGATTCGCCTCGAAAAGGTGGCCGTCACCTTTGCCGGGCAAAACGTGCTGGATAACATCGAGCTGAGCGTCGAGCCGGGGCAGATCGTCACTCTGATCGGCCCCAACGGTGCCGGCAAAACCACATTGGTGCGCGCGGTACTCGGTCTGTTGAAACCGGACAGCGGCAGCGTCTGGCGCAAGCCGAAGTTGCGCGTCGGTTACATGCCGCAAAAACTCCATGTCGATCCGACCCTACCGCTTTCGGTGCTGCGCTTCTTGCGTCTGGTCCCTGGTGTGGACCGCGCTCGGGCCTTGGCGGCCCTCAAGGAAGTCGGCGCCGAACAGGTCATCGACAGCCCGGTGCAAAGTGTTTCCGGTGGTGAGATGCAACGGGTGCTGCTGGCGCGGGCGTTACTGCGTGAGCCGGAGTTGCTGGTGCTTGATGAGCCGGTGCAAGGCGTCGACGTGGCCGGTCAAGCCGAGCTTTACAGTCTGATCACACGACTGCGCGACCGTCATGGTTGCGGCGTATTGATGGTTTCTCACGATCTGCATCTGGTGATGAGCACCACCGACCAGGTGGTGTGCCTGAATCGCCACGTCTGCTGCTCCGGGCATCCCGAGCAGGTCAGTGGCGATCCGGCGTTTGTCGAGTTGTTCGGAAAGAACGCCCAAAGCCTGGCGATTTATCACCACCATCACGACCACGCCCACGACCTGCATGGCTCGGTGGTCAGCGCGACCCCCTCGACCCCTACCCACGTTCATGGAGATAGCTGCAAGCATGGCTGATTTTCTGCTCTTCGCCCTGCTTGCAGGTCTGGCCCTGGCGCTGGTCGCGGGCCCGTTGGGTTCGTTCGTGGTCTGGCGGCGCATGGCCTATTTCGGCGACACCCTGTCGCACGCCGCACTGCTCGGCGTGGCGCTGGGTTTTCTGCTGGATGTCAGCCCGACCGTGGCCGTCACTGTAGGCTGCCTGTTGCTGGCGGTGTTGCTGGTGACGTTGCAACAACGGCAGCCACTGGCGTCTGACACGCTGTTGGGAATTCTCGCACCGAGCACACTCTCTCTGGGCTTGGTGGTACTAAGCTTCATGCATGAAGTGCGGATCGACCTGATGGCCTATCTGTTCGGCGACCTGCTGGCGATCAGCCCGACCGATCTGGCCTGGATCCTCGGCGGTAGCGCGGCGGTGCTGGTATTGCTGGTCACGCTGTGGCGACCCTTGCTGGCGATCACGGTGCACGAAGAACTGGCCAAGGTGGAAGGTTTGCCGGTGGCGGCGTTGCGCCTGGTCCTGATGTTGCTGATTGCTGTGGTGATCGCGGTGGCGATGAAAATTGTCGGCGTTCTGTTGATTACCTCGTTACTGATTATTCCGGCGGCTGCGGCACAGCGTCACGCCCGCTCGCCGGAGCAGATGGCGCTGGGCGCGAGCCTGCTGGGTATGCTCGCGGTGTGTGGCGGGCTGGCATTGTCCTGGTTCAAGGACACCCCGGCCGGCCCGTCGATTGTGGTGACGGCCGCCGCGCTGTTTCTGCTGAGTTTTGTCCTGCCCCGTCGAGGGGTGTAGACTTGCTCGTTTTTTGCGCAAATAGAGAGTCGCAGGAATGAAGCCGTTCGCCTCCCGTTATCTGCTCCTTGTCGCATTTTCGCTGCTACTGGGCGCTTGTCAAAGCACGCCACCGGCGGCCACCGTGGCCCCCGATGCGCGGGCCACGGCTATCGCACAGCTGGAACAAAGCCTGGCCAGCAGCGAGCTGGCCACCGCCGAGGATCAATTGGCGGCCTTGCAGGCCGAGTCGCCCAACGATCAATCCCTTGAGCAATACCAGCGGCAATTGGCCGAAGCCTATTTGCTGCGCAGCCAGATCGTGTTGCAAAAAGGTGATGTGAATGCGGCGGCCACTGCCCTCAGCCGTGCCCGGGTGTTGATGCCCAAGGCGCCAGCACTGACCGGTGGCGTCAACAGCGCTATCGTTCATGCGCGCAAGGCTGAGCTGGATAAAGCCGAAGCGGCCCTCAAGGCTGCCGAAGCCAAGCCGCAGGCCAAGGTCATCGACCCGACGGCTGAAAGCACGACGGTGGCGTTGAACCTCACCGATATGAGCAAGCTTCGTCGTCAACTGGATGCCATCGCCGCCGATGTGGTGAATTATCAGTGCGATGTGAGCATTCAGGCTCCTCGCACCCAGGATTACCCATGGCTGGCCACGTTGCTGACCAAGCGGGTGAAGAAGCTGGATTCGGGGTTTGATCTGAAACTGGAGAAGCAGATTCTGCGCAACATCCCGGCGCAGATGGTTTTGAGCCCTCGCAAGCCATAAAGAAAAGATCGCAGCCTGCGGCAGCTCCTACGGACCGTGTAGGCGCTGCCGCAGGCTGCGATCTTTTGCTTTTCTAAATGCATCAGGCCGGAATTGCCTTGGTCCCAGGTTCCTAACCTTTGATCGCCTTATTGCCAAATCGCTGGTTTAAAGCGAAATAAATGCTAAGAACCTCTATACGGACAGGCTAAAATGCGCGCCCGGCTAACCGCTGATCCTTTTCTAACGCGCCCCACAAGGTTCGCTACGTGATCGAGTTTCAAAACGTCCACAAAACTTACCGCGTCGCCGGTAAGGATATTCCCGCCCTGCATCCGACCAGTCTGACGATTGAGAACGGTCAGGTCTTTGGCCTGATCGGCCATTCCGGTGCGGGAAAAAGTACCTTGCTGCGTCTGATCAATCGCCTGGAAAACTCCAGTGGCGGCAAGATCATCGTCGATGGCGAAGAAGTCACCGCGCTGGATGCCAATAGTCTGCGTCGCTTCCGTCAGCAGGTCGGGATGATTTTCCAGCACTTCAACCTGCTGGCGTCCAAGACCGTGGCTGACAATGTCGCGTTGCCGCTGACCCTCGCCGGTGAGCTGTCGCGCAGCGAGATTGACCAGCGTGTTGCGCAGTTGCTGGCGCGGGTTGGCCTGGCCGACCATGCGAAAAAATACCCGGCGCAACTGTCTGGCGGTCAGAAACAGCGTGTCGGCATCGCCCGCGCCCTGGCGACCAAGCCGAAAATCCTGCTGTGCGATGAAGCCACCAGTGCCCTGGACCCACAGACCACGGCGTCGGTTCTGCAATTGCTGGCCGAGATCAATCGCGAGTTGAAGCTGACCATCGTGCTGATCACCCACGAGATGGACGTGATTCGTCGGGTCTGCGATCAAGTGGCGGTGATGGATGCCGGCGAGATCGTCGAGCAAGGTTCGGTGGCCGAGGTGTTCCTGCATCCCAAGCACCCGACCACCAAGCGCTTCGTGCAGGAAGACGAGCAAATCGACGAAAGCGAACAGCGCGACGACTTCGCTCACGTACCGGGGCGCATCGTGCGCCTGACCTTCCAGGGCGATGCGACCTACGCGCCGTTGCTGGGTACCGTCGCCCGGGAGACGGGCGTGGACTACAGCATCCTGGCCGGTCGTATCGATCGCATCAAAGAAGTCCCGTACGGGCAATTGACCCTGGCCGTCACCGGTGGCGACATGGAAGCGGCGTTTGCTCACTTCACCGCAGCTGATGTCCACATGGAGGTGCTGCGCTGATGGAAGTCCTGATGAGTTTCTTTTCCAATATCGACTGGTATGAAATCTGGCTGGCCACCGGCGACACCCTGCTGATGCTCAGCGGTTCGCTGTTGTTCACCGTGCTATTGGGCCTGCCGCTGGGCGTGCTGTTGTTCCTGTGCAGCCCGCGTCAGTTGCTGGAAGCCAAAGGCGTTTACGCGATGCTGTCGCTGGTGGTGAACATTCTGCGTTCACTGCCGTTCATCATTCTACTGATCGTGATGATTCCGTTCACCGTGTTGATCACGGGCACCTCCCTGGGTGTCGCCGGTGCGATTCCACCCTTGGTGGTGGGCGCCACGCCGTTCTTCGCGCGACTGGTGGAAACCGCCCTGCGTGAAGTGGATCGCGGCATCATCGAGGCGACCCAGGCCATGGGCGCGACGACGCGTCAGATCATCATCAACGCCTTGCTGCCGGAAGCCCGTCCGGGCATCTTTGCGGCGATTACGGTGACAGCGATTACACTGGTGTCCTACACGGCAATGGCCGGTGTGGTCGGCGCTGGCGGTCTGGGCGACCTGGCGATCCGTTTTGGTTACCAGCGTTTCCAGACTGACGTGATGGTGGTCACCGTGGTGTTGCTGCTGGTGCTGGTTCAAGTGCTGCAAACCGTCGGCGACAAGCTGGTGGTTCATTTCTCCCGCAAATAACGTCACTAAGACATGAGCCGGCCATTCGCTGGCAGGCGCCGAAGACTGGCGCCTCACAAGGAGTTAGCTGAATGAAAAAACTACTCGTCGCGTTCGCTGCCGTTGCAGCCTTTTCCGCACACGCTGCCGACACACTGACCGTCGCGGCCACTCCGGTGCCGCACGCGGAAATCCTCGAATTCGTTAAGCCGGCCCTGGCCAAAGAAGGCGTGGACCTGAAGGTCAAAGTCTTCACCGACTACATCCAGCCGAACGTGCAGGTGGCCGAGAAGCGTCTGGACGCCAACTTCTTCCAGCACCAACCGTACCTGGATGAGTTCAACAAGGCCAAGGGCACCAACCTTGTCAGCGTTGCCGGTGTGCACCTGGAGCCGCTGGGCGCTTACTCCAGCAAGTACAAAGCGCTGACCGAGCTGCCAGGCGGCGCCAACGTGGTGATCCCGAACGACGCCACCAACGGCGGTCGTGCGCTGTTGCTGCTGGCGAAGGCTGGCCTGATCAAGTTGAAGGATTCGAACAACATCCTGTCGACCGTCAAGGACATTACCGAGAACACCAAGGACCTGAAATTCCGTGAACTGGAAGCCGCGACCATCCCGCGTGTGCTGACTCAGGTCGACCTGGCGCTGATCAACACCAACTACGCGCTGGAAGCCAAGCTCGATCCGTCCAAGGACGCGCTGGTCATCGAAGGCAGCGACTCGCCGTATGTGAACATTCTCGTTGCCCGTCCAGACGACAAGGACAGCGCGGCGATGCAGAAACTGGTTGCTGCGCTGCACAGCCCGGAAGTGAAAGCCTTCATTCTTGAAAAGTACAAAGGCGCGGTATTGCCGGCGTTCTGATCAGCTGACGTAAACGAAAAAGGGGCGCAATCACTGCGCCCCTTTTTTGTGCCTGTGTCCCGTCCTGAATTGTCCCGTCCTGAATAAGGTTTACACCTCTAATCTATTTTCAGGACTAGACATTGAAACACCGTACCTGTGGGAGCGGGCTTGCCCGCGATGGCGTTGAACCAGTCGACATCAATGTTGAATGATGCTCCGTCATCGCGGGCAAGCCCGCTCCCACAGGGTTTTGTGGTGCTTATTGGCGGCTGAGCATCACCGGCAACTGCGCCACCAGTTTCTGATTGTTCAACGGTGCGCGAATAAACCCACGCTGCGCCCCGTCCGGTCCGATCACCGCCAGGTTGCCGCTGTGGTCGACGGTGTAGTTAGGCTTGCTGGTGTCCGCCGGAATGAACGGAATACTCACCGCATTCGCCAGTTTCTGAATGTCTTCCACCGATGACGCGGTCAGCCCGATGAACTGCGGATCGAAGTAGCCCAGGTACTGCTTGAGTTGCTTGGGCGTGTCGCGGTTCGGGTCGACGCTGACCAGGATGACCTGCAACTTGTCCACCGCATCCGCCGGCAGTTCGCTCTTGATCTGTCGCAGCTGGGCGAGGGTGGTCGGGCAGATGTCCGGGCAAAAGGTGTAGCCGAAGAACAGCAAACTCCACTTGCCTTTCAGCTCGTTGACCGCCACTGGCTTGCCGTCCTGATCGGTCATCTTCACGTCCGGCAGATTACGGCTTTGGGGCAACAGGATGATCCCCGCATCGATCAGCGCCGTCGGGTCGCCCTGGTTTTTCCCGGTCAGCACTTTATTGACGGTCAGGCCCAGGATCAGCGCGATCAGGGCAACGAGGATGAAGACGGTTTTCTGGGTTCGAGTCATAGGATCAACAGTAAGTAGTGGTCTACGAGCAGCGCGATAAACAGCAGGAACAAGTAGTAGATAGAGTACTTGAACGTGTTGATCGCCGCATGCGGCCGAGTGCCACGGTACAGCACCACGGCCCATTGCAGAAACCTCGCGCCCAGTACGAGGGCACACATCAGGTAAAGCGCGCCGCTCATGTGGATCACGTAGGGCATCAGGCTGACGGCCAGCAACGCACAGGTATAAAGCAGGATGTGGACTTTGGTGTAGTGCTCGCCATGGGTCACCGGCAGCATCGGAATGTCAGCCTTGGCGTATTCCTCCTTGCGGTGAATCGCCAGCGCCCAGAAGTGCGGTGGGGTCCAGGCGAAGATGATCAGCACCAGCAGCAACGGTTCTGCGCCGACATGACCGGTGGCGGCGGTCCAGCCAAGCAGCGGCGGGGCCGCACCGGCGAGGCCGCCGATGACGATGTTCTGCGGCGTCGCGCGTTTCAGAAAACCGGTGTAAACCACGGCGTAACCGAGCAAGGACGCC
The DNA here is from genome assembly GCF_963970905.1 of Pseudomonas sp. EL_65y_Pfl2_R96. Classification (NCBI taxonomy): domain Bacteria; kingdom Pseudomonadati; phylum Pseudomonadota; class Gammaproteobacteria; order Pseudomonadales; family Pseudomonadaceae; genus Pseudomonas; species Pseudomonas sp. EL_65y_Pfl2_R96. The sequence goes on along the minus strand of NZ_CAXAQH010000005.1, from coordinate 38,964 downwards.
AGCGTCAGCCACGCCGTCAACGGGTTGGTGAAGGCCAGCAGCAAGGCCTGGCCAAGTACCGCCAGCACCAGGGCGAAGGTCAGCGCCGCGCTCGGAGATACCCGACCTTCGGCCAAGGGCCGTTTGTGGGTCCGGGCCATGACCGCGTCGATGCGCCGGTCCACCACATGGTTGACCGCCGCTGCACCGCCGGCACACAAGGCGATCCCCAGGTTGCCGAACACCAGCACCGTCCATGGCACCCCGGCCCGGGTGGCGAGGAACATGCCGACCAGCGAGGTGATGAGCATCAGCACCACCACTTTCGGCTTGGTCAGCTCCAGGTAATCCCGCCAGATGGCCTGGCTGTGACGTTCGCCGATCAGGGTCGCCATGGCATCTCTCCTTTTATTGTTATGGGCCCGGCCGAGTGTTTACGCGGGCTGAGACGCCAACGTACAGGGGGCTGATGCTTGACCCGAACCAGACTGGTTCGCGCGTGGTAATTGACCAGCACCATCGTCAGCAACAGCGCCGCGCCCCCCGCGTTGTGCGCGACGGCCATCGGCAGCGGTAGATGAAACAGCACGTTGCTGATGCCCAGGGTGATTTGTGCTGCCAGGGCGATCAGCACCATGGTGGCCAGGCGCGTCATGCCGACGACCTTCAATTGCCAGGCCAGGCCAAACAGAACGAGGGTGACCAGCAACGCGCCGATGCGGTGAGTCAGGTGAATCGCGGTGCGGGCATCGCTGTCCAGCTGCCCGCCCAGATAATTCGGGCCGATGTGTTGGGTCAGGTGAAAGCCGTTGGCGAAATCAGCCGGTGGCAACCATTGCCCGTGGCACGTCGGAAAGTCGATGCAGGCTACCGCCGCGTAATTGGCGCTGACCCAGCCGCCGAGGGCGATCTGCCCGATCACCAGCAGCAAGCCGGCGGTCGCCCAGTACTGCAAACGTCGAGGCACAGTCAGTGCCGGCAGCACGCCGGACAGGCGCAAGGTCAGCAGAAATAACAGGCTCAAGGTCGCAAAACCACCGAGCAAATGCCCGGTGACCACTTGCGGCCACAGCTTGAGCGTCACCGTCCACATGCCGAAGGCCGCTTGGGCAATCACCAATGCCAGCAGGAAAAGCGGCAATTTCACCGGCTGCCCCGGATGATGACGATGGACCCAGGCGCGGCCCGCCAGCACTGCGATCAGCAGCCCCAGGGTGCCGGCGAAGTAGCGGTGGACCATCTCGTTCCAGCCCTTGTGGGCTTCCACCGGGGTGTCGGGAAAATGCAGTTCGGCATGGGCCAGTTGGGCTTCGCTCTTCGGCACGCTGATAAAACCGTAGCAGCCGGGCCAGTCCGGGCAGCCGAGGCCGGCGTGGGTCAAGCGCGTGTAGGCGCCGAGCAACACCACAATCAGTGCCAGCAAGGTGGCAAACAGCGCGAGGCGAAATCCAGGTTTGGCCATGACGATGCCCTTATCCGATGTTCGACAGTTTCAGCAGGTGGCGCAGGTCGTTGAGCAGGTCCTTGCCCTTCACGGTCGGGTCGTAGCGCAGTACCAGATTGCCGTGAGGGTCGATGATCCACAGGTGCGGTGTGTCATTGCTCTGCGCGCCTTTGGTGTAGGTCGGCAGGTCCAGTGAATAGCGTTGCAACTGCGGGTACTCGCGTTGAAGTTTAGTCTCGTAATCGCTATTCAGCGGCTGCGCGGCGGCCAGCGCATGGCTGGCGCGAGGGGCATCGCGCCCGAGGCCGATCTGGATCTGCCGCGCCAGATAAACCAGCTGTTGGCAGTCCACCGAGCAGTCCTTGGGCGCCGTCACCAGCAATTGCCAGCGGTCTTCTTGCGCCTGTACGCCGATGTCGGCGCGGGTCTGGCCGTTGCCGATCAGTTCGCCGTGATAACTGCGGCCCTCTGGCACCCAGAACTGCAATTTGTACATGCCGGTGGCGAGGATCATCGGACCGATCACCCCCAATACGATCAGCAACAACTGCAAGCGCCCGCGCCGCCGATTGACCGGCGTTTTCGCCTCAGACATGCCGGGTGGATTCATGGCCACTCCCATTATTGTTCTCCTTTGCGTTGTGCAAGCCGAGATAGAGATAAAGGCCGAACAGTGCGATCGCCATGGCGAACCACTGCACGGCATAACCCAAATGTTTTTCCGGCCCCATGGCCACCACCGGCCAATCGGCCCGGTAGGTCGCGGGACCGCTTTGCGCGCGTAATTCGTAGGCGAAGCCGTCACGCTCAAGTGCCGTCCACAGCCTGGCCGGCTCAACGGCGGTGATCAGCTGTGGCCAGGTCGTGGCGTTTGGGTCGGCGTGCAATTGGAACGTTGCGCCAGGGGAGACGTAGACCCAGGCGTCGAGGCTCAATGCCTGAGTCGGTGTGGTGAATGACGGCGGTGTGCGCCGGTCCGGCCATGGCAGCCAGCCGCGATTGACCAGCAGCCAGAGCCCGGTTGCCTGATCCTGGAACGGTTGCAGCAGCTCGACCCCGACCTTGCCGTCGCGCTGACGGTTGTCCAGCAGCAGGCTGTGTTCGGCATCGAACTGGCCGTGCAGGCGAACCCGGCGGAAGGCCGGATCTTCGGTGTGTTGCAGTTCGGTGCTGGCCATCGGTTCGGCCGCCCGGCGCTCGGCGTAGCTTTGCAGCAGCGCGCTTTTCTCCGCGCCCCGGCTCAACTGCCAGAACCCGAGTGACACCAGCAAAGGCAGCAGCATCGCGACCACCAGGGTCGGCACGAGGCCCGGCCGGAAGCGTTTCATGGCGTTGCCATAAAGTCGGTAGTCGCGATAGCTATACTCAAATGCATCGCCCGTCCCCCGGAGTGTCACCATGCTCAAAGCAGCCATCGTCCTGATGCTGATTGCCACGGTTGTCAGCCTGTTCAGCGGCCTGTTTTTTCTGGTCAAGGACGACAGCCACTCCAATCGCCTGGTCATCGCCTTGAGTGTTCGTGTTGCGCTGGCCGCCACCACTGTCGGCTTGATCGCCTGGGGGTTTTTCAGTGGCCAGTTGGTGTCTCACGTGCCTTGGTAGTCATGAAAGCCAACGCTCAGAGCACGTAGACGAAAACGAACAGACCGATCCACACCACGTCCACGAAGTGCCAGTACCAACTCGCCGCCTCGAAGCCGAATTGATGATCGGCATCGAAGTGCCCGCGCATGATCCGCATCAGCATCACGAACAGAATGATGGTACCCATGGTCACGTGGGCGCCGTGGAAGCCGGTGAGCATGAAGAAGGTCGCGCCGTAGATGCCGGAACCCAAGGTCAGGCCCAGCTCGTGGTAGGCGTGCAGGTATTCTTCGGCCTGGAAACCGAGAAACGCGCAACCGAGCAACACGGTCAGCGCCAGCCAGATTTTCAGTGCGCCGCGATGGCCCTTCTTCAAGGCGTGGTGAGCGATGGTCACGGTGACGCTGGAACTCACCAGCAGCACGGTATTGAGCAGCGGCAGGCCCCAGGGGCTGATGACTTCCTTGGGGGGGGGAAAGAGTTTCGGGTCTGGGTTGTTCAGCAGCGGCCAGGTGAATTCAAACGCCGGCCACAGCATGTGAGCGAGGCCTTTGGAGCCTTCACCGCCCAGTGCCGGGCCGGCGATGTTGCGCACATAAAACAGCGCACCGAAAAAGGCGATGAAGAACATCACCTCCGAGAAAATGAACCAGCTCATGCCCCAGCGGAACGAGCGGTCCATCTGTGCACTGTACAACCCTTGGCGACTTTCCTTGATCACCGTACCGAACCAGCCGAACAGCATGTAGGCCAGCAGCAATCCGCCGACGAAAAAGATCAGCGGGCCGTGGGATTCCGGCCGCGCAGCCTTCAGGTCGTTGAACCAGGTGCCCAGGCCGAACACCGTGACGAACATGCCGACCGTGGCAATGATCGGCCATTTGCTCTGGGCTGGAACGTAATAATGTTCATGAGTTGCCATTTATTGTTCTCCTTATCGGGCACGCTTTAACGCCTAGCCGCCGGTGCTTGCTGCAACAGCCACGGGCGGATGACGTGCGGTGATATCGAACAGCGTGTAGGACAGCGTCAGGTGCTTCACATCCTTGGGCATGTCGCGGTCAATGATGAACCGTACCGGCATCTCGATTCGTTGGCCGGGCTGCAGCACCTGCTGGGTGAAGCAGAAACATTCGGTCTTGTGGAAGTACGCCGCGGCTGCGCTGGGCGCGATGCTCGGAACCGCCTGGGCGCTCATCGGTCGATCGGTCGGGTTATGAGCGATAAAAATCATCTCGTTCACCGCCCCCGGGTGAGCGGTCAGCTCATCCGTCTTGGGATAGAAATCCCAGGTCATGTCAGCGGCGTTGGTCGACAGAAACTGCACGCGAACCTGTCGCGAGGCGTCGACCGTTTGTTCGCCTTCATACTGCCCGGCGGTTTTGCCATTGATGCCGAACACCTTGCACATCACGTCGTAGATCGGCACCAGGGCAAAGCCGAAGACAAACATCGCCGCCACCACCAGCAACAGGCGGGTGACCAGTTTTTTCATCGAAATCGAATCAGCCATGATTTCCAACCTCCACCCACGATCCTGTGGGAGCGGGCTTGCCCGCGATATCGGTGCATCTGGCACCCTGCGTCGGTCGAGCGCGACCCCGGCTCATCGCAGGCAAGCCAGCTCCCACAAGACCGAGGCGTTTCATTTCACTTCCGGCGGTGTGGTGAAGGTGTGATACGGCGCCGGTGACGGGATGCTCCATTCCAGACCTTCGGCGCCATCCCACGGCTTGGCCGGTGCCGGCTCGCCGCCACGAATGGTCTTGATCACGATGAACAGGAAGAAGATCTGCGTGGCCCCGAACATGAACGCACCGATCGACGACACCATGTTGAAGTCGGCGAATTGCAGGTTGTAGTCCGGAATCCGCCGCGGCATGCCCGCCAGGCCCACGAAGTGCATCGGGAAGAACGCCATGTTCATGCCGATGAACGAGAGCCAGAAGTGCAATTTGCCGAGGGTTTCGTCGTACATGTGGCCGGTCCATTTCGGCAGCCAGTAGTAGGCCGAGGCGAAGATCCCGAAGATCGCCCCCGGCACCAGCACGTAATGGAAGTGCGCGACCACGAAGTAGGTGTCCTGGTACTGGAAGTCCGCCGGGGCGATGGCCAGCATCAACCCGGAGAACCCGCCAATGGAGAACAGAATGACGAACGCCACGGCGAACAGCATCGGCGTCTCGAAGGTCAGCGAGCCTTGCCACATGGTGCTGGCCCAGTTGAACACCTTGACCCCGGTGGGCACCGCGATCAGCAGCGTGGCGTACATGAAGAACAACTCGCCCACCAGCGGAATGCCGACCACGAACATGTGGTGCGCCCAGACGATGAACGACAGGAACGCAATACTCGCCGTGGCGTAGACCATCGAGGTGTAGCCGAACAAAGGCTTGCGCGAAAACGCCGGGATGATCGAGCTGACGGCACCGAAGGCCGGCAGGATCATGATGTACACCTCGGGGTGACCGAAGAACCAGAACACATGCTGGAACAGCACCGGGTCTCCGCCACCGGCGGCGCTGAAGAAACTGGTGCCGAAGTGGATGTCCATCAGCATCATGGTCACGCAGCCGGCCAGCACCGGCATCACCGCGATCAGCAGGAACGCGGTGATCAGCCAGGTCCAGACGAACAGCGGCATTTTCATCAACGTCATGCCGGGGGCGCGCAGGTTGAGGATGGTCGCGATCACGTTGATCGCCCCCATGATCGAACTGATCCCCATCAAGTGGATGGCGAAGATGAAGAACGTCACGCTTTCCGGCGCGTAGGTCGTCGACAGGGGGGCATAGAAGGTCCAGCCGAAGTTCGGACCGCCGCCGGGGCTGAACAGGGTCGACACTAGCAGTAGAAACGCTGCCGGCAACAGCCAGAAGCTGAAGTTGTTCATGCGCGGCAGGGCCATGTCCGGCGCGCCGATCATCAACGGGATCATCCAGTTGGCGAGGCCGACGAAGGCCGGCATTACGGCACCGAAGACCATCACCAGACCGTGCATGGTGGTCATCTGGTTGAAGAACTCCGGCTGGACGATTTGCAGTCCCGGCTGGAACAGTTCGGCACGGATTACCATGGCGAACGAGCCGCCCAGCAGGAACATGGTGAACGCAAACCACAGGTACAGCGTGCCGATGTCCTTGTGGTTGGTGGTCAGCACCCAGCGCATCAGGCCTTTGGCGGGGCCGTGGGCGTGGGCGGTGCCGGTATGAACATGGTCATCGACTACAACTGTCATGGCCTGTCTCCTGCAAACGGATGGGCTGGGCGGGGCGGAGCGTCATGCCCCGAGCGATTCCTTACGTACGCAATAGACCGGGTCATTTGCTTTCCGCCTGTTTCAGCTCCAGCACTTCTTTAGGGGTGACCATGTCGCCTTTGTTGTTGCCCCAGGCGTTACGTTCGTAGGTCACGACCGCTGCGATATCAACTTCCGAGAGCTGCTTGCCGAACGCCGCCATGGAGGTGCCGGGCTTGCCGTGGAAGACGATGTTCAGGTGATCCTTGATCGGCCCGGTGGCGATTTTCGAGCCCTTGAGTGCCGGGAACATCGGCGGCAGGCCCTGGCCTTCAGCCTGGTGACAGGCTACGCAAGTGGTGTGATAGACCTTGTCGCCGCGCTCCTTGAGTTCGTCGAGGGTCCATTCCTTGCTGGTCAGCTCTTTGAGCTGCGCGGCTTCCGCCTTGCGCTCGCCCAGCCAGGTTTCGTAATCGGCCTTGGTCTTGACCTCGACCACGATCGGCATGAAGCCGTGGTCCTTGCCGCACAGCTCGGCGCATTGACCACGGTAGATGCCGGGTTTATCGATACGGGTCCAGGATTCATTGACGAAGCCCGGAATCGCATCGCGCTTGACCGCGAAGGCCGGCACCCACCAGGAGTGGATGACGTCGGCGGAGGTCACCAGAAAGCGCACCTTGGCACCGATCGGCAGCACCAGCGGCTTGTCGACCTCCAGCAGGTAATGTTCGCCCTTGGCTTCTTTGTTGTGGATCTGATCGGCGGGGGTGTTCAGGTTGCTGAAAAACTCGACGTCCTGACCCAGGTATTTGTAGTGCCACTTCCACTGATAACCGGTGACCTGGATATCGAGGTCCGACTCAGTGTTGTCGTACATCTTGATCAGCGTGATCGTTGCGGGAACCGCCATCGCCACCAGAATAAGCAGGGGCACGATGGTCCAGAGGATTTCAACGGTCGTGCTTTCATGAAATTTGGCGGCCACCTGCCCGGTCGAGCGGCGGTGGACCATCATCGACCAGAACATGGCGCCGAAGACGATGATGCCGATCACCACACAGATCCAGAAAATGGTCATGTGCAGATCGAATACTGCGTGACTGATCTCAGTCGCTCCAGGCGCCATATTGACAGTCCAGGCCGCTTGCGCCTGACTGAAAATCGACCACAACAGGAGGCCCATCCAGACATGTGGATGTCGCATCATTGCGGGTTCCCCTTATCGTTCTTGTTATCCCGTAGGCGTAACGCCTGCGGCAAGGGAGCGGCTTTTTCAGACCACGAACTTGAATCGCCGAGCCTTGCTGCATATGCAGTCGGGCGTCATCAGCTAACTCCATTCAGAACCGAGTATAGACAGCGACTGCCACCTCGCAACGCGATGGCGTAAATCAACTGAAACAGCCTGGGCTTGCGTTCCAGGTCACGAATGGAGAAGGATGTAGACGGGTGGTGGCAAATCGATATAACGCAGATGTCTCAAGGATGAAATAATTATGACAAATGCGTCTTAGCCTTTTTCGCAACCCAGCTAAGTTATGTCTTCCCTATTTCATTGCCTTTGTTTCCTGGAGTTTTCATGAACACCGCCGCATTGCGCGAGCAGATCCAAAAAGCCCAACAACATGAGGCCGAGACCGGCCTGCTGACTCGTCAGCTGGAAACCCAACTGCCGCACCTTCACTCCGCCATCCAATTGCCGGATGTCGACGCCAACGGCGTGATGACGCGTTTTGTGGCCGCGTATATAGAACAAGTGCCGGACCTGCTGGACGCAGCCAATGAAGTTGCCAGGGAAGCGGGCATCGAATCGCAGATCAAGCCGGTACTGAAGATCGCCGAGCAGTTTTTCCTTCAGCCGCCAGCGATCATGACCGGTCACGTCGGCCTGGACAGCCTGCTGGACGAAGCTTATCTGGCGCATCGGTTGGTCGAAGAGGTCAACGATCTGTACATCAAGCATTTTGGCCAGCCATTGATCCCCTTGGACATGACTGTCGCCAACCTGATTGCCCACCAACTGATCGGCGAAGAATTTGCCAATCAACTGGATGAGGCGGTGCATCACGCTGTGGACGAGATGCTTAACAATGAAAGTTTCGCGCTGGAGTCGGTGGAGGCCTACCGCGAGAAACTCAACAGCCCGGACACCGGCGCCGCGTGGAAGCGCTGGCCGTGCCTGTCGCGCCAATTGGGCGTGGAGCTGGAGCTGGATCAGCCAGCGGCTTGATTTAACGGTAGAAATCGAACAACTGTGGGAGCGGGCTTGCTCGCGAATGCGGTCAATCATTCAACATTAATGTCGACTGACCCGCCGCTTTCGCGAGCAAGCCCGCTCTCACACTGTTTTTAAGCGGCTGAACCTACTCCGGTGGTCGTACGCAACCGTCCTTCAAGCCTGCGCTTCAACCCCCGCGCCTCAATCAGCAGCTTCGAACCCTTGGCCGCATTGGCCCGACCCCACTCCTCCAGCAACTCAAGGCACGAGTGATCGATGTAGCTCAGGTTATTGAGCGGCACATGCACCGTTGTGCCCGCCGGAATGGTCCCCAGCACTTGGGTCAATGCCGGCACCTTGAGGAAGGTCGCCGCCCCTACCAGTCGCAGCTCCATCTCACCGTCCGCCGGCAGATCGATCAGGCTGATTTTCAGGCGCGAAGCCTTCCAGGCCAGTTTGGCCAGCGTCAGGCCAAAGCCGATCAGCACGCCGGTCAGCAGGTCGGTGAAGATGATTGCCAGTGCGGTCGCCGCATAAGTAAACATCGGCATCCGGCCATAACGACCCAGGCCGCGAAAGGCCTTGAGGTCCACCAGTTTGAAACCGGTATAAACCAGGACGCCTGCCAGGCTCGCCACCGGGATGCTTTGCAGCACGCTGGAAAGCAGCAGCACGAAAGCCAGCAACCACAGACCATGGAACACCGTCGACAGTCGGGTGGTGGCGCCGGCCTGCACGTTGGCCGAACTGCGTACGATCACTCCGGTCATCGGTAACGCACCGAGCAACCCGCAGAGCATGTTGCCCACACCTTGCGCCGACAATTCACGGTCGAAGTCCGAGCGCTGGCCGCTGTGCATGCGATCCACGGCGGCGGCCGAGAGCAGGGTTTCGGCGCTGGCGATAAAGGCCACGGCGAAGGCGGCGATCAGCAGAGTCGGGTCTGCCAGATTGAGCAGGTCCGCCGGGCGCAGCCAATCGATGGCTTCTGCCAGGTTGGCCGGGACCTCTACACGTTTGACCTGCAATGCGAGCACGAGGCTGGCGACCGTTGCCAGACCGACCCCAAGCAATGCTCCAGGAACGAAACGCAGGGAGTGCGGACGGAATTTTTCCCACAGCCACATCACGGCAATGGTCGACAGCCCGAGCAAGCCCGCTTGCCAGCCAAACGAAGGCAAAGCCTGAATCACCGCAGCGGGGAAGGCTGCCAGGTTATCCAGCCCCGACGGCTTGGGCACGGCGTCGAGCATCACATGCACCTGTGACAGCACGATCAGTACTCCGATCCCGGCGAGCATGCCATACACCACAGCCGGCGCCGTGACCCGAAACCAGCAACCCAGTTTCAAACGCCCGGCCACCAATTGCAGAAAACCGGCCAGCAGCAGGATCGGCCCAAGCATGGCAATACCATGCTGGCGAACCAGTTCGAACACCAATACCGCCAGACCCGCCGCCGGGCCGCTGACTTGCAGCGGCGACCCGGCAAGCCAACCGACCACCAGGCCACCGATGATACCGGTGATCAGGCCTTTGGACGGTGGCAGTCCCGAGGCGATGGCGATGCCCATGCACAAGGGCAGGGCGACCAGAAACACAACCACCGAAGCCAGTAGCTCCCGTGGCAAAACAGCTTTTAGTTGAGCAGCACGCATGGTGACTCTCCCGAAGTTTTCTTCAGGCATGGCAAAGCAGGCTGCAATATCAGCAGCCTCGGCTAAACCACACGGAGGATTTAGAAGCGCGCTTTAGGCGTCGCCACCGGAATCGGATGACTGCCATCGAGCGGCAGGAAACACCCCTGATCGGCGTCGTAAGCTTTGATTTCGCTGGTTTCGATGTTGTAGACCCAACCATGGATAAACAGCTGACCATTGGCCATGCGCGAGGCCACCGACGGGTGCGTGCGCAAATGCTGCAACTGAGCGATCACATTCTCCTCGGTGAGGATGTGCATGCTCTCGTTTTCATCAGTGCAATGGCAGTTGTCCTGGACCATGGTTTTCGCCACTTCCGCATGGCGCAGCCAGGCTTTGACCGTGGGCATTTTCTCCAGGCTCTGCGGGTTGAGCACCGCGCGCATGGCGCCACAGTCAGAATGCCCGCAGATGATGATGTGCTGCACGCCGAGGGCCAGCACTGCATATTCGATGGCGGTGGAAACACCGCCGTTCATTTGCCCGTAAGGCGGCACGACGTTGCCGACGTTACGGGTCACGAACAAGTCGCCGGGGGCGCTCTGGGTGATCAGTTCGGGAACGATGCGTGAATCGGCGCACGCGATGAACATCGCCCGAGGCCGTTGGGCCGTGGCGAGTTTTTTGAAGAGTTCTTCCTGCTGCGGAAAGATCTCGTGATGAAAATGTAAAAAGCCGTCAACGATATGCTGCAGCGCTGCGTCGGCGGTTTCCGCCTCGGGTTGGGCTGAAGCCGACACAGCCAACGGCTGTTTATCCTTGTCACTCATGATTCATCCTCTTTGGCGGAGTCAGGGAGTTTTCCCGTTTTGTCCGATGTGAAGCCAGTGGCTGTATAAAAAACATCCAGGTCGAAAAGCCAGACCCGTCAGTCACTCGATGAACAAGGTAGTCGTTGAAACTTAACTCAAACTGAATAAAACGCTCTAGAACGGGTGTTCCAGGTCACAAAAAAACGTGACCAGCCTAAACGCGGTGTATCGTTTTCTCTACTCACCATAGGGCCAACTGTCGTTAAATCAACGGCATCTGGCGACCCGGCGGACAAAAGGCTGTGCAATCCAGGTTGAAGCCTTCCCGACGATTGAGCCCCAGGCGCTTGATGGTTTTGGCGAAGCGTTGTGCCAACAGATCGGCAAACGGCCCTTCACCGCGCATTCTGGCGCCAAACCGGCTGTCGTAGAGCTCGCCACCACGGCTTTGGCGGATCAGGCTCATCACATGAGCTGCGCGCTGGGGATAGTGGGCGGCCAGCCACTCTTCGAACAGTGGCGCCACTTCCAGAGGCAAGCGCAACATCATGTAAGCGGCACTCTGGGCACCCGCCGCATGAGCTTCGGTCAGCAGGCTTTCGAGTTCGCTGTCGTTGATCATCGGAATCATCGGTGAACACAAAACGCCCACGGTAATCCCGGCTTCGCGCATCACCCGGATCGCCCGCAGTCGCGCCTTGGGCGCTGCTGCACGGGGTTCGAGGATGCGTTTGAGTTCATCGTCCAGGGTGGTGAGGCTGATCATCACCGCCACCAGCCTTTGCTCGGCGAGTTCGGCCAGCAGGTCCAGATCGCGCAGAATCAGCGAACCCTTGGTGATGATGGTCACTGGGTGACGGTAGCGCAGCAGCACTTCGAGGGTCTTGCGGGTGATTCTGTGTTCACGCTCGATCGGTTGATAAGGGTCGGTGTTGGAGCCCAGGTTGATCGGTGCGCATTGATAGCCGCGTTTGGACAGTTGTTCTTCCAGCACATCGGCGGCGTTGGTCTTGGCGATCAGCTTGGTTTCGAAATCCAGCCCCGGCGACAGGTCCCAATAGGCGTGGCTTGGCCGCGCATAGCAATAGATGCAGCCATGCTCGCAGCCGCGGTAAGGATTGATCGAACGGTCGAAGGGCAAGTCCGGCGAATTGTTGCGGGTAATGATGGATTTTGCCGTCTCGATGCGCACCTCGGTGCCTTGGGTGATCGGTGCTTCCTGATACCAGCCGTCATCCTCGGCCACCGAACGGTTCGGCGCGAAGCGGTTGTGCGGGTTGGTGGCGGTGCCGCGACCGCGCGGGGGAAGAGGGGTAGACATGAAAACGCCTCGGTACTGTTTTTATATACAGTATAGGGGCGTCACTCATATGACTAGTGCCACTGGGCGCTTGGTCGAACCCGGACGATATTCGTTACTTCCCCTATCGCGGATCGGCATATTCACGATTCTTTGACAGGTGGCTCACGGGACTTTGACCGCTCAAGGCTCAATCTGAGTGTCATCCAGCTGTCTCTTCCCATACGGTCGCCCGAGCATGTCCCAATTCCGCCTTTTCCCTGCGATTTGTCTGTCGTTGGTTGCGTTTTTTACTCTTTCACTGGCTTGGGCCGACGATACGCCACTGCCTCGGCCAGCGGATTGGGCTCAATCGGTGGAGGTTCAGTACAACCTCTATCAGATGTCCCCGACCCTCTATCGCAGCGCATTGCCAGACAGCGGGGCGGTGCCGCTGCTGGAAAAACTCAAGGTCGCCACCGTCATCAACTTCCTGCCTGAACCGGACTCAAGCTGGTTGTCCACGCCCGGAATCACCCAGATTCAGCTGCCCTACCGCACCAATCACGTGGACGACAGTGATGTGCTCAAGGCGCTTCGCACGATTCAGACCGCCGAAGCCAAAGGCCCTGTACTTATGCATTGCAAACACGGCTCGGACCGCACGGGCCTGATGGCGGCGATGTACCGGGTGGTGGTGCAGGGCTGGAGCAAGGAAGACGCGCTGAGTGAAATGACCCAGGGTGGTTTTGGCGATAGCACCCACTTCAAGGACGGCATTCGCTACATGATGCAGGCCGATGTAGACAAACTTCGTACGGCGCTGGCCAATGGTGATTGCAGCACCAGTCCGTTTGCCAGTTGCTCGATGAAGAACTGGTTCAAATCGGCTCATGTCGAGTAAGTAACACCTTCCACTGCATTGCGCAGTGGAAGGTGAGTCCCAGCACTCAGTGCTGTTCGTCAGGCTTTTTCTTCAGTTTCGGGTTCGGGAAAAACTGCACAGCCTGAACCTTGGCGTCCGGCACCTTGAGTGCCGAGGTGTTGACCCGGGTGCCCAATTCCTTGGGCACCGACAGGCCTTGTTCATTCAGCGTGTCGGAATAACCGCAGGCCACACACTCGCGATGTGGAACGGTATCTTCGTTCCACATCATCAACTTGTCCGGCTCGCTGCAGGCCGGGCAGACTGCCCCGGCGATAAAGCGTTTTTTGGTAATCACAGGTCCCTCTCTCATGCTGCCGCGTCCTCACTCAGGCCGCTGTGGCGCAAGAGTGCGTCAATCGATGGCGCACGGCCACGGAAGTCGACGAACAGCACCATCGGTTCCTGAGATCCACCGCGCGCCAGGATCGCTTCGCGGAAGGCGCGACCGGTCTCGGCATTGAGCACGCCGTCTTCTTCGAACTTGGAGAAGGCATCGGCCGACAATACTTCAGCCCATTTATAGCTGTAGTAACCCGCCGCGTAACCACCGGCGAAGATGTGGGCGAAGCTGTTGGGGAAACGGTTGTAGGCCGGTGGACGCATGACCGAAACCTCGTCGCGCACGCCTTCGAGCACTTGCAGCACGCTACGACCGTCGCCATGGGTGGCGTGCAGTTCGAAGTCGAACAGCGAGAACTCCAACTGACGGACCATCATCAGGCCGGACTGGAAGTTCTTCGCCGCGAGCATTTTTTCCAGCAGGTCTTGAGGCAGCGGCTCGCCGGTTTCGTAGTGACCGGAAATCAGCGCCAGGCCTTCCGGCTCCCAGCACCAGTTTTCCATGAACTGGCTTGGCAGCTCGACCGCGTCCCAGGCCACACCGTTGATGCCGGACACGCCGGCGTGCTCGACGCGGGTCAGCAGGTGATGCAGGCCATGACCGAATTCGTGGAACAGGGTGGTGACTTCGTCGTGGGTCAGCAGGGCTGGTTTACCGCTATCGGCCGGGGTGAAGTTGCACACCAGGTTTGCCACCGGGCTTTGCAGCGCGCCATTGATCGTGCGGCGATGATCGCGGGCGCCGTCCATCCAGGCACCGCCGCGCTTGTTGGCGCGGGCATACAGGTCGAAGAAGAAGCGGCCGACGTGCTGGCCGTTTTCCTTGATTTCGAAAAGGCGAACGTCCGGGTGCCAAGTGTCGAAGCCTTTCAGCTCGGCGATCTCGATGCCATACAGGCGCTGGACGATGCTGAACAGTCCACCCAAGACCTTGTCGATCGGGAAGTACGCGCGAAGGGTTTCCTGGGCGACGCTGTAGCGCTGCTCGCGGAGTTTTTCACCGTAGAAACCGCTGTCCCAGCTTTGCAGATCCGGGCAACCTTGTTCGGCGGCGTAGGCCTTGAGCTGTTGCAGATCCAGGGCGGCGAAAGGCTTGCTGCGTTTTGCCAGGTCGCGCAGGAAACTCAGCACCTGATCGTTGGACTCGGCCATTTTGGTGGCCAGGCTCAACTCCGAAAAGCTGGCGAAGCCCAACAGTTTTGCCAGCTCCTGACGCAGGTCGAGGATTTCTTCCATGACCGGGCCGTTATCGTTCTGACCGGCATTCGGGCCTTGGTCCGACGCACGGGTGCAGTAGGCGGCGTAGACTTCTTCGCGCAGGGTGCGGTCCTGGGCGTAGGTCATTACCGCGTAGTAACTCGGGAATTCCAGGGTGATCAGCCAGCCGTCCAGGTCTTTGGCTTGCGCGGCGGCGGCCATTTGCGCTTTGGCCGACTCGGTCAGGCCGGCGAGGGCGGCTTCGTCGGTGATGTGTTTGGTCCAGGCCTGAGTGGCGTCGAGCAACTGGTTGGAGAAGTGACTGGCTAGCTCAGACAGTTTGCTCTGCACATCGGCATAACGCTTTTGCTCAGGTGCAGGCAGGTCGATACCCGACAGACGGAAGTCACGCAGGGCGTGCTCCAGGATCGTTTTTTGCGCCACGTCGAAACCGGCAGCCTCTGGGCTGTTGGCCAGCGCTTCATAGGCCTGAAACAGTTCACGGTTCTGACCCAGCTCGGTGGCGTAGGCACTCAGGGCCGGCAGGCAGGACTCGTAAGCCTCGCGCAACTCAGCACTGTTGCACACGGCATTGAGGTGGCTGACCGGGCTCCAGGCGGCGCCCAGACGGTCATTGAGTTCGTCCATCGCCAGCACCAGGCCGGCCCAGGTCGGTTGTTTGCCCTGGGTTTTGAGGATATCGACGATGGCGGCGCGGTTGTCAGCCAGGATCTTTTCAATGGCCGGTTGCACGTGTTCGGCACGGATCGCCGAGAACGGCGGCAGGTCGTAGGACTGCAGAAGAGGGTTGTTCACGCTCACGGTTGGCACCTTGGCTGGAAAACATGCGGGAAGAAACATGGCCCCATCTTAATTACAATCGACGCCGACCGCAGCTATCAGCAAAAGAGAGAGAGCCTATCGTGACCCTTCGCAAGTATCAGAACCACACGCCGCTGCTGGGCAAAGGCGCCTTTGTCGACGGCTCGGCGGTGGTGATCGGCGACGTTGAAATCGGCGAAGACAGCTCCGTCTGGCCGCTGACAGTGATCCGTGGCGACATGCATCGCATCCGAATCGGTGCGCGCACCAGCGTGCAGGATGGCTGCGTGCTGCACATCACTCACGCCGGTCCGTTCAATCCCGATGGCTTCCCATTGCTGATCGGCGACGATGTGACCATCGCACATAAAGTCATGCTGCATGGTTGTGCCGTGGGCAACCGGATTCTGATCGGCATGGGCAGCATCGTCATGGACGGCGCGGTGGTCGAGGACGATGTGATCATCGGTGCCGGCAGCCTTGTACCCCCGGGCAAGCGCCTGGAAAGCGGTTTTCTCTATGTCGGTAGCCCGGTGAAACAGATCCGACCGCTGACGGACAAGGAAAAAGCCTTTTTCACCTACAGCGCGGCGAACTACGTAAAGCTCAAGGACCTGCATCTGGCCGAAGGCTACGATCAGCTCTAAACCTCTTGATAACGGAAAGTGTCTCGCTATTGCTCAGGAATTTTCATGCATTACCAAACCGTACTGTTCGACCTAGATGGCACGCTGACCGACCCGCGTGAAGGCATCACCCGCTCCATCCAGTTCGCCCTGAGCAAACTGGGCATCGATGAGCCGGACCTGAGCAAGCTTGAGCACTTCATCGGCCCGCCGTTGTTGCAGGCGTTCATGCAGTTTTACGACTTCGACGAGCCCAAGGCCTGGGAAGCGGTGAACTTTTATCGTGAACGCTTCAAAGTCACCGGCCTGTATGAAAACCGCGTATTCGACGGGGTTATGCCGCTGCTCGAAACCCTCGGTAGGCAAGGGCGACAGCTGTACATCGCGACCTCCAAGCCATGGGTTTTCGCCCGGGAAATCGCCCGGCACTTCGACTTTGCCAAGCATTTCAAGGTGATTTACGGCAGCGAACTGGATGGCACGCGAACCAACAAGGTCGAGTTGATTGCGCACTTGATGAGCGAAGAGGATCTGGACCCGGCCAATACCCTGATGATCGGCGACCGTAAACACGATCTGATCGGCGCTCGCAGCAATGGACTGGACGCAGCGGCGGTGGGTTATGGGTTTGGCAGCCGGGAAGAGTTGAGCGCTGAAGCACCGGCGTATCACTTTGAAACGCTGGAGGAGATGCATCAGGCGTTTTTGCAGCGCTGATCAGTGCGCCTTCGCGGGCAAGCCCGCTCCCACAGGGTTATATGTCTGTCCAAAGGACATCGGCATACACCGACCTAATGTGGGGGCTTGCCCGCGAAGAGGCCCGTTCAGTCACCAAAAATTCATGATCCGGCCAACACCTTCAACGCCGCCTTACGCTCCTCAACCGGTAACGCGCCCAGCTTCTCCACCGCTGCATAAAACCGCACCCAATCCCCATCGACCTGCCCGAACAACGCGGCAAATGCCGGCACCCACTGGTCGTACAAACCAAACGGGAGCAGTCGAGCATTGTTCATCGGGGTGTTGATCCAGGCATCGTAGCGTTTGTTCCCAGCCCATTGGCTGTCGCGTAGTGTCCGGTATTCACGGCGCAATTGTTCGAACTCTGCCGCTTTTTGCTCGCGCATTTGTTCGGCAGGCAGCGGCAGGGCGTAAAGCCGTTCCAACCTGGTGCGGGTGTCCAGCACCAACTGGATGAACTGATCGCGTTGCTGCTCCAAAGCTCCATTATCCGGCGGCATGCCTCGGAATGCGCGCCATTGCCGAGTGCCTTCCTGCTCGACGAAGGTGGCGAAGGACTCGTTGAACTCGGTGTCGTCTTTCACATAAAAACGTTGATGGGCGAGTTCGTGGAAAATCAGCGTGGCCAACCGTTCGTCGCCCCAACCCATCATCGAGCTCATGATCGGGTCGTTGAACCAACCGAGCGTCGAATAAGCCTCGACGCCGCCAATCGACACGTCCATACCTTGCAGGCGTTGCAAGGCGGCCTCACCGCGGGCAGCGCTCTGGCTGTAATACCCGCGATAGGCGACGCAGCCAGCGACGGGGAAACAATGGTTCTGCGGCTTCAGCGAAAACTCCGGCGTGGCGAAGACATTCCAGACTACAAACGGTCGGCCGATGTCGGCGTACAAACGGTAGCTCTGGTTGTCCGGCAGGTGCAGGTGTTGGCTGGCGAACGTTCGGGCCTTTTGTGATTGGGCCAGATGCGCACGCAATTGCTGATCGCGGTCAGGATCGGCAATCACTCTGGCAACCGGTTCCCGAGCCCGCAGCAAGTGCAGCTGACCACTGGCCAATTGGCCGTAATAGCTGACGCTCGCGCAGCCATTGAGCAACAAAAGAAAAACACCCGGAAACAAAATGCGTAAAACGCGATCAAGTAACCCAAGGCTTGGACGCGGCCTGATCAAAATAAAAAATCCCTGGAAAGTCTGCCCGCAAGACTATCCCGCCTATTGGAGCTCCGCTATGCGCAAGTTGATGCTGACGGGAGGCCTGCTGATGCTGGCCGGTTGTGCCGGATTGCCCACCCCTGATCCTTCGCAGGCCTGGATCGATCTGGATTCACGGCAGGAAGACACCGCGCTGCAGGCGCTGGAAGTCGATAACAAGGCTTCCATCGACAAGCGCTATTTCGAGGTGCAACCCGGCAGCCATGAGCTGAAGGTTCGCTATTTGTTCGCGGTCCAGCCGACCAACATTGGCCCCGCCGCCGAGCCGTTGTGGCGTGACTGTCAGTTGAATGTGAAATTCAAGGACTTCAACGCCGGGCAGCGGTATCAGCTGCAAGCGGGGAATATCGGTTTTCGGCCGTGGGCAAAGCTCTACGATCAGCAGCGAAAAGTGATTGGGCAGGGCACACCGGCAGGCTGCCAACGTACCTGATCGGCGCTATGCTGAACGATCAGTCCTTGGGATATTCATCATGCGCAGGTTGTTGCTATTGCTTGCTACTGGCGCCTTTGTCGGTTGCGCGGGTCCGTTGCCGGCGGTCGATCCGCAGATGGCCTGGGTCGACTTCGCTACACCGAGCCCTGGCGGTAAATTGCTGATGGCCGATCGGCTGGATAACCAGCGTCTGAGCGACGGGCGTTACTTCCAGGTCACCCCGGGTAGGCATGAACTGAGAGTACGTTTCGATTTTGAAGTGATGGGTGGTGGCTCGGGCTTGATGAATGCTCCGTTGGAGCGGCTGTGCTACTTGACCATCAACTACGACCATTTCGAGGCCGGACAGCGTTATCTGCTGGAAGCGCGTTCTATAGCGTTCACCCCCAGCGCCCGGCTGTACAACGCCAAGCGGGAGATTGTCGCCGAGGATCGACTGGCTAATTGCGTCATGTGAGACGAATCAACGGTCATTTTTTTGGTAGATGATTTTCTTGGTGCCGCCTTCGCATGAGCCTACGACCATGTTCTGATCGTGCACTTCGTCGTTAGTGACGATTTCCAGGGTATAGGACGAGACGTTATTGGCCTGGATCTTGGCTTCGATCTCGGCCTTGAGTTCCTCACAGGATTTTGGTGCCGCGAGGGCTGATGTGGCCAGCGCACAACAGATAACCGCCAAGGCAAAACGTTTCATGGTTGAAGCTCCCTTGAGGCAGCGCGCACAGTGATGCGCTTAAGCTGCTGTCATTTATTCGACCACAGTTTCGCCAACCAGGTTTTGTTTCAGCGCAAAAAAGATCGCAGGCTGCGCCAGCTCCTACAGGCCACTCGATCCCGTAGGCGCTGCCGAAGGTTGCGATCTTTTATCGGTTTAGCTGACCAACGTCGCATCCAGGCTGATTTTCGCATTCAATACTTTGGACACCGGGCAGCCCTCTTTGGCCTTGTTGCTCAGTTCCTCGAGTTGCGCCTGGGTCGCCCCAGGGATTTTCGCCTTGAGGATCAGTTTCACGGCGGTGATTGCAAAGCCGCCGTCCACCTGGTCCAGGGTAACTTCGGCGTTGGTGTCGATGCTGTCGGCCTTGAGGCCGGCCTCACCGAGAATCATTGAAAACGCCATGGAGAAACAGCCCGCGTGAGCCGCGCCGATCAGCTCTTCCGGATTGGTGCCCTTACCTCCCTCGAAACGGGCTTTGAAGCCGTAGGGCGCTTCTCTGAGTACACCGGTTTCCGTGGAAATCGAGCCGATGCCGGTCTTCAGATCACCTTCCCAATGAGCCGATGCTTTCTTTGTGATGGCCATGTCTGCCTCCTCAAGGTCCGGCGCGAACCGTCACGCCTTCGTGGTTTTCGGTTACCAGGGTTCTGAGGATAGACCGTCGGGCAAAGTTCACCTCATCTGATCAGTCTTCTGATTACGCAGGAATTTTGTCTCTCCTATTGAAACTCGGGTATATGCCCTCATTGCAGAGAACACGCTTATAGACTCGGCAGGTTTTCGTTCGTGAAAAAACCTGCTTACCCATTGGAGAAGCAGGTTTATGAAACGATTGTCTGATATCAAGTTTTCGACCCTCGATTTGGTGCCCGTGCGGGAAAACGGCAGCGCGGAGCAGTCCTTGCGCAATTCCCTGGACCTGGCGCAGCACGTCGAAAAATTCGGCTACCACCGCTTCTGGGTTGCTGAACACCACAATATGGACGGGATCGCCAGTTCGGCGACCTCGGTTCTACTGGGTTATCTGGCCGGCGGCACTTCGACCATTCGTGTCGGTTCGGGCGGCGTGATGCTGCCCAACCACGCGCCGTTGGTGATCGCCGAGCAGTTCGGTACCCTTGAAAGTCTGTATCCAGGCCGGATCGACCTGGGCCTGGGCCGCGCGCCCGGCTCCGATCAGATGACTGCCCGCGCCTTGCGTCGTGAGCGCTCCGGCAGTGCCGACGACTTCCCGGAGGACGTGGCCGAACTGATGCGCTACCTCGGCCCACGCACGCCGGATCAGCGGATCATTGCCATGCCGGGTACCGGCACCAACGTCCCGGTCTGGTTGCTGGGTTCGAGCCTGTTCAGTGCGCAGCTGGCCGGTGAGCGCGGTTTGCCCTACGCCTTCGCTTCACATTTCGCACCGCGCTTCATGCATGAGGCGATTCGCGTCTACCGCAACCACTTCAAGCCTTCAGCGGTTTTGGATAAGCCTTACGTGATGCTTGGTGTGCCGCTGGTGGCGGCAGACACCGATGAGCAGGCCGATTACCTGGCCACTTCGGTGTACCAACGGATTCTCGCGTTAATGCGTGGTCAGAGCCTGGTGCAACGCCCGCCCGTGAAGACCATGGACGGGCTGTGGCTGCCCCATGAGAAAGAAGCGGTCGGTGATTTCCTGGGACTGGCCATGGTCGGCAGCCCGCAGAAAATCCGCGCCAAGCTTGAGGTGCTGATCGAGCAGACCCAGGCGGATGAGCTGATTTTTACCTGTGATCTATACGAACATGCTGATCGCGTGCATTCCTATGAGCTGTTGGCGCAGGTCATGAAGGGCTGACGTTCAAGCGGCACCCACAAAAAAGCCGACGCCATTGCGTCGGCTTTTTCATTTTCGAGGGCGGTCAGCCCTGCTTGTAGACGATTTGCTTGGTGCCTTTCTCACAGGAGCCGACGACTTTTCCGTCAGCAGCAGCGCCTTTGTCGATGATCTCCAGTGTGTAATTGGAAACACCCTTGGCATCCAGTTTCGCTGCGATTTCGGCTTTCAGCTCTTCGCACGGCTTGCCCTCGGCAAAGGCTGTTCCCGCAAGGCTCAACAAACCTACCGCCAAAATAAACTTCTTCATGGGTTGCACTCCCTGGTCGGATCAATAGGGTGAGCGCATCCAGCTATCCGCCGGATTCGCTCACCACTTAGCGCTTTGCCATTCCCTATGGCATTCGGCCAGCGCGCAAGTTCAGAAGACTAGCTCAAACTCAGCTACTGGCAATCCGGAACCCGACTTTGAGCGTCACCTGGAAGTGCGCAGCTTTGCCGTCCTTGATGTGCCCACGGGTTTCGGTCACTTCAAACCATTCCATGTACTTTAGGCTTTTGTTGGCTTCGGCCAGGGCATTGTTGATGGCGTCTTCAATGCTGGTGGTGGATGAGCCAACCAACTCGACTTTCTTGTAGGTGTGATGGTCAGTCATGGCGTTCTCCTAAGGGTGTGAAATACAGCCTAGCAGTGATTTTTCTTATTTCTTCTGTCGACCAATTCGAGGTGGAGGTTCAGATTTACTGCACTTTCTCGAACGCCTGAAGTCCCAACCAACACACGCCACTCATCAACAATGCAGGAGAGCCACCATGGCCAACACCTCGTTACGCAAAGCCTCATTGCAAAGCATGGAAGCCGAGATCGAGAGTCTGCTGAAATCGTTGGAAAGCCTGAAGGACGACGCCTCGGACGAGTCGCGTAAAACCCTTAAAACGCTGAAAATCAACGCTGAGAATGCGCTGAAACATTCGCGTCATCTGCTCTCCGATGCCTATGAAGAGGTCAAGGTCAAAACCCGTGAAACCGGGATCGCGACTCGCGACTACGCTCAGGAACACCCTTGGACTACAGCCGGTGTCGCAGTCGGTGCGCTGGGTCTTCTGGCGGCCTATCTGCTGTGCAAGCGCGGTAATTAAGGTGCCTGGCGCAGTTCGTTTTTAAGCCACTGCGCCAGTTGCCGAGCGCGCCCGTCCGCGGCGCGCTTGGGTAGCCATAACGCCAGTTGCGCCGGGGTTTCACAGAAACCCCATGGCGCAACCAGGCGACCGGCCTTCAAATCCTCGGCCACCAGTGGCTCGGGCGCGATGGCCACACCCAGCCCGGCCACTGCCGCCTCCAGCAAATAATACAAATGCTCGAAACCCTGACCGTACTTCAGCGCCTTGGCGTCGAGGCCGCTTTGCTGTGCCCAACTCGGCCAGGCTTGAGGGCGTGAAGTGGTGTGCAGCAAGGGTTCGGTCAACAGTGCGCTTGCCGGTGCGTTCTGCAGCCTTTCGTAACCGACGAATCGTGGGCTCATGACCGGGCCGATGCGTTCGCTGGCCAATTCGTAGACTTGCATGTCTGCTGGCCATGGCGGCTCGGCAAACACCAGCAAGGCATCCAGGCCGGGCCGCCGTGGATCGAGATCGCCTTCGCCAGCCGACAGGTGCAAGCGCAGATCCGGCAAATCCGCATTGAGTCGCCCCAAACGCGGAATGAACCAGCGCGCCAGCAGGCTGCCCGAGCAGCCGAGCACGAACGGCGCATCGGCGGTGCTCTGGGTCAATTCGGCGCAAACGCTACGCAAGCGCTCGAAGGCTTCGCCGCTGACATCACGCAAACGAACGCCGGCATCTGTGAGTTTCAGGCCGCGTCCATCCTTGATGAACAGACTCACGCCCAGATGCTCCTCCAGCACCTTGAGTTGCCGGCTGACCGCCCCATGAGTGACGTGCAGCTGTTCAGCAGCCTGACTGACGCTGTTTAGGCGGGCAGTGGCTTCGAAGGCCCGAAGGGCGTTCAGCGGAGGAAGGTCATGGCTCATGGAATCTGTGAGTTTTCCTGACAGGTTGCGGCGATCTTATCGGTTTTCAGCGTGGGACGTCAGGGGTAGAGTGAACCCCATCGTCACCTCTCGAATACAACTGGAGCGACCCATGACCCAGACTAATCTGCGCAACGGCCCCGACGCCAACGGCCTGTTCGGCGCGTTCGGTGGCCGCTACGTCGCCGAAACCCTGATGCCGTTGATCCTCGATCTGGCCCGCGAATACGAAGCGGCCAAGGAAGATCCGGCATTCAAAGAAGAATTGGCCTACTTCCAGCGTGATTACGTCGGACGTCCAAGTCCACTGTATTTCGCCGAGCGTCTGACAGAGTTCTGCGGTGGCGCGAAGATTTATCTCAAGCGTGAAGAGTTGAACCACACTGGCGCGCACAAGATCAACAACTGCATCGGTCAGATTCTGCTGGCGCGGCGCATGGGCAAGAAACGCATCATTGCCGAGACCGGCGCCGGTATGCACGGCGTGGCGACCGCCACCGTGGCGGCGCGATTCGGCCTGGAGTGCGTGATCTACATGGGCACCACCGACATCGAACGTCAGCAGGCCAACGTGTTTCGCATGAAGTTGTTGGGCGCCGAAGTGATCCCGGTGGTTGCTGGCACCGGCACCCTCAAAGACGCGATGAACGAAGCCTTGCGTGACTGGGTGACCAACGTCGATAGCACCTTCTACCTGATCGGCACGGTGGCCGGCCCGCACCCGTATCCCGCCATGGTTCGCGACTTCCAGGCTGTGATCGGCAAGGAAACCCGCGAGCAGTTGCAAGCCCAGGAAGGGCGTCTACCCGACAGCCTGGTGGCGTGCATCGGCGGGGGTTCCAATGCCATGGGCCTGTTCCATCCGTTCCTCGATGACAAGAGCGTCGAGATCATCGGCGTCGAAGCCGCCGGTTATGGCATCGAAACCGGCAAGCACGCGGCCAGCCTGAACGGCGGCGTACCGGGCGTGCTGCACGGCAACCGTACGTTCCTGTTGCAGGATGACGACGGCCAGATCATCGACGCCCACTCGATTTCCGCCGGTCTCGACTATCCGGGCATCGGCCCGGAACACGCCTGGTTGCACGACATCGGCCGCGTCCAGTACACCTCGGTGACCGACGACGAAGCCCTCGACGCGTTCCACAAATGCTGTCGCCTGGAAGGGATTATTCCTGCACTGGAAAGCGCCCATGCCCTGGCCGAAGTGTTCAAACGCGCACCGACACTGCCGAAAGATCACCTGATGGTGGTCAACCTGTCCGGCCGTGGCGACAAAGATATGCAGACCGTGATGCACCATATGGAACACTCTCAACAAGAGCAATCCCAGCAGGAGAAACACTGATGAGCCGCCTGCAAACGCGTTTTGCCGAACTCAAGGAACAGAACCGCGCCGCCCTGGTGACCTTTGTGACCGCCGGCGACCCGAGTTACGACACGTCTCTGGCGATTCTCAAAGGCTTGCCGGGAGCGGGTGCCGACGTGATCGAGTTGGGCATGCCCTTCACCGATCCGATGGCCGATGGCCCGGCGATTCAACTGGCCAACATTCGTGCCTTGGGCGCCAAACAGAACCTGGCGAAAACCCTGCAAATGGTTCGCGAGTTCCGTGAAGGCAACAGTCAGACTCCGCTGGTGCTGATGGGCTACTTCAACCCGATTCACATGTACGGCGTGCCGCGTTTCATCGCTGAAGCCAAAGAGGCCGGTGTCGATGGTCTGATCGTGGTCGACATGCCGCCGGAGCATAACGCTGAGTTGTGCGACCCGGCGCAGGCTGCGGGCCTGGACTTCATCCGTCTGACCACACCGACCACCGACGACGTGCGTCTGCCGACCGTATTGAATGGCAGTTCCGGTTTTGTTTACTACGTGTCGGTGGCGGGTGTGACCGGTGCGGGTGCGGCGACACTTGAACATGTCGAAGAAGCTGTTACTCGTCTGCGTCGTCATACTGATCTGCCGATCAGCATCGGCTTCGGCATTCGTACACCGGAACAGGCAGCGTCCATCGCACGTCTGGCCGATGGTGTGGTGGTGGGGTCGGCGCTGATCGATCACATCGCCAGTGCCTCGACGCCGGACGCGGCCGTGGAGGGCGTACTCAGCCTGTGTGCGGCCTTGTCCGACGGCGTGCGTAAAGCGCGGGTCAGCTAAAGGTAAAGTTCCTGATACAGAGGAATTAGCGCCTCGCGGCACAGACTAAACAGCAAGACCTAGGGCTTCAGGACTACGTTCTGAAGCCCTTTTTGCTGCATGTGCCGTGAGGAAAGACCTGATGAAAATGCCGAAACGTCTGATTGCCGGCCTGGGCGTGCTGATGCTCGGTGCGACCCCGTTGCTGCACGCCAGCGCCGATCAGCGTGACGATCACGACCGCGGCGACCCGCAGCAGGGTCATTACGATAACCGCAGTGACAATCGTGGCGACGAGCACCGTGGCCCGCAGGACAATCGTCGCGGCGGTCCGCCACGGGATTTCGGCCCGGTGCGTCAGACCATTCACGACAATCGTGGTTATTTTGTACGCGGTGCGCCGCCACCTCCAGGCATTCATCTGGTCCGTGGCCGGCCGTTGCCTCACGGGTATTACGGCGAGCGCCTGGATAACCGCGTGTTGGGCCGACTGCCGCATTACCCGGGTTACGAGTGGCGTCGTGCGGGCGGCGATATTGTGCTGATCGCCGTAGGCACCGGGATTGTTTATGAGATTCTGGATGGTGTTTTGTATTGACCCACAGCTAAGCAATCAGGCGACCACTGTGGCGAGGGAGCCTGCTCCCGCTGGGGCGCGAAGCGGCCCCAAAATCGACCAGGCACCCTATCGCGTCGGCTTCGCCGTCGAACGGGAGCAAGCTCCCTCGCCACAGAGGATTTTGCTCTCTCGGGGTCTTATGTCTCAGGGCAGTTCCAACCCACCCGCAGCCTTGTGCAACTTCCTCAGATGTTCGCCAACCTGCTTCAGGTTGGCTTCGTTGGCGGCCATCTCGGCGGCACGGCTCGGATCGAGCAGTGCTCGCACTTCCTTGTCGAGGTCCCCGGTCAGCGCTTGCAGCTGTTTCTGGCGCAGGCTGCTCTCCGACTCCAGGCGCGTCCACTCGTTCGGCTGCGGCAAACCATAACCACCGGTGCCAAGCAATTCGGCCGGACGGCTGAGGAAGCCGCTATTGGCGAGAATCTGCTGCAAGGTCGCGTTGGCCTTATCCATACCGCCGTTGCTCAATTCTCGAGCGCCCAGGTACCGCTGTTTCACTTCGTCCTGGGCCAGCACCAGCTGCTGACGGAAACTGGCCTGCTCCAGCAGCAGCAATGCCGCGCTGGTGCGCAAGTCTGCCTGGTCAATCCATTTGCGGCGTTCTTCAGCTTTCAATGACAGCCAGTCTTCGACCTTTTCCTGCTTGATCGGCAAATGCTTTTTCAGCACTTCGAACATCGCTTGATAACGCTCGCGGAAAGAATCGAAGCGATAGCCCAGGCGTAACGCTTCGCGAGGATCATCCAGTACGCTGGTGTCCGCCAGTCCGCGGCCCTTGAGCACTTCCAGCAAACCGTTGGGCATGATGCTGTCCAGGCCGACCAGTTGCGCATTGTTGGTGCTGCTGCGCAGTAACTTCAGGCCTTCTACCGCGCAGTTGTTGGACAGGAAAAAATAGTTGCCGTCATAACTCCAGTGCATCTCCGCGGCGTGCTCCACCACGTCTTCGATCTCGCTTCGCGACAGGTTCAGCGGCACCGAGGCCAGGCTGCGCAGTTCAGTCTTGGTGTATTCGTCGATCACCTGAGCCAGGGGCAAGACAAACAGACGCGAAGGGTATTTACCCACCAGCCCATCCCAGCTCGATAGCTGTACGTCACCGACGAAGGCGCGGTAGGACAGCACCAAATGCTGATCCAGATCCAGTCGACAATCCGGCCCGCGCGGCCGACCCGGTGCGCAGATCACCAGTCGCAGCATGCTGTGGCCCCAGCGGCTGACCCAGTTCTGGTTGGCTTCGGCCAGCAGATAGTCGACAGCGTAAACCCGCTCCGGATCGACCTGGCCCAGGGGCTGCTTGGCGAAGTCGTTACCCGCATTGAGGAAGGCGAATGATTGGGCGCATTTATCTTTGGCGGCAGGTGCCCAACCGAAATGTTCTTTGTAGTAGCGGTACAGCGCAGGGCGACGGCAGGCATAGCTTGGGTCGAGGAGGAAGTACTCCATGTTGACCGCGACGAACTCCTTCGGGTTGCTCGTCTCGTAGATGTCCGGGCTGCGGGCAATCTGCCGGTTGTGCTGTTCACGTTCGCCGCGTCGGCCGACGTATTGCGGCCAGCCGGCGAGATCGAGCAGGCGAGGGTCGTCGCTGAGGGTCCAGCGTCGTGCGGTCTGCCCGCGGCATTGATCCGGGATGCCGATCAGCCCGGAGCTGCTGTTGCGTTGCGTGCAGCGCTGGATGAGCGTGCGCTCGGCGTCTGGCCACAGGCGCGCACGGTCATAGATGTGGGTGAGTTCGTGCAACACCGTGGCGAGCATCTCCCGGCGCACGGTGCCGTGGGGACGATACGTCTTTTTGGTCGCAGCGCTGCCGTCGGTGAGACTGGCGAGCAGGTTGCGATTCAGGTCGAGCTCGGACACAAGCGACGCCTGGCCGTAGGCATCGCTCGGCATGTCGTCGGTCCAGCCGACGTCGATACGCCGGTCCAGTTGCTCGATGAAACGCGGCGGCAACGCCTGCATGGCTTCATCGAGCAGCGCCTGACTGGCCTGCTGTTGCGCAGGGCTCAGACCGTCGGTCTTGAGTCGTAATTGCAGGCCGGCCTGAGCCGTGTTGCCAAGCAGCAACACGACCCCGGCCAGCAGCCAGGTGCCTAGCGACCTCACAGTGCGAGGATGGCTTCGGCGAGAACCTGATCACTGGCGTCGCGGGCTTCCGGTACGCGGGTGCGCAAGGTGTCGAAGGCCGCTTCCAGGTGTGCGCCACGGATTTCACCGTCGCTGGCGACGAAGCTGGCCGCATCGTCGTGGGCTTCACGGACGATCTTCGAATCACGGATGGACGTGGTGGTATCGGAAGTGAAATCAAGCGTGCGCTGGGTGGCACGAATGATGATGTTACTGGTGGCAACCAAGGTGTGCGCCTGGGTCACATCGGCCAATAACAGCAAGCCAAGGGTGGCAGCAATCAGCGGGCTACGCATGGAATGACTCCGGAGGAACTGGGGATAACTATTGGACGAGAATTGCCTGCGCCAGTTCAAGGTCACTGGCATGAAGTTTTGGCTGGGTCCGGCGCAGATAGATCAAGGCCGATTCCAGTTGTGCTCCTCGCAGTTGGCCGTCACTGGCGATGAACGCCGCAGCGTCATCCCGGGCGGCGATCAGCAGTTTATGGTCGAAGGGGGCGGAGGTCACCATGCTGGTGGCGTAACCACTGGCTACGGTGCCTTGTGTAGACAGGTTGAAAGCGTCGAAAGCATGGGCCGAACCTGACCAGCAGGCCGCAAGAAAAACCGGAGTGATCAACAGATTTGAAAGAAAACGCATGAGGCTCGATAGCTGAAAGCGAGTCCCAAGGCTAGCGCAATGCCCGGGCTAGAGCCAGCGCCGAAACATTGGGACACCTGTGGGAGCGGGCTTGCTCGCGAAAGCGGTGTGTCAGGCGACATCAATGTTGGATGTACTGAGGCCTTCTCGAGCAAGCCCGCTCCCACATGGAATGCGTTCAACTGACCAGCATTAGGGCGCCCGCTTTAGAGCTGTCGCCTAGATCGTCAGGATGGCCTGGGCCAATTGTGCGTCGGTCGCATTCAGTTGAGGAGCCTGTTGGCGGATATGGTCGAGTGCACTTTCCAGCTTCACGCCACGGATGGCACCTTCACTGGCAACGAAGCTGGCGGCGTCGTCACGGGCAGCACGGACAATTTTGTCGTCGCGAAAGGAAGAGGAGACATCCGAAGTCGCGTCGGAGGAAGCCTTCAGTCCACCAACAATGGAATCGGTGGTCACGATAAAGCTGGTGGCGTGGGCATTGGCAGCCATGGCAAGCAGGGCGGCAGCGCTGAGCAGGCGAAGACGGGACATGGGGGATAACTCCTTTGGATGAACCGATTGAGAGGTGGCGCAGGATCAGACGCCTGTCGTCTTAAAGCGTTCGCCACGTTCTGTCTAAATATTAGGCCTGAGCACATCGGTTAGAACAGTCCCGTCTGTGAATGGCAAAGCCTGGCCCCAGAGCGGTTTATCCAATTCATTGAGCCGGTCGGCGTGGCTGATGCCCAGTTCCGAGAGCTGTTGATCGTTGAGTTGGCCCAGCAAACGCCGGGTTCGAGCTCTTTCCAGGCTGTCAGCGAGCGCTCTCAATAAGCGTCGAAGCCTGCCCAGGCGGGGCTTGGTTTGAGGTGTGACGACGGAAATATTTAGCAAGCTATTCATGGGGGGTAGTCCGTGTTGCCAGCTATTTGGGATTCAATGGTGACCCCGTGACGTCTGCGGACACAGACACACCTTGATGAAATTGTACTGGTTAAATTCTTATAATTCATAAACTGTACCTGTTGGTGGCTTTCTCTTCTGCACGAGCCAATAAGAAGCCCCAAAACGACAAAACCCGTCGTAGTTTCCCACGACGGGTTTTGTTTGTTCAATTCGGGTTGCTGGCGGTGGACCCGGTGGGTCAGAGCCAGCGACGCTAACTTAGCGCCAGAACGGCTTGCTCAGCTCTTCGTAGCGTTGTGCTTCGCTAATCCCGGCGTCAGCCAGCAGACGCGAATCCAGACGAGCCAGTTGGTGGCGGCTGGTGATGCGGCGCTGCCACAGCATCAGGTTGGCGATAACGCGCAAAGGCAGGGAAGCCTGGGTTTTTGCAGCAGTGTCTTCGAAGAACAGTTCGGAACTGAGTGTACGTTCCATGGTTGACATCCTTCCGCTTGTGGCGGGATTAGGTAGTGGTTTGACTGGTGCCCATGATCCTCTCGTTTGGCCAGTCTCTGTAGATACAGTTCACCTGTATTGTGAGGGGCCAGTTAACTGTTAAATGGCAGTGTACTGGTCGAAATTGAGGCAACTGTACCTATGAGCACTAACATGGTGCGTTTTTGGTCGTTCGACCAGAAAGTGTAGGCGATTACGGTAGGAAAAGACCGATACAGCAGTACAGTTTTTGACAAAATTGGACGTTGCCACAGCGAACTGACGAAACTGTGTTTGCGTCAGCCGCTATCTGTATCAATTACACCGCCAGCATGCGCCCGGTTTCTTCCAGATTTATGTGCCAACTCAGGGCATCGCGCAGGATGTGTGGGGTGTGCCCGCCGACGGCACAAGCGGCGGTGAAGTAATCATTCAAGGCTGGGCGATAGTCCGGGTGAACACAGTTGTCGATGATGACACGGGCGCGCTCTCGCGGCGCCAGGCCGCGCAGGTCGGCCAAGCCTGTCTCGGTCACGAGAATGTCGACGTCATGTTCTGTGTGGTCGACATGGCTGACCATGGGGACCACGCTGGAAATCGCACCGCCCTTGGCGATCGACTTGGTGACAAAGATCGCCAGGTGCGCATTGCGTGCGAAGTCGCCTGAGCCGCCGATACCGTTCATCATCCGCGTTCCGCAGACGTGGGTGGAGTTGACGTTGCCGTACAGGTCGAATTCCAGCGCAGTGTTGATGCCGATGATGCCCAGGCGCCGCACTACTTCGGGGTGATTGGAGATTTCCTGGGGGCGCAGCACCAGCTTGTCCTTATAGTGCTCCAGATTTCCGAATACATCGGCATTGCGCCGGCTCGACAGGGTGATCGAACTGCCCGAAGCAAAGCTCAACTTGCCGGCGTCGATCAGGTCGAAGGTCGAATCCTGCAGCACTTCGGAGTACATGGTCAGGTCTTCGAAGGGGGAGTCGATCAAGCCGCACATCACCGCGTTGGCAATACTGCCGATACCGGCTTGCAGCGGGCCGAGTTTGTTGGTCATGCGACCGGCAGCCACTTCTTGCTTGAAGAAGTCGATCAGGTGGTCAGCGATGGCCTGGGTGTCGCTGTCTGGCGGCAACACCGTGGATGGCGAGTCGGACTGATGGGTGATCACGATAGCGACGATCTTTTCCGGCGGTATCGCAATGGCGGTGCTTCCAATGCGATCGTCGACCTTCACCAGTGGAATAGGCGTGCGGGTCGGCCGGTAGGTGGGGATATAGATGTCGTGAAGGCCTTCAAGATTCTGGTTGTGCGCCAGATTGATCTCGACGATCACATGCTTGGCGAAAATCGCGAAGCTGGCCGAGTTGCCCACCGAGGTGGTCGGCACGATATGGCCCTGCTCGGTGATCGCCACGGCTTCGATCACCGCGATGTCCGGCAGCTTGAGTTGCTGGTTACGCAGTTGCTCTACGGTTTCCGACAGGTGCTGGTCGATGAACATGACCTCGCCGGCATTGATCGCCTTGCGCAGGGTGCTGTCCACCTGGAACGGCATGCGTCGCGACAGTACGCCGGCTTCAGTCAGCTGTTTGTCGAGGTCGTTACCCAGACTGGCGCCGGTCATCAGGCTGATTTTCAGCGGCGTGACCTTGGCGCGTTCGGCCAGTGCATGAGGCACGGCCTTGGCTTCGCCGGCTCGGGTAAAGCCGCTCATGCCGACGGTCATGCCGTCCTGAATCAGAGCGGCAGCGTCGGCGGCGCTCATCACCTTGTCCAACAATGAAGGCAAGCGAATACGGTCACGGTACATGATTGTTATCTCGGGCAACGGAAGCAGAGTGCGCAGTCTAGTGAATTTGATCGCTGCCCGACCCGCGACCAAGGTCGCATTCGAGGTGTCTATTCCGGTGCTTTCAGGTAAAACACCTTTACAGGATCTGTAACGTCCACAAACAAAAACGCCCCGACGAGTCGGGGCGTTCAGGTTGCCGAAGGGCTTTACTCGACGGCTTTAACCATGTCTTCGATGACTTTCTTGGCGTCGCCGAAAACCATCATGGTCTTGTCCAGATAGAACAGCTCGTTGTCCAGACCAGCATAGCCGCTGGCCATCGAGCGCTTGTTGACGATGATGGTCTTGGCTTTGAATGCTTCGAGAATCGGCATGCCGGCGATCGGCGATTTCGGATCGTTCTTGGCCGCCGGGTTCACCACGTCGTTGGCGCCGAGCACCAGCACCACATCGGCCTGACCGAACTCGGAGTTGATGTCTTCCATCTCGAACACCTGGTCGTAAGGCACTTCGGCCTCGGCCAGCAACACGTTCATGTGGCCAGGCATGCGGCCGGCAACCGGGTGGATTGCGTACTTAACGGTCACGCCACGGTGGGTCAGCTTCTCGGTCAGCTCTTTTAACGCGTGCTGCGCGCGCGCTACCGCCAGGCCATAGCCTGGAACGATGATCACAGTATCGGCGTTGGTCAGCAGGAAGGTGGCGTCATCAGCCGAGCCGGATTTCACCGGGCGGGCTTCTTTCGAGCCTGCCGGGCCAGCGGCATCTGCTGTGTTGCCGAAACCGCCGAGCAACACATTGAAGAACGAACGGTTCATCGCCTTGCACATGATGTACGAGAGGATCGCACCAGACGAACCTACCAGCGAGCCGGCAATGATCAGCATAGAGTTGTTCAGCGAGAAGCCGATACCCGCTGCGGCCCAGCCGGAGTAGCTGTTGAGCATCGACACCACGACGGGCATGTCGGCGCCGCCGATCGGGATGATGATCAGCACACCCATCACGAAGGCCAGGGCCAGCATCAGAGCAAATGCGCTGAAGTTGCCGGTCAGCATGAAGGTGACGCCCAGAGCCAGAGTGGCCAGGCCCAGCAGCAGGTTCAGTTTGTGCTGACCGCTGAACTGTACCGGTGCGCCCTGAAACAGACGGAACTTGTACTTGCCCGACAGCTTGCCGAACGCGATCACCGAACCGGAGAAGGTGATTGCACCGATGGCCGCGCCGAGGAACAGCTCCAGACGGTTACCCGCCGGAATCGAATCCCCCAGCTGTTTAACGATGCCCAGGGACTGCGGCTCGACCACGGCTGCAATGGCGATGAATACCGCCGCCAGACCGATCATGCTGTGCATGAAGGCGACCAGTTCCGGCATTTTGGTCATTTCAACACGCTTGGCCATGATCGAGCCGGCGGTACCGCCGACCAACAGGCCGACGATGACGTAGCCGATGCCGGCAGTAGCGAGCTCTGCCCCTAGCTTATAAATGAGGCCGACCGTGGTGAGGATCGCCAGGGCCATGCCGAGCATGCCGTAGACATTGCCGCGCCGCGACGTGGTTGGGTGCGACAGGCCTTTGAGGGCCTGGATGAAGCAGATCGACGCGATCAGGTAGAGCGTCGTTACCAGATTCATGCTCATTACTTGGGCGCCTCTTCTTTTACGGCTTTCGGGGCTTTTTTCTTGAACATCTCAAGCATGCGACGCGTTACCAGAAAACCACCGAACACGTTCACGGCCGCCAGAGCCACCGCCAGGGTGCCCATGGTCTTGCCCAGTGGCGTCACGGTCAAAGCCGCCGCCAGCATGGCGCCGACGATCACGATCGCCGAAATGGCGTTGGTCACCGCCATCAACGGCGTGTGCAGTGCAGGTGTAACGTTCCAGACCACGTGATAACCGACATAAATCGCCAGCACGAAGATGATCAGGTTGTAGATACCGGGGGAGATAAGCTCTTCCATCGTCTGAATCCCTGCTTAGGCGTTTTTGCGGATGACTTGGCCGTCGCGGCACATCAGGCACGCGGCGACGATGTCGTCTTCGAGGTTCACTTCGAACTGACCTTCTTTGTTGAAGACCAGCTTCAGGAAGTCCAGCAGGTTGCGCGCGTACAGCGCTGACGCGTCTGCCGCGACCGCGCCGGCCAGGTTGGTCGGGCCGACAATGGTCACGCCATTCTCGATCACTACCTGGTCCGCTACGGTCAGCGGGCAGTTGCCGCCCTGGGCTGCCGCGAGGTCGATGACCACGGAGCCTGGCTTCATCTGCGCCACGGTTTCGGCGCTCAACAGTGTCGGCGCCTTGCGGCCCGGGATCAGTGCGGTGGTGATGACAATGTCAGCCTGCTTGGCGCGTTCGTGCACGGCCAAGGCCTGGCGCTGCATCCAGCTGGCCGGCATTGGGCGCGCGTAACCGCCGACACCGACGGCGCATTCGCGCTCTTCATCGGTTTCGTACGGCACATCGACGAATTTCGCACCCAGAGATTCGATCTGTTCCTTCACGGCAGGACGCACGTCGGACGCTTCGATCACGGCACCCAGGCGTTTCGCCGTGGCAATCGCCTGCAAACCGGCTACGCCAGCGCCAAGAATCAGCACGCGCGCTGCTTTCACGGTACCCGCCGCCGTCATCAGCATTGGCATGAAGCGTGGATAGTAGTGAGCGGCCAGCAACACGGCCTTATAGCCGGCGATGTTCGCCTGGGAGGACAACACATCCAGGCTCTGAGCACGGGAGGTGCGCGGCGCGGCCTCCAGTGCGAAAGCGGTAATGCCGCACTCAGCCAGCTTGGCAATGGTTTCATTGCTGAACGGATTGAGCATGCCCACCACAACGGTGCCGCTTTTTATCAGCGTCAGTTCGCTGTCGCTGGGGGCGACCACCTTGAGAATCAGCTCTGCGCCAAATGCATCATTGGCACTGCCAATGGTCGCGCCTGCCGCTTCATAAGCACTGTCGACAACGCTGGCGTTAATACCGGCGCCGCTTTGCACAGTGACTTTATGACCCTGGCCGATCAGCTTCTTGATGGTTTCCGGGGTTGCAGCAACCCGTGTTTCACCCGTCTGGGTTTCGAGAGGAACACCAATGTGCACGTCAAATCTCCTGCGTGATCTTATTGAGTAAACCCAGGCACTTCGGATGGTGCGTCTGGGGCGGCCGATCAGCACGATCCCGCCAAATCAGGGCGGGGCGCGGCATTTTGCAGGCGAACTTTGTGCCCTTCAAGGGATTATGACGGGTGACGGAAAATTAACTACAAGTCACCCCGTGACCGAATGTCGCACTGTCCGGTTAAATCCATTGCAGGCCGTGGCCTGTAAGGATTTTGGCCGAAATTCAAGAATTTACACATCGGCGCGGTGAATGAATCGCCATTGCTTACCAATAGAGGCTCAAGGCCACGTATTCAGTAGCTTGTGGGACGTTTGTGCTGTTTGTCGGTACAGTCTGTCAACATGCGACAAATACGTACATCTGTAGTGCTTTTGTTTTGCTGACTACGGGGTCAATTAATGGGTGCAGCCTTTATCCTTCCAGGTTGTAGCTTTGTGCCTGGCTCACCAGCCAATCGCGAAATGCCTTTAAAGAGGCTGATTCGACCTTTCGTTCGGGAATCATCAGGTAATAAGCCTTGATGCTCGATAAAGCTTGGGGATTGGCAATCACCAGGCGCCTCTCCGCCAATTCGCGCTGAATCAGGAACGGCGGAATCAAAGCGATCCCCATGTCATGCGTCGCCGCTTGGGCAAGCATGGAGAATAGCTCGTAACGCGGCCCTGTCATGTCTCGCGGGATATTCAGGTTTTGGGCGTTGAACCACTGACGCCAGGCATAAGGGCGTGTGGTTTGTTGCAGCAGGGGCAGTTCGGCGATTTCACTGGGGCTCAGGTTCGCTTTTTTGCCCAGTAACGTGGGGCTGCACACTGGCATCGGATTTTCGCCCATTAGCCTGTGGGATTCGGTGCCCGGCCAGTCGGCGTCGCCGAAATAGATCGCGGCATCGAAGTCGGTGTCGGCAAAAAGGAAGGGGCGCGTGCGGTTGGTGAGATTGACCGTCACTTCCGGGTGCTTGTGCTGAAAGTCTTTGAGTCGTGGCAGCAGCCATTGCGTGCCGAAGGTTGGAACCACCGCCAGCTCGATCACGTTGGCGCCTTGCTGGCCCATCACTGACAAGGTGTCCCGTTCAACCGCATCGAGTTGGGTGGCTACTCGGCGGCTGTAGGAAAGCCCCGCCTCTGTCAGCTTCACTCCGCGCCGCGAGCGTCGGAACAGTTCGACGTTGAGGAACTCCTCGAGGCTGGCGATCTGTCGGCAAATCGCTCCCTGAGTGAGAGAAAGCTCCTGGGCAGCCTTGGTAAAGCTCTCGTGGCGCGCTGCCGCTTCAAAGCTGATCAAGGCCGTTGTGCTGGGAATCTTCCTGCGCATGTACGTCAACCTCACTAATGCATCGCATAAAGGCTATTTGGCGATGTTTCGAAGTGAGAAATTAGCACAGCAGTATGCAAAATCCTCGTTTGTCGTGGCGCCGAACCCGGCCTAGGATCAACCCACGTTATTTGACCCGATTCGAGAGGACTCACTCATGGGCGGTAAAGCTAGCTTCAACTGGATCGATCCCCTGCTGCTGGATCAACAGCTCACTGAAGAAGAACGCATGATTCGCGACACCGCTCAGCAATTCGCTCAGCAGAAGCTCGCGCCGCGCGTTCTCGAAGCTTTCCGTCATGAGAAGACCGACCCGGCGATCTTCCGCGAGATGGGTGAAGTGGGTCTGTTGGGTGCGACCATTCCTGAGCAATACGGTGGCAGCGGCCTTAACTACGTCAGCTACGGTCTGATTGCCCGTGAGGTCGAGCGTGTCGACTCCGGCTATCGCTCGATGATGAGCGTGCAGTCCTCGCTGGTCATGGTGCCGATCAACGAATTCGGTACCGAAGCACAGAAGCAGAAATACCTGCCGAAGCTAGCCTCGGGTGAATGGATCGGTTGCTTCGGTCTGACCGAGCCTGACCACGGTTCCGACCCGGGCGCGATGATTACTCGTGCGCGCAAAGTTGAAGGCGGCTACAGCCTCACCGGCAGCAAGATGTGGATCACCAACAGCCCGATCGCCGATGTGTTCGTGGTCTGGGCCAAGGACGATGCGGGCGACATTCGTGGCTTTGTGCTGGAGAAGGGCTGGAAAGGCCTGAGCGCTCCGGCGATTCACGGCAAAGTTGGCCTGCGTGCATCCATCACCGGCGAGATCGTCATGGACAGCGTGTTTGTCCCTGAAGAGAACATCTTTCCGGATGTCCGGGGTTTGAAAGGTCCTTTTACCTGCCTTAACTCGGCGCGTTATGGCATCTCCTGGGGTGCACTGGGCGCTGCCGAGTTCTGCTGGCACACCGCTCGCCAATACACTCTGGATCGTCAGCAGTTTGGTCGTCCATTGGCCGCCACTCAGTTGATCCAGAAGAAACTGGCCGACATGCAGACCGAAATCACTCTGGCGCTGCAAGGTTGCCTGCGTCTGGGTCGTATGAAAGATGAGGGTACTGCTGCGGTCGAGATCACTTCGATGATGAAGCGCAACTCCTGTGGCAAGTCCCTCGACATTGCCCGCATGGCGCGCGACATGCTGGGTGGCAACGGTATCTCCGATGAGTTCGGTGTGGCTCGCCACTTGGTCAACCTGGAAGTGGTGAATACCTATGAAGGTACGCATGACGTCCACGCGCTGATCCTCGGTCGCGCGCAGACCGGCATCCAGGCGTTCTATTAATAGGAGAACGGCCATGGGCGCGCTTTCGCATCTACGGGTACTGGATTTATCGCGGGTTCTTGCCGGGCCTTGGGCCGGGCAGATCCTGGCGGACCTTGGCGCTGAAGTCATCAAGGTTGAGCGCCCGGGTAATGGTGATGACACGCGCGCCTGGGGACCTCCGTTCCTTAAAGACGCCTATGGCGAGAACACCAGTGAGGCGGCCTATTACTTGTCCGCCAACCGCAACAAGCAATCGGTGACCATCGACTTCACGCAGCCAGAGGGGCAACAGTTGGTGCGTGAGTTGGCGGCGAAGTCGGACATCCTCATCGAGAACTTCAAGGTTGGTGGTCTTGCAGCTTATGGGTTGGACTACGAGTCGCTCAGGGTGGCCAATCCGAAGCTGATCTATTGCTCGATCACCGGGTTCGGTCAGACCGGTCCGTATGCCAAGCGTGCGGGTTATGACTTCATGATCCAGGGCTTGGGCGGCCTGATGAGTTTGACTGGTCGCCCCGAAGGAGATGAGGGCGCTGGTCCGGTGAAAGTCGGGGTGGCGTTGACAGACATTTTGACCGGGCTCTATTCGGCGGTAGCGATCCTGGCTGCGCTGGCTCACCGGGATCATGGCGGTGGCGGTCAGCATGTTGATATGGCATTGCTGGATGTTCAGGTGGCTTGTCTGGCCAACCAGGCGATGAACTACCTGACTACAGGCAATGCGCCCAAGCGCTTGGGCAACGCTCATCCGAATATCGTGCCTTATCAGGACTTTCCTACGGCGGATGGCGACTTCATCCTCACGGTGGGTAATGACGGGCAGTTCCGCAAGTTTGCGGAAGTGGCTGGTCAGCCGCAGTGGGCGGATGATCCGCGTTTTGCGACCAACAAGTTGCGGGTGGCAAATCGAGGGGTGCTGATTCCGCTGATCCGTCAGGCGACAGTGTTCAAGACCACTGCCGAATGGGTGGCGCAGCTGGAGCAGGCGGGCGTGCCGTGTGGGCCGATTAATGATCTGGCTCAGGTGTTTGCCGATCCTCAGGTTCAGGCGCGTGGGTTGGCTATTGAGCTGCCTCATGCGTTGGCCGGGATGGTGCCGCAGGTTGCGAGCCCGATACGCCTGTCCGAGACGCCGGTGGAATACCGTAGCGCGCCTCCTTTATTAGGCGAGCACACGCTGGAGGTTCTGCAGCGGGTGTTGGGTCTGGATGTCGGCGTCGTTGCTGCGCTAAAGGAGGCGGGAGTGCTTTGAGGAGCCTTTCTATATAGAGGGGCGTAGCTTTGCTCTCCTATAAGGTGCTTTTCGCAAGTCATTGATAGAAAAATCAAATTAACGGTTGACGGCAGATTCTGGACGTCTATAATTCGCCCCACTTCCGGCGCAGTCGAAACGGAAAACTCCTTGGTAAACAATGAGTTACGCAGTTTTCGGCAGCGGTTACGCTTCAGTTCATCGAGGCCA